>CAYXJO010000001.1:0-96946 GCA_964465205.1 uncultured Gammaproteobacteria bacterium
ATAAGTCTCATAGGAGTGAGACTTGTGGATCTCACACTACTTGTGGTACAATAAATGTATTATGAGTAAAAATGTGTTGAGTGCAGACAATCAGCAGGAAAGACCAAATGTGATCCTAAATCCATGGTATATTGTGGGTTTTGTAGAAGGCGAAGGAACTTTCCATATCGCATTTTACAAAGATCCAAATATGAAACAAAGAATCAAAGTGATTCCAGAATTTCATATCAACCAAAGCTATTTAAGAATTTCAACTTTGAAAGAAATTCATAAATATTTTGGTTGTGGGTATATCAAGGTGAATCATGCGCAGCGCGCAAATGATGATACTTATGTATATGTCGTGCGCGATCGCTCGGACTTATGTAACAAAATTATTCCGTTCTTTCGGAAATATCCGTTACGTTCAATCAAACAAGAAAGTTTTGTGAAGTTTGCCGAAATTGTCGAAATGACAAATTCTGGTCGACACCGCGAACTTGCGGGAATTAAAAAAATCATAAAATTAGCTTATCAAATGAACATTGGCGGGAAATACCGAAAGGTAAAAAAGGAAGATTTATTACATCATTTGGAATCCTCAGAGACTACATGCTAGACGCTTTTGCCAGTAAGGTAAAAGTAAAGATATAGTCCGAACTGTATGGCGACATACAGAGTGTGATAGAAATATCACACCATCTCAAAGTATGAGAATGTAACAATATTGTCGGTCTCCTATCTGTTGCGGGCGTTGAATGTTGAGAAGGCTAACTCCTAGTACGAGAGGACCGGAGTTGATAAACCTCTAGTGTGCCAGTTGTCGCATCAGCGGCATTGCTGGGTAGCTATGTTTAGCACGGATAAACGCTGAAAGCATCTAAGCGTGAAGCCGTCTTCAAGATAAACATTCGTTAAGACCCCTTGTAGATTACGAGGTTGATAGGCTCTACGTGTAAGCATAGTAATATGTTGAGCGGAGGAGTACTAATTGGTCGAGCGTACGACGAGAGCACTAAGATGTGCTTTAAATAGATAACAAAGAATTGGCCAAAATTGAATTGTCAAAATTTATAAATTAAAAAGACCATTGTCTTGGTGGCACAAGCGGAGAGGTCACACCTGTTCCCATCCCGAACACAGCAGTTAAGCTCTCCTGCGCTGATGATAGCAGCAATGCAAAAGTAGGCCGCCGCCAGGACAATGGTCTTTTTTTGTACTTATTTTTTGGCATAGAATTTCGGGATTTCATTATTGGCAAAAAGGTGTTTTTGTGCTATAATATATCAAATATTTAACTAACCAAATTTGTCTAATCTTAGCGCTTTATGGTACATTCTGACCTAATCAAAAAAACTGCTTCGTACGTGCGACTCAAGCAAATGAACGAACACACCGGACACGATTGGTTTCATACCGAACGTGTTTGGAATATGGCTAGACATCTGCAGGCCAAAGAAGGCGGTGATTTGTCGATCGTGGAATTGCTCGCGTTATTACACGATGTGGGCGATACGCAGAATTATGAATTTGAATCCAAAAAAGGCTCGCTGGTATTACGGGGTATGTTGGACGTATTGGATGTGGATAAATCTCAGCAAGACATTATCATACATACTATTGGTGAAATGAAATACAAAGCCGACGAAACCAGGTCGCCATCCACTTTGGAGGGTAAAATTGTACAAGACGCTGATTTCTTGGATTCATTGGGCGCGATTGGTATCGCGCGCGTGTTTGCCACAGGCGGTAATATCAAACGTGTGTTGCATAATCCGGTACGCAAACCGCGCCGCAAGCTTACTCACGATGATTATATTTTTCGTAAGCAAGAAGGAACCAGCTATAATTATTTTTTGGAAAAAATATTAAAAATTCCTGAGTATTTGAATACCGCTACCGCTAAAAAGATCGCCGAGAAGCGCGTGAGGTTTATCAAAGAGTTTATCAAAGAGTTTGATGAAGATTGGACCGGGATAAAGTAACCCAATTAATCACCACACCACCATTGGTGTGGTTTTTTGTAAGTTGATTTTACTCTACACAAAAGGTACAATATATGTAGACAAAAATTATAGTAAATATTTTTATGATTAGTTACAAAAAATTAGGTTTTATGAACACTCGGGCGCTGTTCAAAAAAGCACTCTCCGGCGGATATGCGATTCCGGCGTACAATTTCAACAACATGGAACAGCTCCAGGCGATTGTATTGGCTTGTCTAGAATCGCAATCTCCGGTGATACTGCAAGTGAGCAAAGGCGCACGCGAATACGCCGATCCGACCATGTTGCGCCATATGGCGGTGGGCGCACTCGAAATGATGAAGCGTGTGGCCAAAGAAAAAAAATTAAAACCAATTCCTCTGGTATTGCATTTGGATCATGGGGCGGATTTCACGATTTGTAAGTCGGCAATTGAAAGTGGTTTCTCGTCGGTGATGATTGACGCGTCGTCTTTGCCCTATGAAGATAATATTAAATTAACCAAAAAAGTGGTGCAGTACGCGCATAAATATGATGTGACTGTGGAAGGGGAGCTGGGGGCGCTAAAAGGGGTGGAAGATGATGTAAAAGTAGAGGACGCGCATTATACCAAACCAGAAGATGTAAAAGATTTTGTGAAACGCACCGGCGTAGATTCGCTGGCAGTATCGATTGGCACTTCGCATGGGGTGTACAAATACAAAGCGGGCGAGAAGCCGCATATTCGTTTGGATATTTTACACGAGATCGAAAAACAAATGCCAAACTTCCCCATTGTGATGCATGGATCGTCTTCGATTCCACAGGAATTTGTCGCACAGATAAACAAATTTGGTGGCAATTTGGATACAGCCGTGGGTGTACCAGAGGAGCAGTTGCGTGAAGCGGCGCGTGGCGCAGTGTGTAAAATTAATGTGGATAGTGATGGGCGATTGGTAGTGACAGCGGCGGTACGCCGGGTGCTGAGCGAGGATAAAAACGTGGTTGATCCACGAGTGTATCTGGGTGCCGCGCGTGAAGAACTGAAAAAATATTTGATTGAGAAAAATACCAAAGTGATGGGGAGTGAGAATAGAGTATAGAGTTTAAAAAATAAAAACAGGGAGCCGTAAGGCTCCCTGTTTTTATTTTCCAATCTTGTCAAGATTTTAGGTGCTAATTTGTGTATAGCCAGTATATTTTTTCGCTAACCACAGCCAAAACTTGCTTTTTTTGGCGCTTCGCGGTAAGATAAGTATTGCTAATAGAAATAACTTTGGCTTTTTTATGTTAAAATACGCGTTTATTGATTGGGATAAAACCATTTATGACACGATTGCTTTTGAGCGCGATATTTTTGAAATTTTTCAAAAATACGGCGTTACCAAAGCTGATTATGACACTACTTTTCGTCGGTCGTTGTGTACAGTTTCACCCGATAAGTACGACTATAATTTTGAGGAACATACAGAATTTTTGCGCGAGCTAGGGTATAAATTGCCTGATGAAATTGTACCAGCATTAAATCGTCTTACCGAAAATAATTACTTATATTCCGGCGCACGCGCATTTGTCGATTATGTAAAAACTATTGCTGAAAAAACTATTTTGTTATCTGCCGGTGACAAAGAGTTCCAATTAAAAAAATTCCGAGGTTGCGGCGCGGACCAGTGGTTCGATGATGTAGTAGTGATTGCTGGCGGCAAAGATAAATATATTTGTGATAATTTTGGAGTGGGTAAATTCTTGTTTGTAAATGATAATCTACGCGAAAGTGTGGCGGTACAAAAATGTGCACCCGAAGCCATAGTGGTGGTGCGATATGAATCTTCGCGGTACACCCAGGAGCAAGTAGAGGCCACTGGCCTCCCATATTTTAAAACATTAACCGAAATACAAAACTATGTCAGCGGACTTGTCTAAATTTGGTGTAGTGGTACTGGCGGCTGGGCGCGGCACACGCTTGGGTTGTATTGATGAACCCAAGGTGATGCTCGAGATTGGTGGCCAGCCGATTATTAGTTATATTGTGGCCACTTTGCAAAAAATGGGTTTTACCAAAGAACAGATTTGTTTGGTGATTGGTTTTCATGGTGAAAAAGTGCGTGAATATTTTGGCGACCAGGTGGTTTATGTCGAGCAAACCGAACAAAAGGGCACGGCGCACGCGGCGTATGTCGGCTCGGTGGCATTGCCAAAAAACTACGAGCATATTTTGGTGGTGAATGGCGACGACAGTGCATTTTATTCCATGGCTACTTTGAATAATTTAATTAGCGCCCATCAGAATGGCAAGGCGGTAGCAACACTGTTGTCGGTAATATTGCCGGATATTGGTAATTATGGCAGAATCGCGCGCGATGATAATGGCCGTATAGAGATTGTTGAAAAAGAATATTTATCCGAAGCCACGTATCCAATTCGCGAAACTTCCACCGGTACGTTTTGTTTTGATCGCGCTTGGTTTGAAAAAATATTCCCAGTGATGCCACCACTACGCAAATTGGGCGAGTATGGTTTGCCAACCACTTTTGCAGTGGCGCAAAACGAAGGTGAGTATGTGCAGGTGGTAATTTTAAATAACAGCGATGAATGGTTTGGAGTCAATACGCCCGAGGAGTTGACTGAGGCTAATATGCGTAAAACAAAAAAATAATATGTGCGGAATTATCGCTTATGTTGGCACAAAATCGGCCACGCCAGTTTTGGTGGGAGGTCTACGTCGTTTGGAATATCGCGGCTACGATAGCGCCGGTATTGCAGTATTAGACATCAACCAAATTAAACGTGTGCGTTCGGTGGGTAAAATTGAAAATTTAGCGAAAAAATTAGAAGGAGAAAATCTAAATGGCTGTGTTGGTATTGCACATACCCGCTGGGCCACCCACGGTGGTGTGACCGAAGCGAATGCGCATCCGCATAGTGGTTGTACCGACGAGTTGGTGATTGTGCACAATGGAATTATCGAAAACTATCGCGAACTGCGTACCAAATATCTGTCTGATCATATTTTATCTTCCGAAACTGATACCGAAATTTTGGCGCACTTGATCGAGCCATTTTATAACGGTGATTTGCGCACCGCTGTTACCGAAGCGTTGGCTTTGGTGCGTGGTACTTATGGTTTGGTGGTGATGCATCAGCGCGAGCCAGGCAAAATCATCGCCGCGCGTATGGGTAGCCCGCTGGTGATTGGGGTGGGCGAAGGCGAATATTATGTTGCTTCGGATGCTTCGCCGATTTTGTCTTACACTCGCAATGTAATATTTTTGGCTGACGGCGAAATTGCGGAAATTACCAAAGATAATTTGAATATTTTTAGTCTCAATGCTCAGCCAATTCAAAAATCTCCCGAGACAATTGAGTGGGATGAGGCTAGTGCTCAAAAGCAAGGTTTCCCGCATTTCATGCTCAAAGAAATTTTTGATCAGCCTCAAGTGTTTCAGGATGCCATTCGCGGTCGTTATAATTTGGCGGAAGGCGAAGCGCATTTGGGCGGACTCAATATGACCGTGCCCGAAATGCACGCTATTGAACGCGTGGTGATTTTGGCTTGTGGTACATCATATTATGCCGGGCTCGTAGGTAAGTTTGCTTTTGAACGTTTGGCCGGGATACCCACCGAAGTGGAGATCGCCAGCGAGTTTCGCTATCGCGATCCGATTGTAAATAAGAATACTTTGGTGTTTGGTATTTCGCAATCTGGTGAAACTGCAGATACTCTGGGGGCACTGCGCGAAGCCAAACGCAAAGGCGCGTATGTGCGCGGACTGGTGAATGTAGTTGGTTCCACTATAGCGCGCGAGACCGAGGGTGGCACCTATATTCATGCTGGGCCGGAATTATCGGTAGCCTCGACCAAAGCCTATACCAATACGGTGGCAGTACTGATGCTATATGCGTTACAATTTGGTCGTCTCAAACGCACCACTTCGGCCACTGGAGCACGCCTACTCAATGCGCTGCTTGAAATTCCGGAAAAAATGAAAATGGTTTTGGCACAAGACGCACAAATTGAGTTGATTGTAGAAAAATACAAAAAATATAAGAATTTTTTATTCTTGGGTCGTGGGGTTAATTTCCCGGTAGCACTCGAAGGCTCGCTCAAACTCAAAGAAATCACCTATATTCACAGTGAAGCATTACCCACTGGCGAAATGAAGCATGGACCGATCGCGCTTTTGTCCGAAGATTTTCCAGTGATGGTGCTCATGACCAAAAATCAGCTATACGAAAAATCGCGCAGTAATGTAGAAGAATTGCGCGCGCGTCATGCTCCGATTATTTTGATTGCGACCGCGGGCGATACCGATGCGGAGCAATTATCTCCGGATGTAATTTATGTACCGCCGACCATGGAACTACTTGAACCATTAGTAAATACGGTGGCGTTGCAACTTTTCGCTTATCACATGGCGGTGGCACTCGGGCGTGATGTGGATCGTCCGCGCAATTTGGCCAAAAGCGTAACTGTAGAATAATTTAATTTTTTTCTTCACTTGTATTGATTATGCGCAAGAAAAAAGTGGTAGTGTTGGGTGGTGGTAATGGCAGTGCGATTTCTATTGTGGCTCTGAAACAAAATTTGCCGTTGTTTGATATCTCCGCAGTGATTTCAATGAGTGACTCGGGCGGGTCTTCTGGCCGTCTGCGTCGTGAGTTCAGCACTTTACCGCCAGGGGATATAATGCGCGCCACTTTGGCACTGTCTGGGAAATATGAATACAAAATGTTGCGTGACATTTTTTATCGTCCGCGTTTTAAACATGTGGGTCGATTGGAGGGGCATAACGTTGGTAATTTTTTCTTGACCATGTGTGGGCAGTATAGTGGTAACTTTTTGTACGCACTCGATGCGCTGGCTCAGTCTATCGATACGGTCGGGCGAGCCTATCCAGTCACGTTACATCCGACCGATTTGGTAGCCCAACTTAGCAATGACGACATCGTACACACCGAAGCGTTCATTGATAAACCAAAATATAATCGCGGTTTAAAAATCAAAAAAGTTTGGCTTAGCCCCAAATGTCGGGCGTATACAGCGGCCACTCGCGCCATTGCGTCGGCCGATGTGATTTTGCTTAGTCCGGGCAGCCTTTATACCAGTTTGATTGCCACTTTGTTGCCGGGTGGAGTTAGTCAGGCGATAGCGAAATCACAAGCCAAAATTATTTATATCGCTGGCAACGCTTTTCATACCGACGGTGAAACCGGGCCAGAAAAATTAAGTGATTTTGTAAAACAATTGCAAGCATATTTACCGCGTAAACTAGATACCGTAGTGTACAATAATCACGTGTTGAACACGGTGCAAAAGAAAAGATATCACGAGAAGCATTGGGGCATGATGAAATTCGATAAACAAAACCTGGCGGATTACCAAGTGGTCGCTGCCGATTTCGAACGTAGCGCGGGCGGACTTTGCTCGATAAAATTGGGACGCATTTTGCGCAAGTTGATTGTATAATATGGAGATTCAAAAAAATAAAATTGAATCAGTGGCGTACAAATTCTCGGCCGTAGAAAACGGCCAAGAAGTCGGTCGGGCTTATTTATATGTAATACAAAATGGTTTGCATCCCGAGCCGTATGGTCTGTTAGAAGATGTGTTTGTGTCGGAATTGGCTCGTCGGGGTGGTCTGGGAACACAGCTGGTACAAATGGTGATTGACGAAGCTAAATCGCAAGGGTGTTACAAACTGATCGGCACCAGTCGCGAAGAGCGTCCGCATGTACACGCGTGGTATAAGAAAATGGGTTTTAGTGAACACGGCAAAGAATTTAGAATTAATTTATAATTGTTTTTAGCACGAAATTTTAATAATATGAGTGTAATTTTAACTACCAAACCAGAATCGGATTACGAATTGCTCGATAGTGGCCTGGGTGAAAAGTTGGAACGCTACGGGCATTATGTTTTGCGCCGGCCGGATCCGCAAGCATTGTGGCGGCCGCGACTCGCAGATAAAAATTGGAAAAATACCGATGCGGTCTTTATACGCGAGAGCCGCAGTGCGCAGTGGCAGATGAAGACAAATATGCCCGAGAAGTGGGAGGCAACCATTGGTGGAGTGAAATTCTTGATTCGTCCCACTGCTTTCAAACACACCGGAGTTTTCCCCGAGCAATCTGGTAATTGGGGATGGATTCGTAAAGTGATAAAAAAACGAGGCAAGTGCAGTGTTCTGAATTTGTTTGGTTACACTGGTGGCGCGTCGCTCGCCGCGGCGCAAGCCGGAGCCGAAGTGTGTCATGTGGATGGATCCAAGTCGGCAATTGGTTGGGCGCGCGACAACGCGGCACTCAATGGTCTGGACAAAGCACCGATTCGTTGGATTCTGGACGATGCTGTCAAATTTGTGCAACGCGAGATTAAGCGCGGTCATCGTTACGATGGTGTTATTATGGATCCGCCGGCGTTTGGGCATGGACCAAATGGAGAAATGTGGCGCATCGAAAAAGACTTCTTGTATTTAGTGGATTTATACGAACAAGTTTTGTCGGATAAGCCGCTATTTGTTTTGATTAATGGCTATGCTTCTGGGTACTCGGCCATTGCGTACGAAAACAATTTATTGAAATTACAAAATAAGTTTGGCGGTGAAATTGAAAAAGGGGAGCTAACCATCGCTGAGAGTGGCAAAGACGGCCGACTTTTACCGTGTGGGATTTTTGCACGGTGGAATTTTGATTCATAAATATTTTGGTTTTATTTATGATAAAAATTTTATACGAAGATAACCATCTAATCGCCGTCGTCAAACCGGCCGGTGTTTTGGTACAGGGCGACAAGACCGGAGACAAATGTTTGATGGATGAAATTAAAGATTATTTAAAAACAAAATACAATAAACCAGGTAATGTTTTTCTCGGTTTGTTACACCGTTTGGATAGACCGGTATCGGGAGTAGTTTTGTTTGCCAAAACCAGTAAAGGTGCGAGCCGATTGTCGGAGCAATTTCGTGCTCACAAAACTCAAAAAATTTATCACGCGTTGGTAGTGGGTGCGCCAAAAATTAAAAATGCTACTTTGATAAATTGGCTCATAAAAGATGAAAAGAGAAATTTTGTGACGGTATATGATGCCGCCACTCCGGGCGCACAATATGCCGAATTGGCTTATGAAGTAGTTAAGTCTAACACCAAAAATTCTTTATTAAAAATTGTTTTGAAAACTGGTCGTTCACACCAAATCCGGTCGCAACTCGCGCACATCGGGTGTCCGATAGTGGGGGATACCAAATATGGCGCACCCGCGTCTTTGCCAGACAATTCTATCGCGCTTTGCGCGACATCACTTACTTTTCAAACTGCCACCACTGGCGAAACGAAAACAGTGGCAATTGAGCCACCGTTTCGTGTTTAGAGATAGTATTTTTTTAGGAGGAATAATAGCTCTGGGTGGATTTTTTCTCCGCCAGCTATCATTTGGCGTAATTCTTCGATAGTGAAATATTTTACTTCGTCTACTTCCTCTGGACTGATTTTAAATTGGCCCGTATATATAGTCTTAAATGTAGAGAGAAACTTCCTCATACCACCTCCGTCTGTATAAATGTCTTTGCCCACTAGTTCGAGTTCAGATCTTAAACCCAATTCCTCTTCGTATTCACGTAGTGCCGCAGCTATATAATCTTCACCAGTTTGTACATGTCCACCAGCGGCCGTACTCCAATATCCCGGACAAAAACTAAGATTGGCACTACGTTTTTGTAGTGCCATTTTGCCTGTGTTGTCAAAAATCAGAACGTGCACAATTCGGCTCGGCAATTTGTTAGCATAAATATCATCACGTGAGGCAGAACCTATTACTTCATCTTTTTCATTTACGATATCCAGTATTTCCATATTAAGAAATTACTTTGTTTAACAATTCATTTACAAAATTCATGTCGCCGTCCCCAGTGATGACAACGTCAAAATTATCTTGATATTTAGACAGGTGTTCATCGGTCGGCTGGTTGTAAAAGCCGATTTTGATTAGATTCTTATAATCAAAACCAGTCACCATGCCAATATCATCTATGCTATCGCCTATGAGTATGACATTTGGACGCTTTTGTATTTCAGAAAAAATCGGCAAGTGTTCAAGTGTGGTTTCGTATTTGTTGAGGGAATGAATTATTGGCTCTTTCACTCCAATCATTTTGCCGTCATTATCAAATATGTACCAATTAGCTACAATGTGTACGTTGTTATAAACACTATCTAGCTGTTTGATATATCGTGCGATCATATCAGCTGGGGCGGCGGACATAATTACTATTGGTACGTTGGCAGTGTGTAATTTAGAGAAAAATTGTTTGACACCATCACGAAAATTGAGCGGATATTCTGCGCAAATTTTGTCCAACATGGTTTGAGTTAGGCCGTATTTCATAATATCGCCATGAGTGACGTCCCACCATTCTCGCATATATTGCGTACGTTCAGCCAGCGATAGATTGTAATTAATTTCAATGGGGTGATATTTGGCTACGCGCGCCTCTCCATCTTTGATGAATTGCGCGCCCAGGTATCCACTTTGACGCATGACACCCATGAGCGATCGGATTCTTTCTCCGTTTTTGTAGGCGTGAGTTAGGGTGTAATCAAAATCGGCCAGTAGATGGAGCTGTCCAGCTCCGTCTGCTTTAATTTTTGTAATAGTATTTTGTAGTAACTCAGGATTGGATATAATAATTTTGGTATCGGTCATATTATTTGTGTAGGTAATATTTTCTTTGGTGTTCGGGAAGTTTTTCGATAGCATAGCGCAACATGGTGCGGGGCATGTGGGAGACGTGTTTATCCAAGAATACTTCAAGCGGCACTACGTCACGTTTACCCATTTCGCGCAGCATCCAACCAACGGCTTTGTGGATTAGATCATGTTTATCGGTCATTAATATCTCTGCAATTTTAATCGTATCTGTGAATTGTCCGGCTCGGATAAAAGTAAAAGTTGCCAAGATGGCAATACGTCGATTCCAGAGTAATTTGGATTTTGCCAGCCGGTATAAAATTTTTCTGTCGCGTTGCATCAGCCATTCGCCTACGATATTTGGCGCGGTCAAATCCACTAAGTCCCAATTGTTGATGTATTTAGTGTTTTTTAAATATAATTTGTAAATGCGTTCGCGTGCGGATTCCGGTGCTCGTTTGAATTGAGCTACTAATATTAGCAAGGCAGTGAGACGTTCTTCGTGCCAAGGGCTGCGAAGCAAGGATTCGATCTCCTTGAGAGTGGCAACCTGATAGAACATTCGCGCCACCTGTCGCTGATCTGGCACTACTATCCCTAAGAATTTGTCACCCGCGCCATATTGATCCGGCCCGGTTTTGAAAAAACGGGACAAAATAGCGGCTTTGCCCGGAGTAATTTTGCGACGGAGCGCACTTTTTATATTCATTATTGTCATATTGTGTTTTCTGTTTTTTTAGCGTAAAATTGAGTCATAAATACTTTAGCACGGATCTATTTAGCATGCAATCTATTATATGTTACGATTATTGAAGAATCTGGGGGTGATGGTGGATTTTTGTATTTTTTTCATATCCATGGCCATTGTGATGGTTTTTGTTATATTTATTTTGGACAACCGACCTGAGGAATTAGCTAACGTATTTTTATACTTGTTGGGTTTTGGATTAATTATAGTGTCGGTGATTCTTACATATTTGCGTATAAAAATATTTGGTCGTGATATTTTGTTTCTACAACGTGTACGAGAAAATTACAAAAAAGAAGTGCAAATACAGTTTTTGAATTTCTGGGAACGTACCGGGCAGAAGTGGGGTGGGGCGGCATACAAGAAGCATGATAAAATGGCGCAGTGGGACGTGAATAATTTAGCGGGGTTTGTGTTATTTACCGCTATTTTGTCGTTACTTATAATGGTTTTTTGGGCGATAGATCGCGGGATCGGTTGGAATATTATTGCTCATTATGATCGTTCGGTGTTTTTGCCGTTTGCTAGTTTGATCGGTAAATATTTTGCACATTTTATGGTGGCATTGTTGGTCGCCGTGTTGGCGTTGTTGTCGTTTATGAAATTGGTTGATGTGGTTATACCGCAGGAGTCGATGAGCTTGGAAAATCGTGAAAGAGCCGAAGGGTATATGGTATTTTTTTATTTTTTGTCTCTGTTTATAGCAATTATTTTGGTAGCTGGTTCGCCGGCCGGCCAATTGTGGTGGCAAAAATTTTTAGCGATAGAATTTGTAGGAAAGTATTCAACGTTAATTTTTGGATCGTCATTTTTGTGGGTTAATTTTCATATTATTTTCCCGTGGCGTTCACTACTGGTTCGTAAATAAGATCAATATTATGTTAGAAAAAATTCTCGATCTACACATCCATTCTAAATATTCGCGCGCTTGTTCGCCGCAGTTGGAATTGCCCAACATAGCGCGTGCTTGTATTACCAAAGGAATAGATATTGTGGCTACCGGCGATTATACCCATCCGGCTTGGCTTGCGCATATCAAAGAGAATTTGGTAGAAGTGGGGGACACTGGCTTGTTTGCACTCAAAAACGCCACTGGCCCGGAGGTGGGAATTAAGTTTATTTTGTCCACAGAAGTATCGTGTATTTATCGCCACAAAGACAAAACCCGTCGTCTGCACCATGTGATTTTGGCGCCGAGCATCGCGGCGGTGGATGGCTTTGTGGCGGCATTAGAAAAACGCGGCGCCAATATTCGCGCCGATGGCCGCCCGATTCTTGGTATTTCTTCGCAAGAAATTTTGCGCATGCTTTTGGAAATAGATTCGCGTTTTTTGCTTATTCCCGCGCACGCCTGGACGCCATGGTTTGCGATTTTTGGTTCCAAATCCGGTTACGATAGTATTGAGGAATGTTTTGACGATCTTTCGCCGCATATTCGCGCGATTGAAACCGGCTTATCATCGGATCCGATTATGAATCACCGCCTATCTACACTAGATAACATTACATTGATCTCGAATTCTGATGCGCACAGTCTGGATAAACTCGGCCGCGAAGCCAATGTGTTTGCTTTTGAGAAAGAAAGTGACATTAATTTTTTAGAAATTACAAATGTTATTAAATCTGGTGACAAGAAAAAGTTTTTGTACACTATTGAATTTTTTCCTGAAGAAGGAATGTATCATGCTGATGGCCACCGCGATTGTAAGTTTGTATGCCTGCCTGACGAAAGTAAAAAATTAAAAAATATTTGTCCCAGATGTAAAAAAGAATTAACTATCGGCGTATTGAATCGAGTGGATAGCTTAGCCGATCGTAATAATGACGCTGTTTTGGAAAACAAATTTATTCCTCATAAATATATTATTCCTTTGCGTGAAATTATTGCTAGCGTGTTGGAAGTGGGGGTGGGAAGTAAAAAAGTGGCGATTGAATATGACAATATTATAAAAAACTTAGGCAGTGAATTTTTTATTTTGTTGCATTGTGAGATAGATAAAATAAAAACAGTGGCCAGCCAACCTAGTATTGCTGACGCTATTGCCAATATGCGTATCGGTAAAGTGCAGGTGAGTCCGGGATTCGATGGGCAATATGGTGTGGTGAAAGTCTTGTTGGCAAAAAGTAAGAAAACTATTCAATCACGTTTGATTTAATTTTTTTGTTAACAAAAAACGCCCACATTATTATTTTGTTCCGTTAAGCTGTTCGAGCTCTGGAACCAAATAACGATGTGGGCGTTTTATTTCATTTATTTGCGTTTTTTGGTCGCTTTTTTCTTGGTCGTTTTTTTGGCGACTTTACGTACGACTTTCTTTTTGGCGACTTTACGTACGACTTTCTTTTTTGCTTTTTTCTTGGCTGCCATATTGGGCACCTCCTTTCTTTTTTAGGATGAAGAATTTTTTCGAACTCGCGATCGCGAGAAAAAATTTTGCAAATATTTTTTACCAGACAAGCATTTTGGTAAAAAAGTTCGACCTATAGATATTGTATGCTATCTATTTGAAAATTACCATAGTAAAACACAAAGTTATCCACAGGGCCCTGTGTTTTTTGATGGTGGTATTATTGCATTGACATAAAAAGTTTTTTTAGGTAAAATAATCGCAATTAAAATATTTTTTAATTTATTTTTTATGGGTTACCTTACTGAAGGAGATGTGCAAATTTTGAAACAATTACGAGAAGAGGGAGTGTTGTCTGAGGTGTCACTTGATTCCATGGATTTATCCAACGGCGTAATCATGCTCACTTGTGCGGATGGTGATCAGTTTGAGAGCTACTATTCTCATTTGGCCGAATTAACCAAAAAACAATTGGCTCGTCCACGCGTGCATACACTAGCGCTAAATGGCGGAGCACTTTTATTATCGGATTTGTGGCCAACCAAAGAAGAAGGTGTCGCCCTGGAACGTCATATTTCCGCAGCAGTTGATTTGAAAAAAATTTACACCGTAGTCTTGTTTGTTCATGCGCCATGTGGCGCGGCCGGTTTGTGCCATTGGACAATAGAGCAAGTAATTGATGCTGGCGTACAAGCTAAGACTCGTATAAAAAGTTTACGATCGGATGTGAAAGTTATTTGTTTGATCCATGTAGATTGGGGACATGATAAAAAGCGCACCTATTTTTTATCGCGCGATAAATGGTTGGCTAGAAAATAGGACAACTTATTAAATAAAATAAAAAAATTCGCCAATTGGCGAATTTTTTTGTGCTGTATTTTAAAGATTGTTCTATTTTTTCCGTTTTTAGTATAGATTAAGTATATCTCATTCTAGCACGTTTTTTAAATTCAGATTTTTTGAGAAAATTATTACTTTGGTGTCAAATTCTTTAGTAGTTGAAAACAAAAAATCACCTTTATTATTAAAGATGATTTTTTGAAATGCCCCGTCGTCTCTTTTTACAGAGAGTAGGGGCGGTTGAAGCCGGAACGTTTATGTCACCGGGCGTAGTTGATGGTTGGAAAGAACTTCGCTAGTTCGTCATACGCAGACGAACGCAGATGAGATGATTGGGTCTATGTGGCCGCGGGAGAATCCAGATTGGCCGACTTGGGCTGCTTCACGAGCTGGTCGCGGAGCAAGTTGGCGAGTAATACATCCACGAGGCCGCCTCCGTTGGAATTGTTGCTGCCGCTGGCCATGATCTCGGGCACCAGGGGCACGCCGGCCGCGGCGAGCGAACGAGCGACCTCCACGATGGCGAACTTGTCCTGACCCATGGCGTCGGTCTTCTTCTGGATGACCTTGGCCTCGGCTTCGCCGACGGCCGTGATCTTCTTGCCCTCGGCTTCGCCGACCTGGGTCAGCACGTAGGCGTCGGCTTCGGCCTGGGTCCGTTTGGCCTGCGCCTCGCCCTCGGCCTTGGCCTTGAGCGCGTTGCCGTCGCCGGCAGCCTTCTTCACGGCCGCCGTGGCCTCGAAGTCGGCGATGGAGACCTTCCGCTCGGCGGCCACGACCTCCTTCTGGGTATCGGCCATGGCGGTCGCCTGCTCCAATTCCTGGCGGACTTCCTGCGCCTCCTTCTGGGTCGTGAACGTGGCCTTCTCGAATTCGGCCACCTTCTTGGCCGTCAGTGTGTCCATCAGCTCATCGGGGGGGTTGATGTCCCCGATGAGGGTGTCGACTGCGTTGACGTTGTACACGTCGAGGGCGGTCTTGATGGCGTCCTTGGCTTCGGACTGGCGCTGCGAGCGCGCCTTCAGGAAGTCGATGACGTCCGATGACTGCGCCGTGTTGCGGAAATAGTTGCCGATGATTGGCTCGAGCACCTGGGTGACCAGGTTCCCGACCGTCCCGAAGCGCGCGATGACCTTGGGGGCCTCGGTGCGCGGGATGTGGATGATCTGACTCACGTCCAGGTTGAACGTGAAGCCGTCGGCGGAGCGCACCGTGATGGTGCTCAGGTCGGAGTCGAGGTTGTGGGCCTCGGTCTTCCCAGTGGCCCAGTTCAACACGATGTTGGCCGTTGGGACGAGCTCGACCTTGTGCGTGTACGGGTTGATCGCGTACATGCCGGGGTCGAGGGGTTCGATCCAGACGCCCTTCTCGTTCTTCTTGCACAGGTTGCCGTGCTGGAAGGCGTCACCCGTCACGTCCTGCCCTTCCTCGCCGACGTAGGCGATGACCACGCCCGCGTGGGCGATGGGCACCTCGGTCATGCGCTTGGTCTCGACCGAGATGAAGTGCGGGTTGACGTAGTACATGCCGGCCAGCATGACCTGCTCCTGCAGGCCCTTGAAGCCGCCGTTGTCCACGAATGCCTGGCCGTCCTGGTACATGGTGTGCCCCTTGGTCTCGCGGCCGGCGATCTCGCCGGTGGGGAGGGGCTTGCCTTCCTTCGTGGTCACGATGCCCACCATGTTGTCGTCGATCTGGAGGGCTTTCTCGAACTTGACCGTAAACAGGCCGGTGTTGATTCGGTAGGTGCCGGGCGGGATGACGTTGATCTGGATGCCGCGCTCGCCTCCATTGCTCAGGAACGCTCGCGCGCTCTGGAACATGTCGGCGTCGACGTGTTTGGCGAGCACGCGGCCCTTGCCGAGCGGCTTGCCGTCCTTGGCCTCGACCACGCCGACGGAGCCCACTGGGATCGTGATGAACTTCTGGATCATGATCTCGAACTGCCAGGGCCAGAAGAAAAAGTGCAGGCCGGGGGCCAGGGTGTCGGCCTGGATGCCCGCCTCGCCGTTCAGTGCGATGATCGCGCCGTCGGGTAGGGTCTTGTTGGGGCCGAAGAGCTTGAACTTCTTGTTCACCACGCCCAGGCTGTCGTCCGGGATCAGGACGATGCCGAAGAGCCGGATCGTCCACTTGATGAATACGAAAAACAGCACAATCGGCACGACCCACCAGTAACTTAGCGCAACTCTCAAAATTTCATTCTCCATGTTCGCGGTCTCCTTCTACATTTCGATTGTTAATGACCATCTACGCAGACGCGTAGAAGCCCCCCAAACCCATTGGGGAACAAATGAATATACCACCAATCCTTTTTTTGTCAAGATTCTGTTGTGGATAAGTAATTATTTAATAATAAAACTTTAGCTATATTTGTGTTTAAATAAAGGTGGTTTTTTTGGATAAGTTGTCTATTAATTGATAGTTACAGCATCTTCAACATTAATAAAATTGAAATGATTTCAGACGAATATGGCGACCAAGCATAGTGCTTCAAACCATATGGTTTCTGCTCCAATACAGATATTTTTTTGTTGCCAATAAGTTGGCAACAAAAAAATAGGGTGTGGTGACTACCATCGCCGATCAGCCGAAAGAATTTGACATTTTCTATGATGTGCCCCCAGAGAGGATCGAACTCCCATCTTCAGGTTCGAAGCCTGATATTCTATCCATTGAACTATAGGGGCGCTATGCGCCCATATTTTCTGCGCTCGTTCGGAAATGCAAGCGTTTGAAAATAGGGGCAGCGATATTTTTCAAAATCCCGCCCGTTTCTGGGCGGGATTTAACTTGTTTCGTGGGTCGGCTGGGGATCGAACCCAGGACCTTATCCTTAAGAGGGATCTGCTCTACCAGCTGAGCTACCGACCCGAGAGACCCGACTTACATCGGATCACCGTCTTTGCGTTTGATAATATTTATTTTTGGCCCTTTCCAGCCTTTTACTTTAAGCGCCGCTTCGGCCGCTTCGGTTTGCGCTTCTTGTTTACTAGTACCAAATCCTTCTGCCACCAATTCTTTGTCCAAATACACTCCGATTTTGAAATTTTTGGCATGATCCGGGCCTTCTTCTGACAGAACTTTATAATTAGGCGTCATACCCACAATTTCTTGGGCGGATTCTTGAAAACGACTCTTGGCATCCATGTACAAACCTTGCTCTAGCACCAATGGTAATTTGGTAATTACGAATTTGGAAATAAATTCGCCGGCCACCTTGTACCCTTGATCCAGATATATTGCGCCGGTTACCGATTCGAATATATTGGCCATGATGTAGTCGCGGGCTTTGGTGCCGCTATCTTTGGATTCGCCGTGACTGAGAAATAAATACGGTTCCATACCAAGCTCGTAAGCGATGCTGGCCAACATTTTGGCGTTGACTAGCGCCGCGCGCCAATTGGTAAGTTCGCCTTCGGGGTTTCCGTATTCAGCGAACAAATATTCAGTTACAACTAACTCCACCACCGCATCGCCCAAAAACTCCAAGCGTTCATTGTGGGGCAAAGGGAAATCCCGGTGTTCATTGAGATACGAACGATGAACAAAAGCCTGAACCAGATATTCCGGGTGTTTGAATTTGATTCCCAATTTCTCTTGTAATAGACCAAAATCTTTGGCTTGGACTTCGGGCAACTCGAGAGTGGGATTTTTTTTAGTAGGCATATAAAAAGATAGGTATTAACCTATCTCGTATCTCACATCTCTAGCTTATGCAGCTCGAGATGGGAGATAAGAGATAATGATTTTTATTATGCAGTTACGGTTTTATTTTCACTATCAGGTGTTTCGACGGGAGCGGATACCTGCATGTCTTTGAAAATAGAACCCAGCACACCGTTGACAAACTTGCCGGATGAAGGACCACCAAAACCTTTGGCCAGCTCAATCGCTTCGTTAATGGCTACTTTCGGCGGGGTTTGTCCGTAGAGTTTCATTTCAAAAATACCGATGCGTAAAATATTGCGATCAACGATGGTAATTTGGTTGAGCGGCCATTCCGGAGCGTATTTTACAATCAGTTCATCAATTTCTGGTAAATGATCGATTACACCATCTACCAATTCTTTGGCGAATTGATTTTTTTTTAGTCCAGGACCGAACTCGGCCAAATTATGGTCGACAATTGCCGGCAAACCCGCTGTGGGTTGGCCGCGAAAATCCCATTCGAAAAGCGATTGCATGGCGATGCTACGAGCGAGATGCCGACTAGACATATATTTTAATTGTTAATTCTCCTTAATTTTCTACTTCTTCTTTTTGGCGGCGCGTTTGCGGCGAGCGTCACGATGAGCGACGTCAACCACTGATTTGCCTTTGTAAGTACCACAAAAAGCGCAAGCGCGATGTGGGCGAACTGCCTTTTTGCACTTGGGGCAAGAATTACTACTGACTTCGGCTAAGCCAAAATGCGCTGTACGTTTGCGTTTGTCGGAACTAGTCCGGCGATGTCCAGGGAGACCCATAGAATCTAAGATTAAAATAACAAAATTACACGGTATGCATGATTATTGTTTTGAATGAGCTCAAAACCAATAAACATATAACCTACCCCGATTATATGTCATTTTTTGCTTTTTGTCAATATTGCTTTTTGGCTGTAATTGGGCTAGAATGAATATGACTTATGCAAATGTATACACCACAATCGAAAGAGCAGTGGGATAATTGGATAATAAACAATACCACCCATCATCAATTTCCTCAATCTTGGGAATGGGGCGAGATACTACAAACCGAAAGTAAGCGGGTAGAGCGATTTGTATTTGCGCAAGACAGTATTGTGCGTGCTCAAGTCCAAACTGTATCCGTGCCATTAATTTTTGGTTGGGTATATGGTTTCTGCCCCAAAGGTCCGGTGTTGACACCAGATTATGCCGGTGGTATTTTATCACAATTTCAGGATTTTTTTGTAAAAAATAAAGTAGTTTTTGCGCGGGCGGAACCAAACTATCCAATGGTCAATGTAAATAAATTTTGTTTGGTCCCAACTTTGGATGTTAATCCACGTGCCACTTTGATTTTGGATCTATCCAAAGATGAAAATAGGCTGTTCGAAGAGATGCACCAGAAAACACGTTACAATATTCGTTTGGCGCAGAAAAAAAATTTAAAAGTAGTGGTAGAAAAAAATGAGCATGAATTTTTGAAATTAATGAAGCAGACCGCGCATCGTGATGGTTTCAAATTGCACCCAGAGAAACATTATCACGCAATTTTGCAGTCTAATATTTCTCGACAGGTCACTGTGTATGATAATAATAGAGCGGTGGCGGTAGGTATATTTATTGGTTTTGGTGATACTTTTACCTATTTATTTGGCGCTTCAGATCATAACTATCGAGCGTTAATGGGCCCGTATTTAATCCAGTGGGAAGGCATCAAATTGGGTCAAAGTTTGGGTTATCGGTATTATGATTTTTTTGGTATTGCTCCTGGCAAAAGAAATCTAGCAGGTGAATACGAGTATGATCGCCGCCATCAGTACGGCGGGGTCACTCGATTCAAACTGGGATTTGGCGGGGACGTGGTTATTTCGGTTGGTACAATTGATGTGGTGGCCAGTATGTGGCGATATCGTTTGTATGGTTGGTTGCGGCGCGTGCGGCGGCTGTTTTAATTCGTCCTCGTAGTTTAACGGATAAAATATCTCCCTCCGAAGGAGGTGATCGAGGTTCAATTCCTCGCGAGGGCACTATTTGCCAATAAATGCCAATTTTTACCTGCTTATACTCAAAAATACGGCGAATGGTTTGGGGCGAATATATTTTAAGCCAAGGTGATATCTAAAATAAAGTATCAAAAAAGGCCTCGCGCAGTATAATACCACGCGAGGCCAAGGCCAAAGTCGCCGAGGCGCCAAAAGGTTCAAGCGCCCCAATTTCCAAGGCCCATTACTTGTCGGCGGGGACGAGCCACCGCCAGAGGGCGGGCAACTCGTCGTTGGCCCAGCCGAAGCCCGAACGGTTGTCTGCGCCCACGCACGGGAAGCGAGCGTCGCCGTTCGAGTCCACCCACGACGGGTCGTCCACACCCACGGGGCCCTTGCCGTCGTGGCTGGGGTAGGCGGCCTTGAAGGCCTCCAACCACTGACCCTCGGGCGTGGGGCCGTAGGCCGCCACGAGTTTCCGCTGCAACTCGGTGTGGTTACGGCAGTAGTCGACCGACACGAGTTTGAACTTGCGGGTTTCGGTGCCCGCGACTGTCTTGCCCGAGTGCTTCCAGCCCTCGAGGTCGTAGCCATAGTTTTTCACCATGGCCAGGGGGGCGACATTGGAGTCGCTGCCGTCGAGGGTAAGTGAGAATACTTCGCCGATTTCCGGAAAAGGATAAGGTTTCATCGTCCTCTCTCTCCTTTCGTTCGTCGCCTTGGGCGACATTGATAATTTCACACACCATCCGCCTGCTTATACTCGCCAAATTATAATTACTGTTCTGTTGTCTTACGGCTATTATATTTTAGTGAGTATAAACAGGTAAAATAGGCAATTTTTGGCAAAGAACGCTGTCATTGATTTGACGGGATAATATACCATATTTGGAGAGAAATGTCAAGCGCAAGGGCGGGTGGGTGGACGATTTATGGGTTTTTCTTGTCTTCAGCCGTTTTTGGTAAAATATGTTCTAGCGAAGTTGTAAATTTCTACAAGTTGCTAAAATAGCATTGGTTTGGTATTATATTTTAAGTAATAATATTTAATTTATTAAAATATCTAACACTATGAAAGGATATAAAAATAATATTGAGCAACTCACTCTCGATAATACCAATTTTCGTCAAGTGCTTTATACTGGCAAGCATTGCCAATTGGTTTTGATGACTTTGCAGCCTGGTGAAGAAATCGGTATGGAAGTGCATGAAGATAATGATCAATTTTTTCGTTTTGAAGCTGGTAATGGCAAAGTGTATATCGACGGTAATGAGTATGAGGTTAGTGATGGCGATGCGGTGGTCGTGCCCTCCGGCGCGCAGCATAATGTGGTCAATGTTTCATCCGATACACATCTCAAACTTTATACCATTTATTCTCCGGCACACCATCGCGATGGGGTGGTGCATGCCAGTAAAGAAATTGCTTTGTCGGATGAGGAAGAATTTGACGGCAAAACAACCGAATAATTATTGATGTATAATTTTCATCAATTGTAATATTAAAAAAGTCGGAGAAATCCGGCTTTTTAGTATATTATTGACATAAGTGAATGATTCTGCTACGTTTGTTGGGGGACATCTTTCGTGGGGCGATATTGGAAGCGATCCACGCCGGTGGCGACACCGACACCCATGCCGCCATCGTCGGCGCTATGGTGGGGGCCAATAGCGGGACATTTGGCATACCGGCTTACTGGGCCGCTTACAACCCCAAATATCGGGAAGCCGAAACTTGGGGGCGGCAGTTGTGCTGGGCCGCGAGTGCCGAGAGATTGAAAGATCTCGACACCATGTAAACGAAACGTCTCGCATATTTTCACCACTATGGCAGGTCAGCCTGCTATAGTGGTTTTTTTGTATAACAAAAAGCCCCTAATTGTTTAGGAGCTTAATTTTTTTAGAGCATAGTGACGCTCGCCACGCGGTCGCCGTCTTCTTTGAAGCGCATCAGGCGCACGCCCTGAGTGGCTCGACCAGAAGTGGGAATAGTCTTGAATGGCAATCGGATGACCTGACCTTTGGTGCTCATCATCATCAAATCTTTTTCATCGGATTCTACGGCGTCTACCACTTGGGCGAATACTAGGTTCCCGGTCTTCTCGGTAATGTTGGCGGTCTTGATACCGCTGCCACCGCGACCTTGGACTTTGTACTCGGCAATAGGAGTGCGTTTACCCATGCCGTTTTCACCGATTGATAAAAATTCCAGAGATTTATTTTTGGGGTCCACTATGTCCATAGCAATCACTTGATCGCTCGCGTGTAGTTTGATACCGCGCACACCGGCGGCGGTGCGGCCCATTTCACGTACGTTACTTTCTTTGAAGTGGATAGCGATGCCTTTTTTGGTGGCGATCATAATTTCTTCGTTGCCGTTGGTCGCGCGTACCCATTCCAAATTATCTTCCGGTTTGAGTTTGAGTGCGATCAGACCGCTACGACGTACGTTGGCAAAATCCTCCAGCGCTGTTTTCTTGATAGTGCCTTTGGTGGTAACCATTACCAGATATTTGATATTGCTGGTATCGGCTAGTGACAATACCGCCGCCACGCGTTCGTTGGGTGCGAGTTGTAAGAAGTTCACCATGGCCTGGCCCTTGGCAGTACGGCTGGCCTGGGGGATATCGTAGGCCATCAGCTGGAATACACGACCGCGATTGGTGAAGAACAACATATTATCATGAGTGTTGGCCGTGATCAGATCCTGCACCGATTCTTCTTCTTTGGTGGTGACGCCAATCACACCTTTGCCGCCGCGAGATTGCTGACGGAAAGTATCGGGTGGCAAGCGTTTGATATAGCCATCGGTGGTCATCATTACAATAGTGGCTTCGTTAGGTATCAAGTCTTCGGTGGTAAATTCTTTTACCCCATGAGCGACGATTTGAGTACGGCGCTCATTACCGTATTTTTGTTTGATTTCTTCAGTTTCATTTTTTATAATACCCAAAATTTTTGCTTCGGAAGAAAGGATCGACTCCAATTCCTTAATGAGGGCCTTCTTTTCTTTCAATTCGTCTTCGATTTTTTGACTTTCCAGGTTAGCGAGCTGTTGTAATTTCATTTCCAAAATCGCGGTGGCCTGGCGATCGGTGAATTTGAATTTATGCATCAAATTCGCTTTGGCTTCGTCTTTGTCGCGACTGGCACGGATAGTTTTGATGACCGCGTCGATTTTGTCTATTGCCATCATGAGGCCGTCCAATATGTGGGCACGATCTTTGGCTTTATTCAAATCAAATTCCGTGCGACGGCGAATGACTACTTGGCGGTGTTTGATAAACTCTTCCAAGATATTTTTGAGGTTGAGCACACGCGGCTGAATACCGTCCACTAGTGCCAACATGTTGACGTGAAAACTGGTTTGTAATTCGGTGAGTTTGAAAAGCTGGTTCAAGATTTTTTTCGGATAGGAATCTTTTTTCAGATCAATTACTACGCGCACGCCGTGTTTGTTGGATTCATCGCGCACGTCTTTGATACCCTCGATGACTTTTTCTTGTACCAATTCGGCGATTTTTTCGATCATGACAGATTTGTTCACCTGGTAGGGCACTTCGGTAACTAATATTTGAAATTGTCCAGTTTTGTTTTCTACGATTTCCGCTTTGGCGCGCATTACGATACCGCCTTTACCGGTAGCATAGGCGGCAGCAATGTCTTTTTTGTTATAAATAATACCGCCGGTGGGGAAGTCAGGGCCTTTGATAATTTCGTTCAATTCTTCCACGGTGGTTTTGGGGTGATTGACCAAAGTAATAACACCGTCACATAGTTCGGATAAATTGTGGGGCGGGATAGAAGTGGCCATACCAACCGCAATACCCATGGTGCCATTTAGTAACAAATGGGGGAGTTTGGCGGGGAGTACGGTCGGTTCTTTGTGGGTGCCGTCGTAGGTGGGGATGAATCCGACAGTTTCTTTTTCGATATCAAAGAGCATCTCTTCGGCAATGGAATCCAAACGCGCTTCGGTATAACGCATGGCGGCGGCACTGTCGCCGTCCATACTGCCGAAGTTACCTTGACCATCGATCATGGTTTCACGCATGGCAAAATCTTGGGCCATACGTACCATAGAGTCGTAAATAGCGGCATCGCCGTGGGGGTGGTATTTACCCATGACCTCACCGACCACATGGGCGGACTTGCGGTATTTGGCGGTGTGGCGCAAACCAATATTCCACATACCATAGAGAATACGACGGTGGACCGGCTTGAGACCATCACGCACATCTGGCAGGGCGCGTGAAATAATAACACTCATGGCGTATTCCAAATATGATTTTTGCATTTCCTCCACAATGGGCGCGTCGGTGACATTGCCGACGGGTCGAGTTGCTAGCGGCATCTTTCCTTGCATAATTTTTTACTAAAATTAATTATTGGTACTGGTATTAATAGTGCTGGTATTAGCAGTGATGTTTGCAGTGCTGGATACCGTGGCGGTACTGGTGCTGATAGTCGATGAGACAGTACTGGTTGGCAAATTGGCGATAATGTTGTTCCAAGCGGTTTGGAGCTGGTTCGACAAAGATTGCTCTTGGCGCATTTGTTCGAATGATTGATCCCAATTTTCGCGTAATTTGGCGGTAAGCTGATCTTGGGTTGATTGCCAATTCAGATTGGTGAGTTGCAGTTTGAGTATCCAGATCCACCAAAATACTATGACTGCTAAAAATATTACGAGTATGGTCCAAAGCCATTTACTGGCGCGAGCGGTATGGGCGTATTGACCGCTAATGTATTCTTTGATGTTTTGTTTTTCTTTCGGTCGAGTCGTTTTTTTCTGTTCCGCACCCTCTTTGGTTTTTTTTGCGGATTTTTTTGGCATATAAATTTTTAAATTTATAATTGGCTAGTAGTTTTTTTCTAATACGTATAATTTGGTTTCTTCTTGCGGTAAATCTTTTTGTTTGATAATAAATTTTTTGTCAGTGGATTCCGGTTTTAATCCAAGTTCTTTGATAAATTCGCTTACCGGTTTGGCACGCGGGTCGGTGTCGCACTGATGTCCTACCGGAATCACGATGCGCGGTTCCAGTGCGGTCACCATGGCAGCGGCGTTTTCGGGGGAAAGGTATTCACCGTCGCCCACTGGTAACAACAGAATATCTACCGCGCCGATTTTTTCCAAGTCATCATTTTCAAATTTGGTTTTTTGACGACCGAGGTGCAAAATATTCATGCCTTCGGCGTTGATTTTGTAAATAACATTGCCGTTGGTACCGGGTAGGGCGTAGATCATCACGCCTTTGGTTTCGCATTCGCCCAATGTATCCAATATGAATGGATTCTGTGATAGTGTGGCGGCATCTTCTTGGCCGCGAGAGTATAGAGCGATTTGCGGAGTAAAACTACGCGGAAAATCGCCTTTTTCCGGGCGATACGCATCGAGTAATATAACTACGTCTTCGTCTTGGTTTTTGGTTTGTAATTTGACACAGGTTTGGCCCAACCATTGGATATGCATAGGTTTTGGAATATTCAAAAATAGTCGCTAAACGACGTTGGTATTTTACCATATATATAATGTATAGGCAAGGGTTTGCGGAGGTGGTTTTGGCATGTTTAATCCACCTGTAGTTATGCTCTCTATTGACACCTTGATCTGTTTATGTTATACTTTTTTCACAATCAATTTTCTCAAGCCAGCCCAATTTAGTGGCCGGCACTCGCTCCCGAGAAGGGGCCAAGCGGGCTAAGAATATTTTTTTGTTTATATGTGACATGAGTGAGGAAAAAACAAACTTGTTTGTTTTTCCGAGCGAATGAGCATATATATAAAATGATTATATATTATGGCTACTGCCAAAATAAAAATTGAAGAAAAAGGCGATTTCAAATCGCTCCTCGCCGACCATGGTGGCAATTTGCCCAAAGTTGGTGATGTGGTAAAAGGAAAAATTATTTCTGCCGATCGTCGCGAAATCCGTGTGGACATCGAAGGTTTGGCTATCGGTGTGATTCGAGGCACTGAATTATTCGCCGAATCGCGCGAATACTCCAACCTCAAACCGGGTGACGAAGTAGAAGCTACTGTCGTGGAACTCGAAAACGAGAACGGTGAAATGGAACTATCTTTCCGTTTGGCCGGCGAAGCTCGCGCTTGGGACAATCTACGCAAGTGGATGAAAGATGGTTTGACCATCAAATCCAAAGTACTCTCCGCCAACAAAGGTGGTATTATGATGCAAGTCGAAGGTATGGCCGGTTTTATGCCGGTATCCCAGCTTTCTCCGGATAATTATCCGCGTGTGGCTGGTGGCGACAAGAATCGCATCTTCGAAAAATTGCGTGAAATGGTAGGTAAAGAATTGGAAGTCAAAGTGATTGATGTAGACGAAAAAGAAGAAAAATTGATCGTATCCGAACGTGCAGTCTGGGAAGATTCCCAAAAAGCCGTGCTCGAACAATACAAAGTGGGTGATGTGGTGGATGGAGAAATCTCCGCCCTTACTTCCTTTGGTGCGTTCGTCAAATTCGGCGATAATTTGGAAGGCCTCATTCACATTTCCGAAATCGCTTGGCAACGTATCGATCATCCGAAAGATGTTTTGAAAGTTGGCGAAAAAGTGAAAGCTCAAATTATCCAACTCGATAAATCCAAAATTTATTTATCGGTGAAACGCACTGTGGATGATCCTTGGAAAAAAGCCAAAGATAAATATAAAGTAGGCGACAAGGTAAAAGGCAAAATCATCAAGATTGAACCGTTTGGTGTGATGGTTGCTCTCGACAAAGAAATCCATGGTTTAGCCCACATCTCGGAATTGTCCGATGAGCCGATTGCCAACATCAACGACAAATTCAAATTAGGCCAAGAGGTAGAATTTGAAATCGTGTCGCTCGAACCAGCCGAACATCGCCTCGGTCTCAAAGCCGCCGGTGTAAAAGGCAAAGCCGGTCGCAAAGCCGAAAAAACCGAAAAAGCGGAGGAGAAAGAAGCGGATGTGAGCGAAGAAGGGGAAGAAAAGAAAGAGAAGAAAGAAAAGAAGACCAAAAAAGCCGCTAAAGCGGAATAAAATAGATTAAAGGCGGATAAGTATATATTTTAGTGCCCAAGCTCCCTGCGGTCGAAGGGCACATAAAATACATATTTGTCCGCCTTTTTTATTTACCTAATTTTAGCCATTTTTTGGGTTATCCACAGGGTAACCCTTGACAAAATGGCTAAAATGTGATAATATTAACCATCTCGCTTTTGTGACAGGCAGGGGAATTATCTTGAGCTATTATACTCGCTCACACCTGTCTGGTCGCTAAATGCGAGACTCGCAAAAAAACGGCGCAACCCATTGCCGCCCAAAGCCTGGGCAAGGAGAAAAGTATGAGCTGGCCGTAGCGTAAATTTGTTCATTGATCTAACCGCCGCCGGGCACGCGCAAACACATCACGCCAATAGCCCGCGGCACCATGTCTGAACCGCCGACAACGTTTCGTCGGCATGGAGGTGCGAAATGACCTGGACCTAGGTACTCTGGAATAAATTTTATGCGTCAACCAACTTCGAACCCGCCGACCAACTGTCGGCATGGAGGTGCGACATGACCTGGCCCTAGCTCTTTCGACCACCCCCCTCGGCTATGATATGCCGGGGGTTTTTATTTTTATTCATAATTTTTTACCAAATAGTCGAACCTTGATTTTTCTCTCGTTTCGCGCTATAATAGGATAACTTTTTGAATATTAAGTTTGGCCTGTCAATTATATTTTGAACGGGTTGTGCCGCCGGGTGGCACCCTTTTCGCGCTCGCGCGCGAAAGAAGTGAAAAATATAATTGACAGGCCATAATTTAAAAAATATCTTATGAAAGACTTTATCAAAAATTTTATTATTATTTTTGTAGTATTGCTAGTGGTAGCCGGGATTTTGTCATCCGTGCGTATGGGTGATAGCAAAAAACCGGAAACTGTCGGGTTGGTACAGCTCGCCGATGAGATCAATGCCGGCAAAGTGAATCGTGTAGTCGTAGAAGGCGACATGATAAAAGTGGAGCTTAAAGACAGTTCGGCGAAATCCCAACAAGTGAAAAAAGAATCGGGCGAATCATTTGGTGAACTCATGAAAAACTACGGTGTCACCGACGATGCGCGCAAAAATTTGCAAGTGGAAATTAAAGACGAAAGCTCGCTCAAATTTTGGGCGATCAATTTGTTGCCGGCGATTTTGCCGCTTGTGATTATCATATTATTTTTGTACTTCATGACCCGCAGTGTATCGGGGGCCAACAATCGCGCGATGGGATTTGGTACCAGTAATCCGCGTGAAGTAAAGCCAGAAGAGAATAAAGACAAGAAAACTTTTGCCGACGTGGCCGGTGCCAAAGAAGCCAAACAAGAATTGGAAGAAGTGGTAGATTTTCTCAAAGACCCAAAAAAGTTTTCGGCCATGGGCGCCAAAATTCCCAAGGGCGTATTGCTCATGGGTAGCCCTGGTACCGGTAAAACTTTGCTCGCCAAGGCGGTCGCCGGAGAAGCGGGTGTACAATTTTTCCACATGTCCGGCTCGGAATTTGTCGAGATGTTTGTGGGTGTGGGTGCCAGTCGTGTACGTGATTTGTTTGGCAAAGCCAAAAAAGCCGCGCCGGCTATTGTGTTTATTGATGAGATTGATGCGGTGGGTCGCAGACGTGGCGCTGGGCTTGGCGGCGGACATGATGAGCGCGAACAAACCCTCAACCAAATACTCGTAGAGATGGATGGTTTTGAACCCAATCTCGGTGTAATAGTGATGGCTGCCACCAATCGTCCCGATGTGCTCGATCCGGCGTTGCTTCGCCCTGGTCGTTTTGATCGTCGGGTGACTATCGATTTACCGGATATCAACGATCGTGAAGAAATTCTCGGTATTCATGCCAAGAATAAACCGCTTGCCAAAGAAGTTTCTTTGCGCAAATTAGCCGAACGCACACCCGGATTTTCCGGCGCTGATTTGGCCAACTTGCTCAACGAAGCAGCGATTCTGGCAGTACGTCGCGGCAAAAAGCAAATTGAAGAAATTGAAATTTTGGAAAGTGTGGAGAAGGTGTTGCTTGGTCCGGAAAGAAAAAATAGAATTATTTCCGAAAAAGAAAAAAAGATGACCGCGTATCACGAAGCCGGCCACGCGATCGTTGGTCACTTGTTGCCAAATTGTGATCCGATTCGCAAAGTGTCAATTATCTCGCGCGGGTCGGCCGGGGGCTATACTCTCAAAATGCCGACCGAGGACAAACATTATCATACTCTGGCGCAGTTCAAAGACGAACTCGCAATGACCATGGGCGGATATGTAGTGGAAAAAATGATTTTTGGCGATGATCAAATTTCTACCGGGCCATCATCGGATTTGGCCAACGCCACGCGTATTGCGCGCGATATGGTGATGCGCTATGGTATGAGCGACAAAATGGGGGCGCGCACTTTTGGTACGCATGATGAAATGATCTTTTTGGGTCGCGAGATTCACGAAGAACGCGATTATAGTGATAAGACCGCGGAAATCATTGATAACGAAATTCACTCTTTGATCACAGAAGCCGAAAAACGCGCACGCGAAGTGGTGGGTGCAAACAAAGAAAAAATGGAAAAGATGGTAGCGGTACTACTCGAAAAAGAGACGATTGAGCAGGAAGAGATTGTGGAGATTTTGAAATAAAAATTTTTAAGACGGATAATATATATTTTAGTGCCCAAGCTCCCTTGCGGTCGAAGGGCACGTAAAATATATATTATCCGTCTTTTGTATTCTGTTTACCCATAAAATGTGGTATAATACCCATACTAATCTTTTAGCTATTTTTTCTATGCACGAGCCCGTTTACCGCCAGGCCATAATCCAATCTTGGAAGTTGGTTTGGCATCATAAAGTCTTGTGGGTTTTTGGTTTGCTGTCGGTACTTATCGGCCAGTTTGGCCTCGGTGATTTTTTTGGACAATTAATCACCTTCGGCAAACAAATTTTTATTTCCAATGGCCAGTTGGCACTCAATGTCACTCTGTACAGTTCGGCCAAATTGACTTTCTTTGAATTTCTCAACTGGCTTTCTGTCGGCACGCTGTGTCTGTCATTATTAGTGTTGACTGTTTTTGTTGCTGTTACTGCCCAAGGGGCGCTGATGGCCGCGGCCATCGATTGGTACAAAAAACGCAAATTAGACAGCTTTGCCCAAGCGTGGCACAAGGGCGTTCAACATTTTTGGAAAATTTTAGGCATCAATGTTTTGACCAAATTGTTATTGGGAGCATTACTGTTATCGGTATTATATGTTTGGGCCACTATTGTGCCGAGTTATAATTATTACGCGAATAATTTTTTCAGCCACGAACTGGTGGTATTTGTTTTGGCTGTGGTGATGTTTGTGGCGTTTATCGTTTCGGCTGTGTCTATTTATGCTTTGGGTTACGTAATGTCCGAAGACGCCGGTATATTTACCGCTATTTACAAAGGCTGGAGATTGTTTACGCATCATGTGTTGGCATCTATCGAACTGAATTTACTGCTGTTATTGATTGGGTTTGTGCTTATTATGGTGTTGGTATTCGGATCGTTTTTTGCCCTAATTCCGCCTTTGGTATTTTGGCTACTCGGCATACTCTTTAGCTCGGTTTGGGTGATCAAAATAGGTTCGGGTTTGGCACTGGTACTACTCGCTTTGTTATTTATTGTCAGCGCCGCGCTATTCAATGCTTTTTCTACCAGTGCATGGATGTATTTGTATATGAAGATGCACCACGAAGGTATTGCCAGTCGCCTAGGCCATTGGGCGCATCATTTGTTGGGAGGTAAACATAAATAGTTATGTCCAATGCTTTTCCGTCTATTAATGATTTGATCAAAAAACCGGCAGCCGCCGGCACCAAAAAAAAGGTTGACCCCAAAGATATAGACAATCCGCTGGTGAAATTTGATCAAAAAATGGAGGAAATAAATTTGAAACAAAAAGAAGAAGAAGCGCAAATCAAAGCCGCTGAGTTGGGTGTGCCATACATTGACCTGTCGGCATTTCCGGTATCATCCGAAGCGCTCAAAGCTATCCCCGAAGCAGTAGCGCGTGAAAAAAATATTATTTGTTTCTATTTTACTTCCGATGAATTGCGCGTGGGTGTGCTTGACCCGACTTTGGATTACAAAGAATTTATCTATCAGCTGGGCGAACGTTTTCATACCACCAATATTGTGGTGCATTTGATTTCTGAACATAGTTTGCAAAGAGTATTCAAACTTTATGGCACTTTGCCGATTATCAAGCCGATTACCAAAGATCTGAATATTACCGACGAGGAGTTGGCCAAATTTCAGTCCGGATTGGATAACTTACAAGCGATTCAAGAATTATTTAAAAATGTCAGCATCTCGGACATTGTCACTTTGATTATCGCTTCGGCGCTCAAAGTACGTTCGTCCGATATTCATATTGAAGCCGAAGAAAAGGGTGTGGCGATTCGTTATCGTATCGACGGTGTTTTGCACGAAATCGGCATGTTGCCGCGCGATCTATGGAAGCGATTTATTTCGCGTATCAAATTACTTGCGGCTCTGAAAATTAATGTCACGGATATTCCACAAGACGGCCGTGTTACTTTGAAATTATCCAGTGGGAGCATCGATGTGCGTGTCTCCACCATGCCAACCACTTGGGGCGAAAGTGTGGTAATGCGTATCTTGTTTAGTGGCAACAAAGGTGTCACCTACGATGAATTAGGGCTGCGCGGCGAGGCGTTTAGTCATCTCAAGCGCGAAGTGGAGCGCCCCAACGGCATGATCATCACCACCGGTCCGACCGGCTCGGGTAAGACTACTACTTTGTATGCCATTTTGCGGACGCTCAATAAGCCGGGAGTAAAGATCATTACTATGGAGGATCCGGTCGAAATAAAAATGGAAGGCATTAATCAAAGCCAGGTGGATGCTTCCAAAGATTATACTTTTGCCAAAGGTCTGCGTAGTATCTTGCGTCAAGATCCGGATATTTGTATGGTTGGTGAAATTCGTGATTTGGAATCCGCGGAAATTTCCATTCAAGCCGCCTTGACCGGTCACTTATTGCTCTCTACTATTCACACCAATAGCGCGGCCGGCGCCATACCGCGCTTCCTGTCTATGGGTGTCAAGCCGTTTTTGCTTGCTCCCGCGCTCAATGCGGTGATTGGTCAACGTTTGGTGCGTCGCAATTGTGAACATTGTACCGCAGAGGTTCAGATTGATGATGACACGAAAAAACGCGTCTTGCCGATACTCGAATCATTGCCAGAAGCGGAAAAGAAAAATGTTAAATTGGATGACTTGCATTTTTATGAAGGTAAGGGCTGTCCGGAGTGTAGTGGGTTGGGGTACAAGGGGCGTATTGGTATTTACGAGATTTTTACCATGAATCAAGAGGTAGAAGAAATAATTTTGAGTGCGAAAGTGTCGGAATATGTTATTCAGGATATCGCTACCAAAAATGGCATGGTAACTATGGTACAAGATGGTGTGTTGAAAGCTTTAGACAAGATTACTTCATTAAAAGAAGTGTTTAGAGTTACCGAATAATAGGCGCGGATAGATTTTTGTGGTATAATATCGGCAGAGACAAATTTTATACTCTATTTTCGGATAAATAAATATTATTCATACAATATGATTGCCCACCGTGTTCAAACCAAACACAATATTGAGCCACCGGTCAAATTTTATCGTACCGTAGCGGTGTCATTTTTGATTATCACTGTCGTACTACTTGGATTAGTGATTTTTGTTACTACCAAAAAAGCGAATATCGTGGTAGTAGCCAAAGATGATGTGAAAAATATTAATTTATCGGTGAATGTGGAGGGTGTGGCCAAGCCCGAGCAATCAATTATTGGTACCGTTACTTCTACCCAATTCGCGTGGAGTGAAAAATATTTTCCGACAGGAAATAAAAGTGTGGATATGGTAGCTGAAGGCACGGTGATTCTTTATAACAAGACTGGGCAAACCCAGAGTCTAATCAAAACCACTCGTTTGCTTACTCCTAGTGGTACATTATTTAGATTATCTGATCGAGCAATTATTCCGGCAATGGGTCAGGTAGAGGCCAAAGTATATGCCGATGCGCCGGGCGCGGCCAGTGAGATTGGGCCAAACCAATTCACCATTCCCGGGCTTCCGGCCGACAAACAAAAAGTAATTTATGCCGAAAGCAAAAAACCTATGGTAGGGGGTGTGCGCAAGATCGGGATTTTGACCGACGAAGATATCAAAGCCGCACAAGAAAATTTTAAGGAAAAAATAAAACAGTCTTTTGTAAATTCTTTGCCACGTAGTGAAAATACCAAAGTTATTCCTCTGGTGGCCAACACCAATATCACTGTGGACAAAACCGTAGGCAGCGAAGTGTCAGAGTTTACTCTAAGTGGTACCAGCACGATTGTGACGGTATCGTACAATGCGAAAGATTTGAATATGATTGTACAGCGTGGTATGGCCGAAAAAGTAGATACGATTTCCGAGAAAATCATTTCTACCAGTGGCGAACCCCAGGTGTCGTTGGTAGCGTATGACGCGTCGGCTGGCACCGCGCAAATCGCCGTGACCCAGAGTTTGGTGGTGACTATTGATGCCAACGCGGACAAATTGAATGTCAATAATTTTTTGGGAAAAGATAAAGATGAAATCGAGCGTTATGTTTTGGGACTGGATCATGTGTCGGGAGTGGAAGTAAAATTTTCTCCTGGTTGGATGAGGAGTGCGCCTAGCGTGCCGGACAGAATTAGTGTGGTGGTAAAAAATGTAAAATAAATTTTAAAAATAAAATTCCCCCGGTTGAGCCGGGGGTTTTGTTTGTTGTACGGTTCGGTTACCAATTCAGATCTGGATCTGCCAGATTGAGATTGTGGCCGATTTCACGTAAAAATGGCACGAGTTCGGCGAGTTCGAGCTCCATGAATGTTTTCTCGGGGTTCAAACTACTGGCTAGAGTGATAATGTCGTGGTCGGTGAGCAGAGCGAATACGAGTGCTGGGTTACAGCCGTCCAATATTGGTGAACGAGCGAGTAATCCGTCATACACACAGTCGAGCATGGCGATGTTCTGGAAGTTCATCTTTTCATAGAGTTGGAACATGTTGGCGCGAATTTGAGAGAACAGCGCAGCGGTATTTGACTGTTCAAAGTGGATTGCGCCATCTTTGTATTCGGCTGTTTCTTGTACTACTGCTGTTAGACAGCGACGTGTACGCTCGCGTTGGTTGGGCCCAAGCGCTGTTATGTTGCCCGCCAATACCGGATAGTCGCTTTCGTTCAGTCCGCCGCGTAGAGGCCAAAACAGATCGTTGTAATCGCTTAGGGTGTAGGCGATTTTGTCGGCGAGCATGGCGACGGCGTATTCTGGCGGCGTTTCTGATGATATCGCCATTGCACCACCTCCGCGTGAATGCAGGCGAATCCCTTCAAGCGTTTGGTGGGTCAGATTGAGTCCAAGCCCGCCCCGTTCAATGTGTTGAGCTAAAATTACACTCATCACATCATGACGGAAAATAGCGTTGATCTTTTTGGCCAGCCATCTTTCACCCACATGGCCCATTGACACATGCCCGATATCGTGCCCGAGCGCGATGGCAGCGCACAAGTGGACATTGAGTCCAAGCATCTGTGCCAGCACTACTGCATTGGCCACCACTTCGTCAGTATGCACGCGTCGATTACGAATATGACGGTTTAGGCGGCCAGTCATGACTTGTGTTTTGTCTTGTAGGCGTCGCAGTGCCTTACAGTTGAGCAGGCTAATGAAGTCAGTTGCAAACGGCGAAACCTGCGGACCAAAACTGCATTCATGGTCAATGTCGGAGTGTCGTCGGTATGCCCGGCTGTCAGCGGTAGCGACCAGGGCAAATTGTTTGGCAGTCCCAGTCATATTACACCTCCTATGGTAGAGTTGGTAAGGAGCTTTTTCTTCTTGGGTAGGTTACTAATTATCATTCTAAAAGTCAATGATAAAAAATTCCCCACCAAGCCGGCTTGACACCGGTGTTGTCTTCGGGTATAATTTTTGGCACCTAATACCTAAAAACCCAAGCACGTTATTTTGGCTAAGTTTACAGTAAATCTCTAATGTTAGCCAAAAATTACTATTTTTATCACACTTCATGGCCATTGTTGGTAAAAGACCCTGATATCTATTGGGATCTCGGGGTTTTTAAAACCAACCACATGAAGATTAAAAACATTAAAGGTGAAAGAATAAAGTTGCGCCCTTTTCGGTCAGCCGACGCCGCTACGTTTGCGCGTTGGTTCAAAGATCCGGAAGTAGTACGGTATTTAGACCGATCGATTTGGCGTGAAAAAGTAGATTCATTAAAAAAAGAAATTCGCGAGTTTGCTCAACCGGATAACAATAAGTTGCGTTGGGCGATTGAGAATACGGAAGGTCGACTGATTGGAAGGGTGGGAGTGAACTGGGATAAATATAATCGTATCGCTACGTTGGTAATTATGATCGGCGAGAAAGATGAATGGGGCAAGGGTTACGCCACCGAGGCTATTATATTGGTGGGCAAGTATGTGTTTAACAAACTGAAAGCACATCGGTGGGATTTGTTGGTTTCTGAGAAAAATAAACCAGCTCTGCGCATTTATCGTCGAATCGGATTTAAAAAAGAGGGGCAACAACGCGAGGCGGAATGGGATTGGCTCAATAAGCGATCCAAAGAAAAATATAATAATGTCGTTTACATGAGCATGCTCGAAAAAGAGTGGTTCAAACACTACGGCGAGGATGAGTAATGTGCTATTGACATTACGGACATAAAGAATTATTATAAATATAATCAACGATTGGAATATCTACCAAGTATTCTCGTAGCGATCCCGGTGTTGCCGGGACTAAGTTGATGAAATGAAGTGAAATATTCGGGTGGAACCGTCTTAAATAATATTTAGGACCCCGATACCTATTAGGTATTGGGGTTTTTGTTTACTATTATGAATAAATTATTAGTAGCTACGCATAATATTGCCAAATTGGATTATTTTCGAAAGTTATTATCCGAACTGGATTTGGAATTGGTATCGCTGGGAGATGTGGCGATTCAATCAGTAGCGCCAGAAGATGGTAATAATGAAGAGGAAAACGCGTTGCAAAAAGCGAGATTCTATTGTAAGCAAAGCGGTGTGGTGACACTATCGGATGATGCCGGCATGTATATTGATGCACTCGGCGGCGAGCCGGGAGTACAAGTGCGCCGGTGGAATGGCAAATTTCCGGATGATATTAGTGATGAGCAGTGGCTGGAACATTTTATGGCGCTCATGCAAGATGTGCCGCTACCAAAACGTACTGGACATTTCAAAATTGCGCGCGCCATAGTCGCACCGAACGGACAAGAACATATTTTACATTGGCGGCGAGAGTTTATTGTGAACGAACAACCGAACTGGGAAAACTTTGAACCCGGTTGGCCGATGAGTACAGTGTATATTGAAAAGGCTTTTGGCAAGCCGTGGACCAAAATGGATTGGTCGGAGCGGTTCCATTACGAAACAGAGAATATAAATAAATTTAAGGAGATCTTTTCTAAAATATATGAATAAAGTAATTTTGCACGGTCCGCGTTTGACCTTGCGGCCGGTAAGTATAAAAGACGCACCCGCTTTTTGTCGGTGGTTCCGCGACCGGCGCGTAAAAAAATATTTAAAAAATCAAGGTGAATTCACTTTGGCTGCGGAGAAAAAATATTTGCGCGTTACAGTGAAAGAAAAAAATTTGATTTTTCTTTCGGTAGTGAATGAGAATGGAAGGCTGATTGGCAATACTCGTATCACAGTGTGTCCCCAGCACAAACGAGCGGAATTCGGCATTATCATCGGAGAAAAAGACGAGTGGGGTAAGGGGTATGCGGGTGAGGTGATCAGACTGTGGCAGACGTACGTGTTTGACAAGTTGAAATACGAACGATTTGAACTTACAGTGTTTATGGCCAATAGTCAGGCTTTGCGCGCTTATACCAAAGCCGGATTTACACTAGAAGGCGTACGGCGAAAGTATATGTATAATCAGATTACCAAAAAATTCGAACACGATGGAGTAATGAGTATGTTAAAAGAGGAGTGGAAAAAATTAAAAAAATAAATTATAAGCATCCGATTTCTTTTGAGCGGGTTTGGACCCGCAGGTCCACCTCGAGCCCTCGCGGGCGAGAAAAGCGAAAAAGATGTCGGATGCGCTAAAAAAATTTTATATGTCCAATGATAAACTAGAAATCATGCGCCATAGTTGTGCGCATCTGGTAGCCGCGGCCGTACAAAAATTATACCCGAGCGCCAAATTTGGCGTAGGGCCGGTAGTGGAAAATGGTTTTTATTATGATATCGACTTCGGACAAAATATTTCCGAGGGCGATTTGAAAAAAATCGAAAACGTAGCGAATAATTTAAAGGGTGAAAAAGTAAAATTTATTCGAGTGGAAATGGATATCGACGAGGCGATCGAAAAATTTGCCGGTTTGGGGCAAGTGTACAAAGTGGAACTGCTCAAAGATTTGAAGGCCAAGGGGACGACCAAAGTTAATGACGCCGATATGCAGGATCTCGCAGGAGTTGTGGATAAAGTTTCGCTTTATGAGACTGGAGCATTCGTAGATCTGTGTCGCGGTCCTCATGTAGAGAGCGCAGATGAGATCGGTGTATTCAAACTCATCAAATTGGCCGGTGCTTATTGGCGTGGCAAAAGTGAAAATCCGCAATTACAAAGAATTTATGGCGTATGTTTTGAATCTCAAAAAGATTTGGATGAATATTTAGAAATGATGCGTTTGGCAGAAGAGCGTGATCATCGCAAAATCGGGCAAGAACAGGAATTATTTTTCTTTGATGACCGAGTGGGTAAGGGGCTCACGATGTGGCTACCCAACGGCACCATTATTCGCAATGAAGTAGAAAAGCTGGCGATGGAAGCGGAAGCGGCGGCCGGCTATGTGCGAGTACGCACTCCACATTTGGCCAAAGAAGAAATGTATCTTACTTCTGGTCATCTGCCGTATTACAAAGATAGCATGTACCCGCCCATGATAATGGATGATGGTACTTATTATATGAAAGCCATGAATTGTCCGCATCATCATACTATTTATAATTTCAAACCGCATAGCTATCGCGATTTGCCACTACGCATTGCGGAATACGGCGAATGTTATCGCAATGAATTATCCGGCACTTTGGCCGGGTTACTGCGCGTGCGCTGTTTGGCCATGAATGACGCACATATGTACTGTCGCAAGGATCAAATTAAAGACGAGTTCAAAGGGGTGATGCAACTCACCATGAATTATTTTAAAATTTTTGGATTAGAGAATTATTGGTTTAGACTTTCCAAATGGAGTCCGGAGCACTTGGATAAATATGTGAATGAGCCGGAGAATTGGGAATATAGCCAAGGAGTTATTCGCGAAGTTTTGCAGGAAATGAAAGTGAAGTTTGTCGAAGTGGAGGATGAGGCCGCGTTCTATGGCCCAAAGGTAGATGTGCAATTCAAATCGGCGATCGGTCGCGAAGAAACCATGTCCACGATTCAGTTGGATTTTGTGGCCAAACAAAGATTCGGACTAAAATATACCGATGATACCGGCGCGGAAAATAATGAAGTGTTTGTAATCCACCGCGCACCTTTGTCCACCCATGAACGTTTCACTGCCTTTTTAATAGAGCACTATGGTGGTATTTGGCCGGTATGGCTTGCCCCGGTGCAGATCAAACTTATTCCAGTATCAAATGAAAAACATGGCGAAGGTGCTTTGAAACTAAAAGCAGAATTGTGTGCATTGGGTGTGCGGGCCGAAGTAGATAATGCCGATGAGACTTTGGGGAATCGTGTGCGCAAAGCTGTGGGCCAAAAAGTACCATACATTATAGCAGTTGGTGACAAAGAATTATCAGGCGAAGAATGGATGATCCGTATTCGCGGGGTAGAGAAACAAGAAAAGATGAGTAAAGAAAAATTTGTCGAGCGTATACTAATTGAAATTAAAGAACGCAAAAGCTAAGATTTTAAAAATACGGCATACATATTTGAGTGCCCAGCTCGCCCGAATATCAATTTTGATTATTGTGGGCTCATAAGGCACTAAAATATGTATGCCGTATTTTTGTTATTCTTTTGTGGAAAATAAAAAATGAGCTACGCACTTTGCCAGAGTGGGTAGCTCGTAAGATGGCGATGGGCCTAGTCTCACGACTATGTTTGCCGCCAAAGGTAGGTCGTGTTGCGCCGTTCGCGCGAAATACTGACCACTGGTCGTTCTCGGCGCAACTAGAACGCGGCGTCTGTGGGGTTGTACAGAGAATAGCGAGGCCAGGTTGTTGACAGTAGCCTGGCTGCTTGGGGTGGGTTAGTCTAGCCTATGGCGATCACCACGTGGGCGATCAGCATCAGTGGCCATAGGGTTTCCATCAGCAACGACGACCGTTGCTGCGGATCCATCTCATCGCCATTCCAGCTCAACCAGAGCTGGTAATCGCCAATGAGAAACGGGTGTCGTTTCTTTATGGTCTGGCCAAATATTTCATTTTTGGCTTGTACGAATGGCACTGTTGCGCCGTTGCAGTCGTAATTTTTCGAGCACAGCGCGGCCCAGTCGACCGCGGAGAACTCTGCAAAGTTTGCCCGGATGTCACTGTTGAGGGTGGTCTCATACCACCCCACGATCATGCCGATAATGATGTACATTACCGCTCCGATGGCCAGCCATACTTTAGTTTCGGCGGACATGTTGATCATATTGATCCTCCAGTCACAAGGGTTTTGAATGTGCGAGCTGGGTCATTGCCAGCTTTCTCTCGTTTTAATCACCGTCTGAACACAGTGGCTAAAAGCAGAAAAAGTTGGCACGACAACATTACAGTATACCACATTTTGGCAACTTTGTCAAGGGTTTTGAGTGCATTTTGGCTAATTTAGGCCAATTCCCAGTTAGGGTTAGCCGAGATTTCGCCCCAAGAAGCATAATTTTTATTGATGGCGTTATAATATCCAGCCACAGCGATCATGGCGGCATTGTCCATGCAATATTTGGTAGATGGAGTAAGAAATTGAGTGTCAGGGAATTTACTGTGCACTGTCGTCGCCAAAGTTTCGCGTAATTTTTTGTTGGCAGCTACGCCGCCCGCCAGAATAATTGTTTTTGGGTTGAATTCTTTGGCGGCGCGGGTAGTCTTCTCTACCAAAACATCTACAATCGCTTGTTCAAGTGATGCGCAAAAATCAGCCACGGTAGGCGCTTCGGCAGTTTGTCCAAAAATTCCGGCTGGCAACTCGTAGGGAGTAATATGCGCCGCGGACAATTTATTTTTTTGTAGCCAATAAAGCGTGGCGGTTTTGAGCCCGGAAAAACTAAAATTATAATTATTGTCTTTGAGCATCGGTCGCGGAAATTCAATCGCGTCGGTCTTGCCGGTTTGTGCCAATATGGAAATTTTGGGTCCCCCCGGATAGGGTAGGCCGAGGAGCTTCGCGACTTTGTCAAAACATTCGCCAGCCGCATCATCTAGTGTCGCGCCGATTTTTTTGTATTGTCCTTGAGATTCGATGAGGATAATTTCCGTATGGCCACCACTGACAATTAGGGCTAGCGCCGGATAAGTAATTTGCGCGCGTTGTTCTTCGTGGCTTTCATTTATCTCCGTAGCATAAATATGCCCTTCGATATGATTGACCGATACAAGTGGAATATTCCACGCGTAGGATAGTGTGCGGGCGGCTTCGACGCCGACCAAGAGTCCGGTGACAAGCCCGGGGCCGGAAGTCGCCGCGATTACGTCTGGGCGAGGTTGGTTTTTTAAAATTTCTTCTATTAGCGGGGTGATTTTTTCGGCATGCATGCGACCGGCGATTTCTGGTACGACGCCACCGTATTTTTTGTGAATTTCAATTTGGCTGGCGGTAAAATCACGGATAACAAAACAGCCCTGGTCGGAGCAGTCGAGCAGGGCGACGGAAGTATCGTCGCATGAACTTTCAATTCCTAGTATAAGCATATTAGTAGCACGAGTGAGCCCCGGTGGCGGAAGGCAGGCCGTGTAGCGGCCGTCGGAAACCGCCGGTGTCCGAAGCTGGGAGTCGGGGCGACCGAATAGTGTCAGGGGGGAGGCTTGAACTCCCGACCTCCGGGTTATGAATCCAGTGCTCTAGCCAGCTGAGCTACCCTGACGGTGAAATAATTGTAGCGGAAAATTCGTGTTTAGTCAATAACCTGTATCAGTACCACAGATTTGGCAGGTGTCAAACTGTCCGTAGTGTGCTATAATTTTACCAATTATTATTTTATCAATTTATATGTGTTTTTCCGCTACCGCTAGTTTTACCGCCAGTGCCGTTTTGGGCGGAGTGGGTATGATTACCTTGGGTAAAACAAAAAACAAACGCGCGTGGTTGATGTCGGCGGTGCCGTTGTTGTTTGCTCTACAACAGTTTACCGAAGGACTTTTGTGGCTGTCGTTCGATCGTTGGCCGTCTTATTCACTTGCTCTCACGCACGTATTTTTGTTTTTTGCATTATTTTTGTGGCCAGTATATACGCCGTGGATGTTTTTTGTTTTGGAGCCGATTAGAATCCGTCGCATTATTATGTTAGTTTTTTGTGTTGCAGGAGCAGTGGTGGGTATTGTGTTTTACGCCAATTTTTTAGCACAGCCCGAGGCGGCCGGAGTCCTCAATCGCTGTATCTATTACCCAAACAAAATTTTTCATCCCGATTTGCTGAAATATTTATATATTTTGGTAACAATTGGCTCGGGACTTATTTCCAGTCGGCTGATTGCCAAGATTTTTTGTTTGCTGGTGTTGGTGGGGTCGCTCGTGACCTATTATTTTTACGCGGTAAATTTTACTTCAGTGTGGTGCTTTTTTGCTGCGACAGTGAGTGTGGTGCTCTTGCTACAGCCGCAACGCGACTAAACCATTTTTAGTTTTTTTAATATTACTTACATCCGTAAGCGATAAATTTTTTCGGCCAAATCGAGAATGGACAGATCCACATTCTGTATGATCATCTCTTTGGAATTATGTTCCAACTTGGCCAGGGCTCCTGTGATAGGCAGGGTAATCTGTGAATGCCCGACAAGATGATCGGCGGTGCCATTGGGGAAGTGCATGGTACCAGCCGCGTTGGCATAGACAAAGACAATGTTGTTTTCTATCGCTCTGGTCAGGCACAACGCATCGAGATGTTGTTCTTCGGTTTGACTGTTACGTTTTAATCCTTCGCCGGCAATTTCTTTGTACCAATAGCTCGGACAATACACTATCTGTACTCCGAGTGCGTTCATGCGTTGGAATATTTCTGGGAACATAATATCCCAGCAAATAATTAGTCCGACCTTACCATAGCTGGTGGCAAATACAGACACTTCTGTCCCAGGTGTTAAAAAATGACGTTCGGAAAGGTATAAATGATTTTTGTGATACTCGCCCAAAATTACGCCGTTGGAATCAATGTAATTTGTGGTGCTTAGCGCGCCTGCTGGTGTTTCTTCCATCCAGGAACCGCAAACAATATCTATAGAATATTTTTTGGCCAGTTTTTGAAATTGTTTTTGGAAAGTATGATTTTTGTCCAAATACTTGGTATCACCAAAAATTGAACCAGTCATGAAATCTTCGGGGAATATGGCAACGTCGGCGTTCTTTTCTGCCGCTTGTTTGATGTATGATTCGGCATGTTGGAGATTAATTTCTGGTTTGAGGTGTGTGATAGAGAATTGTATCAGAGCTATTATTAAATTTTTCTTCATATAATTGTGTTTTTCAGTGAATTTATACTATCATAGACCAAAATATATTAAAAGTTTGGTATTTTGTCTTCTAAGTAAAAATGATCGAACAGTTTTGTGAGTATCTATACGAGATGCTCTTTTTTGTCGTAAGACGTGGTATAATATTATGTATAGATTATACTCGTGTGATCAAAAAAATTGTCGTTACAATTTTTGTCATGATATTATTTGGTGGCCTACTGCAACCATCTAATTTTGCATCCTCCGAACCCACTCAAGCCGAAATGGAGCAGGAGTTAAAAGATATTGAGCGCCAGATAAGCGAATATACCAACGTGCTGGCCAAAACTCAGTCGGAGAAAAAGACATTGGCCAACAAGATTGCAGAGTTGCAAGCGCGATCCAGAAAAATCGCGCTACAAATCAAAGAGACTGGTTTGAAATTGAACAGCCTGCAAGGAAAAATTACCACTACCAACAATAAAATTGCCGCCAGTGAGGCGCGTTCGGCGCGGCTGACTAAAAGTATTGCCGTGATTTTGCGACAAATGAATGCGGTCGAAGAGAATATGCTAATCGCCCTTTTGTAATCGACCAGCTGGTCGGATGTTTACAATCAAATTCAAGATGCCTCCGCACTTGCTTCTGCCCTAAACGATTTGGCGCAAGAAAATAAAAAGTCAAAATCTGCTTTGGTAGATGCCAAAGCAGTGTTGGAAGATCAAAAAACCGATGCCGCCAATTTATTGAAAATTCAATCCATTCAGAAGCAAGATTTGGCAGGGACGATCGGCGAGCAAAATAGTTTGCTCGTTGAAACTAAAGGTAAAGAAAATAATTATCAAACATTGCTTGCCGATAGAAAAAAGCGCGCGGCAGAATTGCGCGGTCGTATTTATGAATTGTTTAATACCGGCAAACAGATTAATTTTGGTCAGGCAGTAGATATCGCCAAATGGACTTCAAATTTGACCGGCGTGCGGGCGGCGTTTGTGCTTGCGGTCTTGACTCAAGAATCTAATCTGGGCAAAAACGTCGGTACATGCAATCGAGCGGGTGATCCGGAATCCAAAAGTTGGAAAGTGGTAATGAAACCGACACGTGATCACGAGCCTTTCAAGACCATCACTGGTGAGTTGGGGTTGGATATAGATACTACGCCGGTATCTTGTCCGATGAAAGATAAAAATGGCAATCAGGTGGGGTGGGGAGGGGCGATGGGGCCGGCACAGTTTATTCCTTCGACTTGGATGGGGTACCGTGCCAAGGTTGCGAAATTGAGCGGCAAAAGTACCGCAAATCCTTGGGATATTCGCGATTCATTTTTGGCGGCGGCGATCAAATTGACCAATGATGGCGCAGACGGAACCGATGACGGCGATTGGCAAGCGGCGATGAAATATTTTGCCGGTTCAGTGAATTTAAAGTATCGGTTTTATGGGGACAATGTTCTCAAGACGACTAAACAGTATGAAGAAGATATGAAAGAGATGTGAGATTTTTTTATCAAAAGAAATTAAGTTTATTTTAAACGCAAACCGTGTCTTATAACTTTTTTGTACATTGCGTATTTATCCGGTTTTTTTATCGCATTATAAACATCAATCATTTTGATCGCCATATTATTTGATCGAAATAGCTCGGCTGTTTTTTGAGCATTATCTGAGAGTTGTCTACGTAAACTTTCATTGCTGATAATTAGGTCGATTTTTTCATTCATTTCTTCTATGGTGTTAACCAGATAACCATTGTCGCCGCTTTGAATGATTTCCGGCGCTACACCTATTGGAAAAGCTACTGGAATTAAACCTTGTGACATGCCTTCAATCATACTTAGACAAAATCCCTCATATCGCGAAGGTACAATGAGAATACTCCCGCGCCGATTGGACAATTGATTCTTAATTTCCGGTTTAAACAGATTAATTTGAACACTATTAGATTCGATTTGTGTTTTTAGCCAGGTGGACAATTTTTTGTTTCCCGTCATGGCAATGGTTAGTTTGGGTATTTTGGGAAATGATCTATAGGCATAGATAAGGCGGTCAAGACCTTTGAGTTTCATGGTGAATACATCTTGTCCTATCCTGCCCAAATATACTAATTCTGGCGGGGCAAATGTTGTGTCGATTGGATCGAACCAGAAATCTTCAATTGCATTGTGAATGATATGAATTTTTGACTCATCAATACCGTCAGCAATTAAATCAGTTTTTACGATTTTTGATGTGGCAATAATAGCGGTAGCTTTTTTTGCAACCAATTTTTCCATATCGGCAATATCGTGGAGTGGGCGTCTAGTTTTTAGGTTCAGTTCATAAATAATGCTGGCACGTTTCAATTCGCGCCAAATTTTTTGTAATGGATTTTCAATGTTTTTAAATTTTGGAGTAGCCCGTATAAATCCGGTAGTGGTAGAGCCAAAATGAGAGACAATTGGTGTGTGAAATGGCAAGAAAGCCAGCGGAGTATACGTCGTTCCTTGGATGATGTCGCAGCTTAAAATTTCATTTTTACGTTCCAACAAACTAAAAAAGAAAAGAATATTATTAAAACCTTTCATGTGATGAGGTGTATCGACCAGCGTGACTTTTGGATAAAAATGACGTACATCAACTTCGAACTCTTTTAGTTTGTCAGAGATTAGTCCGTTGATATAATTTGCCCCCGTTTTTATTTTTTGATCTTGGTGTATGAAAGCTATTTTCATATGGAGTAATACAGATAGGAATAATAGTTAGCTTATCATAGATCCGATTATTTTAAAACCGGAAAAATGTTTTTGATATAAAATAAAATCCGCCAGATAGAGCGGATTTTATCCTATTGTAGCCCCAACGGGAATCGAACCCGTATTACCACATTGAAAGCGTGGTGTCCTAACCATTAGACGATGAGGCCGTTATGGGAGCCAGTATACTATATTTTTGTAATAAAGTCAAGATCTGGACGTGATTCTATTCAATTATGTTTTAGGTGTTGAAATATCCCAAATAAAATCATAAATACTTTTGATACCAGGATTGATGACGGGGTGGAAAATAGATATTAAAAACGGTGGTTTGCCAGAGAAAAATATTACCTGCCCGTCAATAAGCCAAAGCGATGCTTGGAAATCGCGAATACCGCGCGGCATCTCGCGAATCATAATGTTTTGGTTGTGTAATTTTTTGCTACTAATATCGCCAAAAGTCTGATAGGGGATGAGCGTATGGGTGGTGATTGATTTCTGTTTTTTCAAATTTAGGAAAACATGGCGAAAATCTTCGCCGAATATTTTGTCATAATTGCCAACACTGGGAGTGTCGATGGTGTAAATAATTGTGCGCGGTTTAAGGTTGAGTAGAGTTTTTTCGATAAAATTGCGGATACTTTTTTTGGTGTCATATATATGCGCGAAAGGGAACTTGGTTTCGGAGCGGTATAGTTGGGTGAGCATACCGCCGAGTTGTTCGGCAATGGCAAGTTTGTTGGCGAGAATGCCCTGAATGGTTTTGGGAGTTTCAATCCAATAATAAATACTGCCACGATAACGATGAGTGGATAGATAGCTCTCATCTGCCAATTTATTTAGAATGCTAATAGTGGTGGTGCGGGGGAGTCCGGCCTTTTTGGCGATTATGGCCGCGGGTGACTCGCCTAGTTTAGTGAGGGCGACATATACTTTTATTTCATTGTCGCTAAATCCCAATTCTTGGAGATTGTTTTTGATTTCGGTAAGCATATATAGTTGTTGTCGAAAATTTTCGACAAGATTAGATATTTTTTTGGCTAAAATTAGGTTAATTTAGGTTGTGTGGATAAAAAGTGGCCAAAATTAGCACGATATTACCTGAATTTAGTTATTATAGTATCAGAAATAAAGCTCGTTGACAACCACTAAACAAACACTAACCGGAGGTGGACCATGCAACCTGTCTATGTGTATCCCGGCAGCTTTTCTCCGCCTACCTATGGGCACTTCTACATTGTGGCGCAGGCGGCCGCTATTTTCCCTACCGTGCATATTGTCTGTTCGACCAATGCCCGCAAAACTAACTGGTTCTCCGAAAGCGAATGTGTGGAGCTCTGGCGCGCCTACCAATTGCCCGCCAATGTGCAAGTGCATACCTTTTCGCAGTTCGTAAACGATTATCCCAATACCAAGGATATCGTGATGATTCGCGGGGCGCGTAACGAGACCGACCTCGACGATGAGAAGAAAGTGCTTATGCTCAACTGGACCAAATTCGGAATCGACAAGTTTTTCTACATTATGTCGAGTCCGGAATTGTGTTCGGTGTCGTCCTCGCATGCGCGCGCGGCGGCCCAGAATCTGGATCTACAGACATTGGCGCACAATGTAGCGCCGATGGTCGTGTCGGCCCTGCTAGAAAAAGTGCTGAAAGCACGCAACGTGTTTATGGTAGTGGGGCAGCCGGGCAGTGGCAAGAGTACTTTTCTGCGCATGCTATCCGAGTGCGATTGCCGCAACGTACATGTGAATACCGACGAGTTCAACCACGAATTGCGCCCGTACTTGGAGAGCATGTTTCCTGGCCAAGATTTGGTGGATGTGGCTGCGCACGACGAAGTTGCGCTCAAGGCCGCTATTGCCAAGCCGTGGTTTGAACTGCTCGCCCAAGCATTGCGTAGTGCGCCAGCCGACAGTAATGTGTTCGTGGAAATCCCGTACGGCCTACAAGCAGACAAACTGATGTTCCGCTTCGTGGGTGGAAAGGTGATCTATGTCGGCTGCGACAATCCGCAAGAGAATGAGCGGCGCGTGGTAGAACGTGGCACTCCCAAATTGGTGGCGTTCATCGATCGTATACCAGGATGGGAAGAGACCGATGCCATCGCACGTCAGTATGGATTACAGTTAACACGTATCCAAACTGGTGGCGATATTGAACATACCGCGCAAGCGGCACAAAAATTTGCTCAGGAGGTGGCGCATGAAACGTACATTGGAAAATAGGTGGTTGGCACTGGGCGAACAACTGAATCCGCCAGCCGACCAAACGACGATGTCGCGATGGTGGCATAAACTGACCGCGGCATACGGCGAACCTCATCGTCATTACCATACCTTGGATCATGTTTCCGCTTGTCTCACGGAACTGGATCAGCTGGATCGTGCTTTTGCGGTACCACAAGCGGCAGAATTCGCCTTGTGGTTCCATGATGCAGTGTACGTCATCGGCGCCGCGGACAACGAAATGCGCAGTGCCGATCTAGCCGAACAGTGTGCGCGCGAACTGGGGTTGGGTGATGGGTTCGTCGCTTTGGTGCGCGACTACATCATGATTACCAGTTACCAAAATCCACCCGACAATAGTCCGGATTCGGCCTACAAAATTGCTGACATCGATCTGGCGATTTTGGGTCAGGATGCTGCCGTATTCGATCGCTACGAAGAGGGGATCCGGGCGGAATATGCGCAGTATCCCGAGGCGCAATACAAATCCGGTCGAGCACTATTTCTGGTGAGGATGCTCGCCCAAGCGCCTATTTACCACACACCGGAATTCCAAGATCGCTACGAAGCGCAAGCTCGTGCCAACCTTACGCGTTTGATCGCGCGTTTGCTGGCCTAGCTCATCTACATCATTCATTGGGAGCAACAATTGTTGCTCCTTTTTTTGTCGCGCATATCCTTGACAAATTGAGTGGTTTGTGGAATAATAATCAGTCATTGGTTTTTCGTAAAACGGAAAGGAGGCCCCAGTGGCACAGCGTGAGTTCTTTGAATTTGACATCGACGGGACTTTCTTTCGGGAAAGTCTGTTACTCAAGTTAATTGATCGCCTGGTGGAAGTAGGAGTCTTCCCCGGCTGGGTTAAGCAGGAATTCGAAATCGAGTACAACGGCTGGATGAGCCGCAAAGCTGGCTACAACCATTTTATCGACGCGGTGGTGGAGACCTATCGCCATCACGTCAAAGGCGTGTCGCAAAAAGTGGTGCAAGCCGCGGCGCGTCATGCCGTGCAAGAGTGCTACGGTATGGTGTATGCCTATACACGCACCAAACTCGAAACCGCTCGTGCTGAAGGTAAGTTCCTGCTGGCACTTTCGCATTCACCCAAAGAAGTGGTGGTCGAATTTTGCCGGATGTGGAACATTGATTACTGCGCCGGTACCGAGTACCTGGTGGACGAGAATGGGTGTTACACCGGCGAGGCCAGGACCTACAACAAGGCCGAGAAGTTGCAAGAGGTCGTGACCGCATATGATCTGACCTATAGCAATTCGATCGGCATGGGCGACACCAGCGCCGACATTCCCATCTTTGAGATCGTCGAAACGCCGATCTGTTTCAACCCTCCGACCGCCTTGGCCGAATTAGCCGAACAGCGTGGGTGGTTGTGGGTAGACGAGCGAAAAAATAAGGCTGTCCTGCACTTGCGGGGCACCTACACGATTCTCGATGTATCACCGGTTGCCGGGCCTTAGGGCCCGGCCTTTTTTATTTCAAAATTTTTATATTCAATGCAAATGCGTAATCGCAGTATTTATATATTAGATAAATAAAAAAGAGCGCGAAATATTTCGCGCTCCCGGTGATTTCCACGCGGCACTTATGTCGCAGTGGACTTACGAAAGAACAGATTGCACTTCTCGGGATCGGCCAGGCGAGTGCAGGCGCGTTTTTCGGCCTCGGTCGCGCAGACATCGCACGGCCCGCAGGTTACCGTGAGCGGCACCTCACCCCAAGTGTCTGCAGTCGCCTGCACCCATTGCGCCCGGTGGCACAAATGAATCACTTTGGCCACGTGCGTAATGATCATGAGGTGGTGGTCGCTGAACTTTTCCAGTAACTGATGGAACACGCGGCTCGACAGTCCGTGCCCACGGTGTGCGGGTGACACCCAGAACGATCCGAGTTCAAGCCAGTTGGGATCAGGTGTGTCCCAAGCGGCCGCAAAGGCGATGATCCCTTCGGTGTCTTCGATCATCGCGGCCTGACCTTTGTGAAAGACCGTTGCCAGGTTCTCGGGAGTGTTGCGTGCCCCCAGGATGGCTTCTTCTGCTTGGCACTCACGCGCCAGTTTGATCCACTTGTCTTCCATGTTTACCTCCTTTGGTGGTGGGAAGAACAACAAAAACCCCTCTCTTTCGAGAGGGGTAAAGTGGTGTTTAGAAAATACTAAGCAACCCTACTCTCGAAAGAGGAGGATCGCACGACGGACTTGGTTGTATGAATGGTTGGTCATATCTACTAGGTAGCTTGCCAGACACCGGCGATGTCGTCAAATTGGGTTGTGGATAACTATACTTGACAATATTATTTAGCTGTGTTAATGTGTTACTACGTTAATACAATGAATTATGTCATCATTTAAATTCGACAAAAACACCACCGCGCTATTTAAAGCGATTTTGTCGCTCGACTCCGTCAAAGAGGCCGAGAATTTTTTTCGCGACCTGTGCACGGTAGATGAGCTGAAAGATATGAGCGAGCGCTGGCAAATAGTGCTTTTACTCCAAAAGGGATTACCTTATCGCGACATTGCGGCCCAATTAAACACGTCCACCACTACGGTTGCGCGCGTGGCTTTTTGGCTTAGTGAAGGCATGGGTGGCTACCAGAATGCTCTGAAGAAATTATCTCATCATCACTCAAACCCTCGGCAGGGAAAGGTTTGAGTTTGTTTTTCGTTAACTAAACAAATTTAGGCCTCTCCCTATCGGGGGAGGTTTTTTGTTTTACTAATTTTTTATATATGAATGAAAAAAATATCATGAACAATTTTCAGCCACACCTCAAGATTTCTGCCCGCGATATTTCGCCCTATGTTTTGTTGCCGGGTGATCCGGCGCGCGTAGATGAAGTAGGGAAATTTTTGGAGAATTTCAAAATTATTGCCAACAATCGCGAGTTCAAACTTGGTGTAGGTGATTACCGGGGGGTGCAGGTAACAGTGTGTTCGACCGGTATTGGCGGCCCATCTACTGCTATTGCAGTGGAAGAATTAATTAATGCCGGCGCGAAATATCTGATTCGGATTGGCACTTGTGGTGGTAGTTGGCGCGCCAATATCCCACTAGGAAGTTTGGTTGTACCCACTGCTTGTGTGCGTGATGAAGGCACTACCGCGGAATATATCCCTAGTGGTTTTCCAGCCGTGGCGGATTACCGGGTGGTGAATGCATTGGCGAGCGCACGCACTGCCACGGATAGAATTTTTGTTGGAATTAATCGTACTCATGATGCTTTTTATAGCCCTCTAACATCTATTACCAAGTGGGGGAGCTATTTGTTGGACGAACGTTACGCGAATTGTGATACGCCAATTTTATCTTCGGATATGGAGACTAGCATTTTGTATGTGGTAGCTTCACTGCGTGGAGTAGCCGCGGGCGCGGTACTGGCGGTGAATGCCGATCCGTTGCCACTCCGTACGCGGTTGGGTGGCGAAAAACAAATTGAGATTACGGAAAACAGTATTGCGCAAACCGAGGACATAGTGAAAAAAATGATTGTCGTGGCGCTTAGCGCTTTGATTAATTTAAAACAATATGAGTAGACCAGTAGTTTGCTTTGATTTGTGGAATACGCTTATTGCCACATCCAATCCGCGCAGTTACACAGATATTTTGGTGGACGCCGGTTTTGACGCGGCCGAAATTTTTCAATTTGTACGTGATTATATGATGGTGCGTCCGTTTACTTATGATGAGTTGTTTAAAATTTTATTAAAAAGATTTTGGGTCGATACCAAATTAGGCAAAGAAATTGAGAGCGCCTGGCGTCGGGACAATGAAACCGCGCAATGGATTCCAGGCGCCCTGTCTAAACTCAAAAAACTATCCAGAGTCTCTTCGTTGGTGCTGATTTCGAATGTGAGCAGTGCCGGCTGGGAGGTTGTGGATAGACGTTTGAAAATTGGCGAAAAATTCGATCGTCTGTTTTTGTCCTTTGAACAACGCGTAAACAAACCACAAGAGGAGGTGTGGCAAAAAGTAGAGCAGTGGTATGGCGATATGCCTGCCAATCAATTCGTGATGGTGGGGGATAGCGTGGCCGATGACTTGACCGTGCCCAAAAAGCGCGGTTGGCAAACATACTTGGCTGGAAACACACGCCGGTGTGTATTCCAAAAACAGTAACCGCTTAGCCGAAAAGGAGTACCAAATGAGCGGGACAAACGAAAAGGTTCTGATTCTGGATGTGCCCGGGAAAGAAGGTTTGCGTAGCGAACTGGAATCCTATGGCCTCATCGTGACCGAGGGTGCAGAAATGACGCGTGCCATTCTGGCTTGGCCAGACTGGTCGCAGCTCGACCCCAAGACCACCATGCTGATCTTTCCGGGTAATGGCGCTTCAATTGTGAAGGGCTATATCCCGGATAAATGGTTTGACCAGTGGTTACACGTGTATCGAGTTTACGCCAAAAGGTATTGGACACCTGGTAGTCCGCCCAGCGTGGTGGCGAGTCGGGTGTTCCCGGACCGCATGGTGCTGGGAGCAAAGGATATTGTAGTGGTCGACGATGTCGTGTCGTCGGGTACTACTGCCCACATGCTCCACTATGCCAATGCGGCGTGGATCCCAGGTGCCCGGTGGCATCTGGTAACTTGGATCGGGCAATTGTCTGCTAAGTGCAAAAAGTACGAGCAGGTATATGCCGCGAACTGGTACGGTACCAAAGACACCAAAGCGCCGATTAATTCTCTAAGCACTCTCATCGAGGTGCCAGAGATTGCCGAAAATTACGCCAAGCGTCAATTGGGTGATGCGGCCGGGCGATTTTTGGAAATGTTGGCGCGGTGATTTTTGTAAATTCCGTACGGACGCTCATCAAACGATGGGCGTCGTTTTGCTTGGAAAAATTTTGAAAATATTTTGGGAAATAAAAAAGGGAGTCGCGACCGAAGTCGCGCTCCCTGTGAAGGAACTGTTGAAAGAACGATTAGTTGGCGAGGCGAATCTCCTCTTCGAGCGCTTTGGCCTCGTCGACCCAGATGGTGCCGGCGTTGTCTGACGGCATGCGCCAGTCGCCGCGTTGTCCTAGGGCCACCGAGCCGACTTTTACACCATCCGGCCCGGCGTCGCGCTTGAACTGGTTCTTGAAGAATCGGTCAAAGAAGCGCGTTAGCCATTTGGCGATGGTGGTCGGTTTGTACTTATCGCGGAAGGCGAGTTGCGCCAGGAGAAAGATCTTTTCCGGAGAGGCGCCCCACCGCAGGAAGTGATAGAGGGTAAAATCATGGAGCTCGTACGGCCCCACGAGATCCTCGGTGAGTTGTTCGCCGCGAGTGAGCTCGGGGCTGATGGGTGTGTCAAGGATGTCATACAGAACGGCTTTGGTTGCCTCGCCGAATTCGCCGGTGTCGGCCAGATGCCGCACCAGGAATTTGACGAGCGTTTTGGGCACGCCCATGTTCACGCCGTACATGCCGGTCTGATCGCCGGCATACGTGCACCACCCCAAAGCGATCTCCGAGAGATCGCCGGTGTTGATCATGAAGCCATGCTTCATGATTTTCACCGTGCGCATGCGAGCCTGGACATTCTCGCACTTCAGACAGTTTCCACACGGTTCGTGGCCAGACTGCCGGAGCTCGATCTCGGCTTGTTCGGTGATAGGTTCTTCGAGCAACTTCACACCCAGTGCTTCGCACAACTTGTGTGCGTTGCCGCGCGTCCTTTCGCCGGTGCCGAAGCCCGGCATGGTGACGGCGATGATACCATCGAGGGGCCATCCGAGCAGACGGAATGCACGTACGGTGATGAGTAGAGCGAGTGTGCTATCGAGCCCGCCCGACACACCGATTGATACCTGGCGATTAATTCCGTCGCCGAGACCAGACAGTCGCCGCGCGAGAGCCGTCGATTGAATGGCGACGATCTCGCGGCAGCGTTTGTCGAGCGTAGTCGGGTCGCTGGGCACGAATGGCGCCGGGTTGACGCTCCGGAAGATATTGTCCTCCATGAGCGATACTTTTGGTGAAGAATGCGTTTCGCATTCTACCACTCGATATGCCCGTCGGTTGTTCGTGGCGTTCTGTGCCCACGAGTTCGAACGACGTCGGTCGAAAGCGATATTCGAAAGGTCCACGTCGGCGACAACCAGCTTGTTCTCCGTGCTGAAGCGCTCGCTGTCGGCGATGACGTATCCGTTTTCGCAGACAAACACATCGCCACCATAGAGCACGTCTTTCGACGACTCGCCCCAGCCGGCGCTGCAATACATATAGACGCCCATCTGGTCGGCGGAGCGGGCGGTGATCATAGAGCGGCGATAATCTGCTTTGCCAACCAGCTCATCGCTTGCCGAAAGGTTGGCGATGATGGTGGCGCCACCCAGCGCATGGTGCGCGCTCGGTGGAATCGGCATCCAGCCGTCTTCGCAGATTTCGATGCCTATTCGCGCATTGGGGATGTTTTCGACGTCGATCAGGATGTCGGTGCCGATCGGCACCATCTGCCCCAAAAGTCTGATTTCTTTGGCCGGCAACTGATCCGCCGAAGAGAACCAACGTCGCTCATAGAATTCCGCGTAGTTGGGCAAATGGCTTTTTGGCACCACGGCAAGAATGCTTCCTTTGTTTAATGCCACCGCCACGTTGAACAACATACCGTTAACCGCGAGCGGCATGCCCACGATAACGACCACCGGAATATTGTGAGTGGCCATTCTCACCATTTCAAGGGCGCTAAGCGCCTTTTTGAGTAATGTGTCGTGCAGGAACAGATCCTCGTGGGTATACCCGACGAGTGAAAGCTCCGGCGTGACCAGTAGTTGCACGTTTTGTTCGTGCGCTTGGCGCATGAGTTTGGTTACTTCGTCCGCGTTGGCGGACGGATTGCCCATATGCACCACTGGTACACCACAGGCAACGCGAAATAATCCTGAGATCCTTTTTTTAGTATCCATGCCAATCTCCTTCAGTCAGTCAAAGCGCTTGCGCGCGTAGGTGGTTATTATTCGTTTCCATTTCCGCCGAGCAGGATCGCGCCCGGGTACTGCCACGCGTACGTGGTCAGTCCGGACGAATAGAATATCAACGTCCGAATTTCTTCAGCCGCCGTCGGCACAGTGAGGCAGTTCGTCACGCAAACGTTCTGCCCGCCGATGTCGAGTACGGTGGCGCCATGCGCCAAATACATAACCGGCGTACCGGCCGCCATCAGCGCGTTGGTGATCGTGTCGCTTTGTGCCTTGGTGAGCCCGTGTTCCATCACGTACCGCGACGCGGAGTCGCTGGCGGTTTCGCCATCCGGTTTGTTGATCGGACGAACCGTCAGTTGCTCCACGCGATGTTTGCGGCACCAGTTCACGACGTTCATGACTTTCTCCGGAGTATCGATGTACCCTTGGAGCATCATGACGCACAGCCGGACAGTGAAGCCCAGTTTGTGCAGGTAGGCGATCGTGGTAGCCAGGTCGGGGTAATCCTTGCGGTAGACCTGGCTATTGTAAGCGTTTTCGTAGTGGACCGTGGACAATGCGATGGTGTTGAGTCCCATGGTGTGCCAGCGCTTGAGCATGGCTTCGGAAAGTCGGCCTTTGCGCTGTTTCTTGTCGCCGCTAGCCAGCCGGCCGATTTCGAGCCCGTTGGTTTGGAGCTCGACGAACGGAAAACTGTAGGGCTTGAGCAGGCGTAGGTATTGGGTGATTTCACTCGGATACAACAGCGGTTCGCCTTTGCCCGTGATCAACACCGTGGTGGTGCCGCCGATTTGGGCGAGCCGGGCCGCCTTGTGAAAGTTGGTTTCGTTGATTTTGCATGGTTTGCATACCTCGCCAAATCCCGTCATCTGCGAAATGCAGAACGGGCAGCGAGCGTTGCAAGCCTTGCCGCCGGCGACGATCGAGAATGTGGTGACCTTCATGTTCTTCCTTTCGTGGTTCGAGCGTTTAGTTTTCTGTTTCAATTGTCAATTTGCTAACCCACAAACAAGTTGTGGGTTTTCTTTTAACCACAATTTTTATTTGAAAATTTTTATGGGCAAAAGAAATGTGCGGGGGCACGAGCGCCCCCGCGTTAGAGGAAAAGAGGTTACCGGATCGTCTCAATCGGCGCTTCATCGGACCAGAGCTGGTGAATCGTCTGGTACAGAGACTCCGACACGGCCACCTTGTACGGCGTGGGGTTCACGCGGCGCAAGTGATCGGGTCGCATCATCGCGAGGCCTGCCTTTACGCGATCACGCGATTGGTGCAGCGACGGCAGCTTTATTTTCAATTTGCCGTCCACGATCCAGTCCACATGGAACGGCACCACTCCGGCCGGAATCACGCGGACGCGCTGTGCTTCGTTGAACGGGTGCCGGCATAATATAGGCTGGCCAACCTGTGGCGCCGGTTCATCCGCCATCATAATGATGTCGGTGATCGGCTGACGCTCGGCGTTGTACAGACGGTAGACCAGTTTTCTATCCGGAATGGTCATCTTGCCCGGGTCCTGCGAAAGCTTGATGCATGGCCGGCCGTTGATCTCGACCAGCTTGTACACGCCTCCGAGTGCAGGTTGGGATTGGCAGGTGACCGCATGCGTGCCGATACCCAGAGTGTTGATTTCATGTCCCTGAGCGATGATGGCTGCCAGTGTTTCTTCGTTGATGTCATTGCTGGCGACGATGTTCATCGCTTTGGCGAATTCGAGCATGGCGTCTTGGGTGCGTCCCACGGTCGCCAGCACCTTTTCGTTCGTGAAACAGTTGACAAACATCTTCCTGGCCTCTTTGGATAAGTAGGCCAGATCGCCAGAATCAAGGCGTCCGCCGATCGGTTTGTGGCCGGTCTCGATAAGCGCCAACGCCACGCAAATGGCATTGGGAACGCCAGATTTGAGCGTGTCGTAGGTGTCGAGCAGGGCCAGGAAACCGTCCGGGAAGGCGTTGCCGTAAGCGATGAAAGCCGCCAGTTCGCCGTCGTTGGTGTCGGTAAATCCGAGCAGTTCGCGGTACTTGAGGGCCAGTCGACCAAGCAGAGTTTTTGCCTGCTCGGCCAGGTCTTCGTGTGAGAACGACGACACGAACGCGTGTGCGTGCGTGCCGCGTACCGGAATGCCGAACAGTTTGCCGGCCAGCGGAATGCTGGTGGCGTCGAATCCTCCGAGGTAGGTGTAGCGCGCCGCGCTGATGCCACCATCCGGACCCTGGGCGCGTCGCAGGCCAAACTCGAGCAGACCGATTTTGGGTCCAGCGAGCAGACGAAAGCGCGCGGCCTGGGTGGTAACGAGGGTGGGGTAGTTGGTGAGGTTTAGAATAGCTGTTTCCAGTATTTGGACCACACCCAGCGGCCCGGCGATCGTGTAGAGTGGTTCGCGCGGGAACACCACGGAGCCTTCGAGCGGTGCACTCAAGGTAACGCCGCTCGCGTCAAGACTGCCCAACCACTTCCAGAACTCCGGTTCACAGCCAGGCATGTCTGCCTTCAGAAACTTGATGTCCTCGGCGGTGAAACCGAAGTTGGTCACGAATCGCACCACTTCTTCCAGGCCGGCGAAAATAGCGAATTCGCCGCCGAACGGGGCCTTGCGGAAGAACATGTCGAACACGGCCCAGTCATTGTGTTTCCCAGCTTTCCAGTAAGCATACAACATGGTGAGCTGGTATTTGTCCGTGAGCATTGCAGTGACTAGGGGATTAGTCGGTTTCGGGGTTTTGATGTGCATGTTATGCTCCTTTCATTTTACAGTCCAAGTTCTTGCATGTTCGCCCCGAGCCACGTGGCCAGGGCGAAGGTTTTCATATCTTGATGCACGCCCTGAATGAACTCGTGCACGGTTCTATGAACACGGTTGATCCGTTCGCCTTCGGCGGCGTTGCCGAAGACTCGCTCTTCGTCTTCGATCTGGTCGCGATCGATCACGACCACCGCAAGAATCTGTTTCTCGGTTATTATCCCGGGCGACAGATACAGCGGTTCGCCGTCGTTGATGAGTATTACCTGATCCGGCCTGATTTTGGCCCCGACTTCCTGACCAGCCTCTTGGGCGATCAGTTCGATAATGGTGAGTGCTGCGTCGAATCGGCCGGCAGTGACCTCGGTGATCAACCCTTGGGGGTTATCTTCCGGGTCGGTGGTGGCCGGGCGGTATTGGCGTACAAGCACCACTTGGCTCGGCTCGCCGAATGCGCCGCGTACTACGATCAGGAATGCGACGGAGTCGGTGGTCTGGAACACAACATGTTTGTTGGGCGCCTCCCACAGATGTCCGATCTTGAAACTGTGCAGCAGTTTCCAGCCGTTGTTAAAAAACCAGCGGCCGAACTGAGCAAATGTATTTCCATGGATGGACAACATAGCGTCCCCACTTTCTTTTCCTCTAAGTTTTGAATGTGCGACCAATACACAAGACCTTCTTGCGTATGGTCAGGATTTTGTCCTGAAAAAGTTTTGGAAATTTTCTAAAATATTTTCAAGAAAAAATTGCCGGAGGCAGAAGGCGTGAGCCAACTGCCCCCGGGTGAGAGAACAGAATTATTTCGGGAATTGTGCGGCGATCATCTTGGCGCCGATATCCAGTCGTGGGTCGAACAAGAGTTCGACAGCGGCCGTGCGGCTGCGACGTACTTTCATTGACACCACGTCTTCGATCACCAGGTTACCGTCGATGACCGCACGAATGGCGCGATGTTCGGCTTCAAGGTTGGTGACCATGATTTCAGCGTCGGTAGGCAGAATAGCGAAGCGCCAGTTCGGCCGGGCGACGTTATTGCCAACCATGATCAGCGCCTGGGAGTTGAGGGGCACCGGCGGCGCCCCCATCGATCGGGCGTAAGCAGCCGACCCTTGTGGTGCGGCTACTAGAATGCCATCAGCCTCCAGCTTTTTGATGCGCGTTTTGCCATTTACGGCGACGCGCATCCAAGCTGTGCTGGGGCTGGATCTCTCCCACCAGACATCGTTGAAGGCAATCTCGCGGTGGGTTTTTCCCTTCGCGTCCACCACCTCCACGTAGAGTAGAGGAAGGTGAAACACCGTGAGCGCTTGTTCCAACTCGATGTCGGGTTGATTGAGTAGGAAGCCGAGGTGGCCCTGGTTGATTCCGACGAACGGGATGCGCCGGTACCAATTGGAGCGAATGCTGTCGAGCAAACGTCCATCGCCGCCAATCGACACGATCAGGTCCGGCTTCTCGGAATCGAGTATATAACTCTCGTTAATCCGGGTCGCGGTTCGCATTGCTGCCGAGTTGTGGTGGTTGGTCAGGCAGTACGCCCGCACGATTCTGTCCGGCGGGTTCCAGATCGCCTGATGAGGAATCACGCCGCCTTTGTACAACTGGTACCGTTTGATGTACTCGGCCACGCGCGGCGTGACCAAATGTTCAAACGGTTTGCCGTTGTAGATTCTTTCCCGGATTTCCGTACTGCTTCCTCCGGATTCAACTCCGGGGATGACGTGATTGTGCGGCGGCAGATCGATGTCGGTGTTGGGGCTTCCCGGTCGGTTGATCAGAATGAACCGGGAATTTTTCCATAGTTGGTGGCCGCTTTTCCAGGTTCGCTGGATTGTGCTCTCACCACGTTTGCCGCCGGTGGTCAAGTCCGAGCCGACCACATGCCAGACATCGTATCCGTCCGCTTTGTAGCGGCGTTCCAGATCGATGTTGGGGGTGAACATTGTGTTGCTCTCCAGGTCGGAGAGGTCCACGGTGATCTTAGGTAGATCTGCGAACGTCATGTCCACCATGGCAGCGCGGTGGACAGACGGTATGGTGTTTGTTGTGCTTTTGTCCGGCCGGATTCCACACGGCACGACGATTACCTCGTCGATACCGGGGAGCTCGGCCACGGCCTGTGCGATCGCGCGGTGATGCAACCCGGGAGGGTTGAAACTACCGCCGAAGATGGCAATGGTGCGTTTCATTTTGCCTCCGTTAGGCGGCCTCGCTTTCGGCGAGTAACAAGTCTTCGAGGCTGACTACCTTAATGCGATATTCGCCGTAACGCTCGTTGCGTTCGGCAATCATGCGCATCATCGCGGCGTCGCCCTCAGGCGAGACCGAAGTTGTCATGTCTTTGATGAAGACCACTTCGAATCCGTCATCGGCCGCGTCCAAGCCGCTCATGCCGACGCAGACGTCGAAGACGTAGCCGATCATGAACAGCCGTTTCACGCCGTGCGATTTGAGCAACGGCGTAAAGCCGGTCGTGTAGCCGTCGTTGAACTTGAAAGCCGAGTTTGAATCATGGCGTGGGTTCATCCCTTTGGGGAATATCAGCTGGAATTTCGACAGGTCGAAGTCCGGATGCAGTTTGCTCTCTTCGGTATCGAAGAGGCCGTGGTCGGACCACAATGTCTGCTTTTGACCCGGGCAGCCTCTCAAGTACTCCACCAGATCGTCCATGGTGAACAGAGCGTGTGGTTTCAGGCTGTATTTTCCGTCTTTCACGTCCTTCAGAGTGATCTCTGTGAACGGTGCGACCAGAAATTGATTTTTTCCTTCGAGGCGCCAGAAGCTGCTCGCTAGGGTGATGTGCCCTAGCGAATGCATGTCGCGGGTGCCGAAAATGGGAAAGCCCAGATAAAAATTCCAGTTGTTAATCAGCCAAGCGATGTACGGTACGATCGCTTTGCCGCCCGGCACCGCCAGTCCACCGCCTTCCATGAAGGTCGGTTGGCCGTCGATGACCAAGAGGGCGTCGCCCTGGCGAAATTGTTTCGTGTGGATTTCTCGATCGTCGAGTTGCGTGAGGTTCAGCATGTTTTATTCCTTTCTTCTCGTTTCTGTTAGAGTTCCACGGGCAGCACGATGTGCGGCCCAACATTGGACAAACGCATGTTTGGCATGATGTATTCTTTCATGCCGCGCATGCCGCGATCGCTGTAGGTGTAGCCGTCGCCGGCGTACAATTCTTTAAGCGAAACCGTGTGGTACAGAAACCGCCGCAGATCGCAGGCGGTCTGCAGGCTTTCGGCGAATCGGCTGGGCGTCATGTAGCGCGGATCTTCCAATCCGTTTTTGTCTACTTCGGCCCAGTTGAAATTCGTTTCCTCCAGCCATACGCCGAAGGGAAGCATTCTGAGCTCGCGTAAGTTTTGCGCAAAGGCTTTCCGGGTAACCGGATGTACCTCGCCAACTATGCGCGCCACATTGTCCCAGGTGGCGAGCGGAATGTTGTCGTGTTCCGGGAACACGATCAACCGGAACTCGTGTCCGGTGGTGATCAGATGACGAACGTAATTCGGATCATATCCGATTATTTCGAACATCTGCATGCCAGGAGCGCTTGCGATCTTGCTCAGACCGTCCGCGCCCATGATCATCACCACTCGGCGTTGGGGGTTGTCGGACAGAAGATCGAAATCTTGTTCCGTTCGTCCGCGCAAGATTCGGCCACGGAGTCCGTGTACCGAAACTTTACGTTTTCGTCGAAATGCATCGGCGTACTCCTCAAGTGATGTCACTGGAAATTCCGTCATGGTTTTACTCGCTTTCGTTTTGGTCGGTATTTTTTCTGTTCTCGATTGTAATGTGCACTGCTTCTTTCGAAGCATAAAAATTGAACCAATTTTTTAGTTCGGATTTTATGCCTGGAAATGTGGTCAAACAGCTGTTATATCAGCCAAAAAATTGACCGGTTACTATAGCACAAATTGGATATTTTGTCAAGGGTACGATTGCGACTAGACTTTTGGCTAATTTTAGCCAAAATATTTTAAAAAATAGGGGGCTGCAGGAGAGACCTACAGCCCCCGGGGTTAAGGAGCGATTGGAAAGAGCAATGAAATGAGCTTGTCAAGGGCTAGCTGGCGAAGCCGCCGCCGGCCGTTTGCGAGAAGCTTTTGGCGCTCTGGCTGGCCCGGACCGCGCTGCGCGAGAAGACTTGGAAGGCCTTGCGCATTTCGCTGGCGTTGTTGGCGGGCGTCAGAATCCACTTGTCGTCGATGCCCATTTCGGTGAACACCTGGCGGAAGTGAGTAGCATTGCCGCCCACGCCCATGGCCGCGATGATGTGGTTTTCGGCGGCGCGCATATCGGCGACGACTTTGGCCACGTCGGTCGCGCTCCGGTTGGACGAGTTGTCGGCGCCATCGGTCATGATGAGGGTGATGGTCCGTGTAGGCACGCCGTTGTCGGTGAACTCTTGCGTCTTGGCAATCACGGCGCCCAGAGCGACGAGCGTCTGATCGTAAAGCGGAGTGTGGCCGAGGTTGGCGCCGTAGTTGCTGTCATGCATCGGCGTGGTGTTGTCGATGAGGGTGTACGGATCGAGGATGAAGTCGGACAGGTAGCGCGTGTGCACCAGGATGCCGTCGGATTGTTTGGAATCCTTGAGCGCCTGGATGACCAGGTTGTTGTAGCAGTCGATGAGTGTGCGTTCGTTGCCGCCCATCGATCCGGTGTCGTCGATGAGTACGGTGAGCAGTACGACTTCGCTGGCGGTGACGTTGTCCACCGGCGTGCCGAGACCGGCTTTGATTTTCGCGCCGATGTCTTTCACCGTGAGAGTCTGAGCGGCCGCGGCCGAGAGGTTGCCTTCGGTGCGCGCGGTGGAAAAAAGTTGATTCACATTGGCGCTCGTGGCGCCGCCCAAGGAGTTGCCGGATTTGGAGTTCGACATGGCCGTATCCTTTCGTCGGAAAAGTGTAAGGTGGTTGGCGCCCACCAATGTAGATAGGCGCCAACCGGAAAGTACTGTTTGAGTGACTGTGAATCGCGCTGGGTTACAGGTTGATGTCGGCCCACGTTTCGATGGGGTCCGTGGACTTCACGATGTGCATGCCGGCTTTGGCGAACCGCTCGAAAGCGGCGTCGGCCATGTCGGTGAAATCGATGACGCCCGGGATCACGACCGGCGAAGTGCAGTCTTCGAGCAAGTACACCTTGCGCGCGAGCGCCGGGTCCTTGGCGAGGATTTCGGTGAGCAGATCGTCGATGGTCCACGCCACGCAGTGGCTCTTGGCCTGACCGCCGATGATGACCGCGTCGAAGTTCATCAGCTTCTCGATGAAGTCGGTGTTCTTCTGAGCGATCGGGCGACCGTCGGGGCCTTCCAGCACTTCGGGGCGAAGCACGGAGTAGTTTTCGGTGAGCGGGTTGCCGCCTTTGATTTCGACCGCGGCTTCGCTGTGGCGGGCGTGGGTGTGGAAGAATATCGCTTCTTCGACGCCCGGGACGAGCGCGTGGCCGATGCCGGTGAGCACCGCGTGATATGTCCACACCATCAGCATGAACTTGCCGCCGTCGGTGAGTTTTTTCACGTAGTGCAGAGCGTAGCGCTGAAGCAGGGCGTAGTTGCCGTTCGCGATGCTGTCGGCGACCGCGGGGTTCACGCGCCATTTGCCAGTGCGCACGTCGTCGTAGCTGATCATGGTCTGGTTGCCGATCGGATGATTGCCATCCTTGTCGACCCAGAAGATCGGGTGAAAGATTTGCATCGAGAGGTGCGTGTCCATGGTCGGGGCGATTTCGGTGATCGTGCCCAAGTAGCGGTAGATGAACTGTGCCAGGCGCATGTTGTCTTCGATCGCGCCGCGACCGCTGCGTCCGCCGACGAACAGTTCGAAGCCGGGGATGCAGAAGGTGATTTGGGTGTCGATGGGCATGAGGCAGATGCGTTTGCGATCCGAGCCGGCCGGTTTGAGGCCGAGCTTCTTGGCCCACGCTTCCGCATCTTTCGCGACTTGTTCGTACGGAACGCGCACCACGTTTTCGAACGTGGACGGGTTGAAGTTGGTCGGAATCGGCAGTTCGAATTTGCTGGTTTTGGATTTGGGGGACATGGTCGTAGGTCCTTTCTGGTTTTGATTGGGGAGGTTCACGGTCAGGTCGATGATTTCGCTCTGCCCCAGATCGCGGATCGGCTTGTTGGCCACGATGTATTCCATCAGTCCGCGATCGCCGGTGGCGGTATAGGTGTAGCCGTCGCCGGAGAACAGTTCGCGCAAGTGCACGGTGTAGTACAGGAACAGGCGCAGGTCCAGAGCGGTCTGGCGACTGGCGCGGAAGCGGTCGTAGGTCATGAAGTGCGGATCGTTTTCGCCGGCTTTGTCGGTGGCGAGCAGATCGAACGTGACCTGGCGCTTCCAGGCGTCGAACGGCGCGGCTTTGAGCGAAGGCAAGTGCAAAGAGAACGAAACAGCGGTTTCGGGATAGACGTCCGCGACCACTTCGGCCACGTTGTCCCAGGTGGCGAGCTTGGCAGCTCCGCCTTCGGGGAACACCACCAGCTTGAACTGGTTGCCGTCTTTCACTTTGGCTTCGAGGTAGTTGGGTTCGTAGCCGATTTCGACGAGCATCTCGTAGCCGGTTTTGCCCAACAGTTTTTCGAGGCCGTCGGGGCCCATGAGCATCACGAGTTTGCGATTGGGATCGTCGGTGAGAGTGAGGAAATCGGCCGGACGTTTGCCGCGGATGATACGGCCGCACAGTCCAGAAACGGTGATGGTCTGATTGCTGTTCAGAGCCTGGACATAGGAACGAATGGAAGTTGACATGACAGTATCCTTTCTTTGGGAGAGGTGGCTGGCACCACCTTGGTGCCAGCTGTCAGTTACTTGATCTGCAGTTTCCAAATTTCTCGACGAGAGGCGACGTAGAGTCCGTCGCGACCGGCGAGTAGTTTGGACTGAGAATCCACGAATGGTTCGGTGTCAGGAAATTCTTTGGTAACTACGAGTGTGCCGTTTTGCGTTTCTAATTTCACTACACCGTTGTCGGTGGGTGAGAGTAGACAATTCGACATCGCGCAGTGACCGTGAATTTGTGAGAGCCAACTACCGTCGCCGGCGGTGGTTTCGGCCATTGCCTCGACCACCCCAGTGTCGGTTACGAGTTGACACCGGTTGATGGTACGGCCATTTTCTTGGGTGGCGGTAAACAGGTAAACTTTGTGATCGCAGAAAGTAGCAGCGGCATCGATCAGTTGTCCGCGCATAGGAGCGAGGATGATGCGATCGTTGATGCCGCGTTGCTCCGTGTTGAATACAAAGCCCACTTGCATTTGTCCGGCTCGGTAGAATCCGAGGCCGAATTTTTCACCTACCCAGAACATGGTTTGGTTGGTAAGGGTGTCGCCGATGTATTCGGGTCCGACCACGCCATTGCGATAGAGTCGTCCGTCGGTGATCCAGTAGTGATGTTGGCTGTTGGTGTCAAACACTGCGACGTTGCCATAAGTGTCGGTCGCGATGCGATCCGTCACTTTGCCGTTTACCAAGATGGCCGCTTGGGCGTTTTTGCCTACCACTGTTTGATTGCCAGAAATTCGCATCCGCAAATGCGGGTCCAAGTCGCCGGCAATAACCGTGCTATTGTCTTCGCGTTTGAAGATTTGATTTTCGTTGTACAACCACAGCGGTCGACCGCCAGCAGTGACGACTTGGATAATGGTGCCGTTGGTTTGGAACACCATCGTGGCCACCACTTGTCCGCGCGCTACCATTTTTTGTTTGACGACCAATCCGGTCTTGCCGCAGTTGGGGCAAGTAGACCGACCGTGTTCTGTCCCGCAGGTGGTACACTTGGTCCAGCGCCAATTGGAAAGAAGCAAAAGCGGAAATTCGCCGCGTTCGTCTTTTACAAATGTGCGCTCGAAGTAATCCAAGAGATCGTCGGGTAGATTTTGGTAGGGCGTGGCCGGTTTGGGGTAACGTACGTCGGGGTGAAACACTGTGATCCGATGGAGCGGTCGCGCGTCATGTGCAATTTTTTGTTTTTTGTTGGCCGGCAGATAAATTCCGCCATAGGGGTCAACGAAAAGCAATGACTGCATGAGCATGACAGCGAAGGCATACCAATCGGAATTCGGGTTGTGGGGTTTGGCGAGGATTGGGGTGTCGGCACGCGGATCGCAAAGCATTGGATCAACGAATCTGGCAGTGAACAGTCGGCTTAGGTAACGCCCAAACTGGAAGCTGTCAGTGTCGATGATGTAGGCGTCGCGGTCTTTGACTAGTACGTTTAGGTCATTGAAGTCGCCGATTACAACCTGCTGTTTGTGCAGTTTCTGCACAGTTTGATGCAAGTCGGTAAAGACGGCTCGTACGATTTCCGAATCGATACCCGCAAGGCGAAAAGATTTTTCGCCATAACGACGTAGTGGTTCGGTGTCGGTGATAAGCGGCATGGAGTAGCCCACGATGTGATTGTGTCCGTCGAGGACCAGATCGGTAGGGGTAATCACATGTGCGGGTAATCCAGTCGGAAATTCACGCAGCTTGTGTTGGTGTTCGGCAATGCGAGCCGTTGCCTGTTTTTGGTCTTCCGGCGATCCCGCAAAGTCGGGGTGTTTGGCGGTTTTGTAAATCTTGATCGCCCGGTTTCTCAGACGATAGATTTCTGCTTCGCCGCCTACCCCGAGCAAGTTTTTTTGATCCAGATTGATCGTTTGCCCATTGAGGTAGGCCTGCATTTCACACCTCCTTGGTGCGGCGTATTACCACGATGGTGGTGTCGTCGCTCAGCAGTCCATGTTCGATGTCGAGTTTTTGGGTGTGCCAGTTGGCGGTTTTCATTTCGCGATTAGCCAGAGTTAGGCGCCGGCGCAAATTGTCCGGATTGGCGAAATAACGGTCGTCGTACCAGAATTGGTCGAGCGGTCCGAGGATTTCGTTACTGCCGGGCAGGTTGCGGTTGGCGTTGGTAGAGAATTCGAACGTGCCGTCAGAGCCCAGAATAAGGGATTGCACTTGGCTGGTCGGGAGTAGGCGATTGATGAGGGGCGAAAAGTGAGGTTGACTTTCGTCGCGCACCAATTCGTAGGCAAGGTAGGGTGGATAGTTGCCGGGGAATGGTCCTAGCTGGGCAACTTCTCCATTGATCCCGATTAGTCCGTCTCCCAGAGAAAACAGTACGGTGAATTCCGGAGTGATGACTGTGCCAATGACCGTGAACAGGAAGTAGTCGTTTATGGTCTGCGAGAAACTGCCACCCATGTTTTTCGCCAAAAGGCAAATTTGAGCAAGCAGTGTTTGCGCGGCGCGACTGAGCGCGCGATTGATCCGACTGCCGTCGGTATCCGGTGTGGCCGGCTGATTGCCAAGTTCACGAATAATTTCGGCGGTGAGCATGCGCGCGCCGATCTGCGCACCCACTTCGCTATACGGCCCACTGCCACAGCCGTCACAGATGGTGGCGACAATAGCGTGGGGCAGCGCGATAACGTGGTGGGCATCCTGGTTGTTTTTGTTGATGCGGCGGTGGTCGCGGCCGACGATGGTGCCCGCAGCGATTTCCCAGTCTGGTCTTATGTCCATGGGGTTAATCCTTTCGGTTCGGTGTTACGGGGTTAAATTGTAAGGAGCTTTTCTAAAATGCATTTTCAGCATTCTAGGCCCCCACCTCCGAATTATCGGGGAGGGGAGTCTAGAATATTATTTATGGTGTATTATATACACTAAGTAAATAGTAAAAAAATTTGTGAGCCCAGCGCCGCAGTACCATCCATTCCGAGGTGGCGCAGTGGGTGGGTGCAAAGGGGTGTAGAATGGGCATGGTTTGTATGGTGTACATATTACACTAAGTAGTTAATAAAAAAAATTATGATAAAATTTTGGCGAGGTGCGTGCGGCTGGCGGCGGTGAAAAGTTGTGCCGGGCGATTGGGGCGAGAACTATCGAAAGATTTGGTTGGTTTCACTAATTTGAGCGCCAATATTTTTTTGCGGAAATTACGTTTGTCTAATTTTTTATCGAGAATAATTTCGTAGGCGGTTTGCAAATCGGTAAGGGTGAACAGTTTGGGGAGTAGGGTGGTGATGATACTACTATATTCCAATTTGGAACGCAAGCGTTTAAGGCCGCACGTGATTATTTCGCGATGATCATAGGCCAGTAACGGCATTTTTTTGACGTCATACCATTTGATGTTTTGGTATTGCGCACTGGTGATAACTTTAATTTCGACCGGCGGCAAGGGCACCAAGTAGGCGACTGATACCACGCGGCCAAACGGATCGCGATTAACTTTGCCAAAAGTGTATAGTTGTTCGAAATATGTCGGGCTCAGCCCAGCTTTTGTCTTCAGGGTGCGTTTCGTAGCGGATTCGAGCGATTCCTGTCCTCCCACCAGCCCGCCTGGAGCGGCCCACCAGCCGACATATGGCTGTTTGTTCATTTGGATAAGTAGTACCTGTAATTGTTTGTTTTGTAATCGAAAGACTACCGTGTCTACCGCGATCACAGCGTGTTGGTATTTTTTGATTTTTTTCGTTTGGGCGGTAGTCATACTTAGTGTCTTATATACACATAGTAACTCGGTGGCGACTTAGTGTCAAGGGGGAGTTATCCACAGGGGGTGGGCGCTAAACAAAAAATCCCCACGTATGTTCACGCGAGGATTTTTAATTTCGTAATTAGGCGGATTTGAGCGCGTCTTTGAGCGCTTTGCCAGCTTTGAATTTCGGAACTTTCACAGCCGGGATTTGAATTTTTTCGGTTGGGTGTTGTGGGTTGACGCCAGTGCGGGCGGCGCGCGTCTTGGAAGAGAAAGCACCAAAACCGGTGAGTACTACTTCTTCACCCTTTTTCAGAGCGGCGGTAATTTCGTCCACGAGCGCGTTGATCATATCTTCGGTTTCGCGCTTGGATAAATTCAATTTTTCCGCGAGAACTTGAGCTAAATCAGCTTTGTTCATAATGTCACCCCCTTTCGCAAATTTGCTTGTTGCATAGTTTGGCTATAGTTACAGTAATATTGTAACACGCCCGAAAATTTTTGGCTATAATTAGGCAAATTAGTTATCCACAGTCAAATAACTAAAAAGACACTCATTTTTTTGTTTGGATTAAAAAAACAGGGGTATAAAGATTTTAGTGACTTTCGAGCCTGCATTGATGAAAATCGATTAAATTAAAAAACAGGGTAAATTTTCTTTTTTACGGGTTTGGGTCATTAGACCCACCCTGAGCCCTCGCGGGCGAGGAAAGTAAAAAAGATAATTTACCCTGTTTAATTTAATTATTTCGCGTATTCTACCACGCGTGTTTCGCGAATAAGGGTCACGCGAATTTCACCTGGATATTGCAATTCTTGTTCAATCTTGCGCGCAATATCTTTGGCCAATTGAAAGGCGCTATAATCATCGATTTCATTCGGACGTACGAAAATGCGCACTTCACGGCCAGCTTGAATGGCATATACTTTTTCAATGCCTGGAAAAGCGCCGGCCACTTTTTCTAGTTCTTCCAAACGAGCGACAAATTGTTCATAGGTATCTTTGCGAGCACCCATGCGCGCGCCCGAAATAGCGTCGGCCGCTTTGACGATCGAAGAAAAGATATTATATGGATGATCATCGTGATGGGTTTTGGCAGCTTGGGCCACATCTTCGTCTATACCAAACTTTTTCAAAATGGCGTAGCCTATTTCTGGATGCGATCCTTGAGTTTCTTGATCCACTGCTTTACCAATATCATGGAAAAAGCCACATTTTTTGGCTTTGGCTTCGTCCACGCCCAGTTCGGCGGCAATTAAACCGGACAAGTATGCGACTTCCATGGAATGATTAACAATGTTTTGGCCATAAGAAGTGCGATATTTTAGGCGACCGACGATAGAAACCAATTTGGGATCAATACCGGTAATACCCATTTTATACAGCGCCTCTTCACCCGCTTTTTTGATATCCAATGCCAAATCCTGTTTGGCCTTGTCTACATATTCTTCAATACGCGCCGGCTGAATACGGCCATCGGACATCAATTTTTCTAGAGCGAGTTTGGCAATTTGACGGCGAATGGGAGAAAAGCCTGATACCATAATTGACTCGGGAGTATCGTCGATAACCAATTCGCAACCGGTAAGTTTTTCGATGGTTTTGATGTTGCGGCCTTCTTTACCGATGATGCGGCCTTTCATTTCTTCACTTGGAATGTTTACGATAGATGAGGTGGTTTCGGCGGCGTGTGAAGAAGCGCAGCGCTGAATCGCGTCCATGATAATTTCGCGCGCTTTTTCTTCGTATACTGTCGCATCTTCTTTTTGTAATTTCATGATGCGACCGGCCAGATCGTTTTTGTTTTCATCTTCAATTTTTTCAATCAGGTGTTCTTTGGCTTCGTCGCGAGTCATGTTGGCGACATTTTGCAAAGTCACCATTTCTTGTTCGCGCAATTTTTCAATCTCGGCTTTGATCTGATTCACGCGATCTACTTTTTCTTGTAATTTGGTTTGATTGCCCTGGAACTCCAAAAGCTTTTGATCAAACATGTTTTCGCGTTTTTCCAAACGCGCTTTGATGTCGCGTAGTTCCACGCGCATAGCTTGGTCTTCTTTTTTGGCTTCCTCAATCATTTTGTTGGCTTTTTCTTGGCCCTGCAAAATGTATTCTTGTTGTTTGGTCTTGGCTTCGAGCAGAATTTTTTCCGCTTTGGCTTCGGCCGAATTTACTTGCGCTTGGGCGACTTTTTTGCGCCAAGCGTAACCGGCAAATCCGCCGACAACTAGAGTCGCGAGGGCGGTTATAATAGTAATAGCTATATACATAAAATAAAATCCTCATTGACCTGAGGATATCATAACCAAACAGAAGACGTGGTGGTAACTTGATTTTTGCGGATAATTAGCGCTTGGTTTCCAATGACAAAACGGCTGTGTTAACAGCTTTTAGCGTATTGCAAAGTTTTATACCAAGGTTAATAAGCATATAATCAAGGAAGTGTGATGCATTCAGAATCCGTATCCACTCACAGCGTAGTCGGTTAAAATTCCTCAAATCTATTGTTAATAAATTGTATATTAATGATAGCACAAAAACGAGCAAATGTCAATGTGGCCATTTTGGCCGGTTTTTTGAATAAAAAAGCCCAGGTTTTACCCGGGCACACGTTGTTCATTTTTGTGATGTAGGCGGTCTTACTCCGTCCACTTTTTCCATTTTTTCTCAATGTGGTGTATCACTAGCCCCAGCGGAATGAGGCTGCCGAAAGAAAGAGCGGTAAACATCCCCATATTATCGTGGAGACGTTGAATATCCACACCTCCGTTCTCATTGGCGAATAACAGATATGCCAGAAACCCGATAAGCGCTCCCCAAATTACGATCACGATCGTCATTTGATTGAGCATGTGTTGTCGAGCTTCGTATTTCAGACTATGTTTGTTGCGCATTTTGACCTCTCCTGGCAAGAGTTTTCTGGGAATGAGCTAGCCAATCTCGAGTTGGCCGATAATTGTACTAATATTTATGTACCTTGTCAATATTGATTAAATTAATCAGTATATGTCGCAAGAAACGATAAGATATCTGTCAAAGGGTGAGCGTCGACAATGGTATGATTGCCTATGGCAATTCTTGTTAAAGCAAGACAATAAGCACCACAACCCAGTTCAACACCCAGATCACGCGCGAGCGCTCGAATGTATGTACCGGCCGCGCAGGATACTTCTATTTTTAAATTTGGCCAAGCGTATTCCAAAAGTTTGATATCATAAATTTCGATCGGTTGCGGTTTGAGCTCGGGATCTTTGCCGGCACGAGCAAATTTGTACGCCCGACGGCCGTTTATTTTTTTGGCGCTGTGGGCGGGTGGTATTTGCATTTGTTCCCCAATAAATTTTTTCAAAGCAGTTTGGATTTTGTCTAGTTCGATTGGTGTGCATTTATTCTCCACCACATTTCCGGTTGGGTCATCGGTGTCCGAAGTGGCTCCCAAGCGTACGGTAGCCAAATATTTTTTTGGTAAATTTTTGAATGTATCCAAATCTTTGGTAGCATCGCGTCCGATGCCGATGATCAACAGTCCAGTAGCAAATGGGTCAAGTGTGCCAGCGTGGCCAACTTTGATATTTCTATTTTCTGGTTTGGCGGCACGTAATTTGGTGCGAATAAAATTAACCGCGTCAAAACTGGTCCAGGTGACGGGCTTGTCTATTAGTATAAAATTTTTTGGCAAATTTGTTTCGGCAGAGTTGTCCATATTTACCAATTGTATTTTTAATTTTGTAAAAAGTCAAAAAAAAACCCCGCGAGGACGGCCCCGCGGGTATGGGAAAGAGCTGGTGCGAAACAGGTGGGGGAGTGAAACCCGCCCACACCACGAGCGAATTTTAGAACTCGTGCTTGGGCGGAACCTTGAGGGCGCCGCAGAGCTGGTTGTAGACCGTGCGCAGGCTGCGCTGCTGAGCGAGCTTGTGCTCGATCGCGCTCATGTCGATGCGCGCGCCGCCGCCCTTTTGCCGGTTGATCGCTTTGCCGAAGTTCTGCTCCAGCTGGCGAATCACCGCGAAGAAAGTGCTCGGTTTGACCAGGATCGTATGTTCCTCGGGTGGTTCGAGCACCTCCCGCTGCACGAGCAAGGTGATCTCGTGTTCGCTCACCAAGACGTCCCGACCGAAAATCCCGGTGATGACGTCCTGGGTGCTCGCGTGCGCCGGGTTTTCGTAGTCGAAAACCATTAGATTGACGCGCACGCCGTGGTCATCCACGGCGATGAGCCCCTTGCCGTTGCCGTTCATCCGGCGGGCATGGGTTTGCAGGCTCGTGCGTTGGCGCTGGTTGATCTTCAAGTCGAGCCGCTGCCCGTCGAGGAGCGTGAGGCTCACCGGCACGCATTTGCCGCCTTTGTCGTTATTGGACGCCTGTGTGGGTTTGCGGGATTGGGATTGAGACTTCATTCACACCTCCTGAAATGGTCTAGATCGTTACTCCCCACTTGTACTGGTCTCCATCTTAGTGTGTTTAATCGTTTTTGTCAAGGTAGTTGTTGACTTTTTGGCTTAGCTACTATATAATTAGCTTACTAAATTATGTTGTTAATAATATTTGTTTTTTGTTCCTTATGAGCCCACATATATTATATTTTATATTCGGGCGAGCTGGGAACTAAAAACAAATATTATTAACATGTATTATTAATCAAAATGAACGTTACCGAACTCGCACGTCAGCTACATATTCATCCCGTAACACTCTTGCAGATTTTGCCCGAGTTTGGTTTTGATGTTGGTGCCAAAGCTGTAAAAATCGACGACCGCGTGGCCGCGCAAATTCAAAAAGATTGGCGCAGAATTAAATTTGTCCTCGAGGAGCGCGAACGCAAAGAGCGCGAAGCGGAAAAAGAAAAAGAAAAAGCCATGCGCCGTGAGAGTGGAGCCAAAATTTTGATTCCGCAAATCTTGACTGTGCGCGATTTGGCCGAGCGTATGAATGTGCCCGTGAACAAGTTGATTGTAGAGCTCATGAAAAATGGCATCTTGGCCAACCAGAATGAAAATATTGATCACGATACCGCCGTGATTATGGCGCAGGAAATGGGCTATGCCGTAGAAGAAGAAAAAGCCACTGGCCAGGAAGAAAAAATTTCTTCGCACACCGAGAATTTGGAGAAAATATTAAACAGCGAAGCTACCAATACACGTCCGCCGGTAATTGTGGTGATGGGTCACGTGGATCACGGCAAGACCAAATTGCTCGACGCGATTCGTAATGCTGATGTAGTGGCGACCGAAGCGGGTGGTATCACCCAGCATATCGGTGCTTACCAAGTGATCTGGACCGATCCTAAATCCAAACAAAAAAAACCTCTTACTTTTATTGATACTCCCGGCCACGAGGCTTTTACTGTTATGCGTAGTCGTGGCGCCAAAGTGGCGGATATCGCTATTTTGGTGGTGGCGGCCGATGACGGTGTCAAACCCCAGACTATTGAAGTAATCAATATCATCAAGGCAGCCAAATTGCCGGTGGTGGTAGCGATTAATAAAATTGACAAGGCTGGTGCCGATGGTCAAAAAGTGCGCACTGAACTTTCTCAATATGGTCTTATTGCTGATGATTGGGGCGGTGAAATTCCGATGGTAGAAATTTCCGCCAAAAATAATTTAAATATCGACAAGTTGCTTGACACTCTCATGTTGGTGGGTGATATGAACGAAGGTGCTATTCGGGCTAATCCAGATCGTCCGGCTGCTGGTACTGTTATTGAAGCGCGCGTGAGTAAAGGTGAAGGCCCGGTGGCGACTATTTTGGTGCAGACCGGTACGCTCCGCAACAATGATCCGCTGGTAATCAATGGTGAAATTTACGGCAAGGTGCGCGCGATGAAAAATTATCGTGGCGAGACTATTGAAAATGCTTCGCCATCTACGCCGGTACGTATTTTGGGTTTCAAATTGGCTCCGGCAGTGGGCGATGTGCTGGATGTAGGCCAGGCCGACAGCGCCCAAAATGTAGATGTAAAAAACAAACGCGTACAACAATCCGGTGCTGAACAGCGTCCGATTCAAAAAATCGAAAACGAAGACGAAGAAGGTAAAAAATATTTTAATATTGTACTCAAAGCTGACGTGCTCGGGTCTTTGGAGGCGATTATCGGCTCGATTGAAAAATTAAAAAATGAAGAAGTGAGCGTAAAAATTGTGGGCAAAGGTTTGGGTAATATTTCGGCCGATGATGTGGGCAAAGCCCAGGCCGCCAACGCTGTGATCTACGGATTTAATGTGTTTGCCGCTCCGGTTGCGAGTGAGATGATGCAAAAAAATAATATTCCATTTCGTCAGTACAAAATCATTTATGACATGTTCGATAATATCAAGGAAGAATTACAAAAATTATTGAACCCGGAATTAGTTGTTACCGAATTGGGCAATTTCAAAGTGCTCAAAGTGTTTCGTACGGAACGCAATTTGCAAGTATTGGGTGGTCGGGTAGAGATGGGCAAACTCCAAAAAGATTCTAAAGTGCGAATAAAACGTGATGGTGAAGTGGTTGGTTTGGGTAAATTATCGCAATTGCAGGCAAATAAACAGATTATGAATGAGATCCCCTCCGGTACCGAATGCGGTGTGCAATACGAGGGTAAAACCAAAGTAGAAGAAGACGATATTTTGGAAGCTTATAAAGAAGAAAGTAAAAGCAGGAAGCTGGTGTTGGATAAATAAAGTTGTAGGATTTTTATGTCAAAAAGTAAAACAATCACAAAACGTTCTGATGACTATTCTGCTTGGTATTTGGATTTAATTGAAGCAGGAGATTTGGCGGAGCATGGCCCCGCTAAAGGCACGATGATTATCAAGCCTTATGGTTATGCTATTTGGGAAAATATTCAACGTATAATGAACGATGCGATTGTGGCTACTGGTGTAAAAAATGCTTATTTTCCATTGTTTATTCCTCAGAGTTTTTTGAGTAAAGAAAAAGAGCATGTTGAAGGTTTCTCTCCCGAATTAGCGGTTGTTACCCATGGCGGTGGAGAAAAGTTAGAGGAGCCGCTCGTAGTGCGGCCAACCTCTGAAACCATCATGTATGATGCCTATGCGCGTTGGATACAATCATATCGTGATTTGCCTTTACTTATAAATCAATGGTGCAATGTGGTGCGTTGGGAAAAACGTCCACGATTATTTTTGCGCACAACTGAATTTTTGTGGCAAGAAGGGCACACTGCTCATGCTACTGCTTCAGAAGCGCTTGATCGCACTATGCAAATGTTGGCTGTTTATGCTGATTTTGCCAGAGATTATTTGGCTTTGCCGGTTGTGCAGGGACAAAAAAGCGAATCAGAAAAATTTGCCGGCGCGGTTTCCACTTTCACTATAGAAGCTATGATGCAAGATGGTAAAGCTTTGCAATTGGGAACTTCGCATTTTCTGGGACAAAATTTTTCCAAAGTTTTTAATATACGTTTCCTTACCAAAGAAAGCACTGAAGATTTTGCTTGGCAAACCAGCTGGGGCGTGACTACCCGTCTTATTGGCGGTTTGATTATGGTACATAGTGACGATAGTGGTTTGGTTTTGCCTCCCAAGATTGCGCCGTTTCCAGTGGTGATAGTGACAATGCTCGAACCGGAAACAGCTGATGAAGTTTTGAAAAAAGCCGACAATATTGCCGCACAAATCGCTAGCGCCCATATAAAAGTGGAAGTGGATAAGCGCGATAATATGCGTTTGGGTGCTAAAATTTTTGAATGGGAAAAGAAGGGTGTACCGATACGTATTGAAGTTGGACCTAAAGATCTCAAAGACAACAAAGTGGTAATTGCTCGTCGTGATACCGGTGAAAAAGTGACGGTTACAGATGGGGAAGTTATGGCTGTGGTGGAAAAATTGTTAATTGAAATTCAAGCCAATTTATTATCTAAAGCGCAGCAGTTTTTGAAAAATAAAACCTATCAGGTGGATACTTGGGAAGATTTTAAAGAAAAAATTGAAAATCCCGGTGGTTTTATTTATGCACATTGGTGTGGTAATGAGAAATGCGAAACAGACATCAAAGAGCAAGTTAAGGCTACCACCAGGTGTTTTCCTTTGGAAGGTAAATTAGAAAAAGGAAAATGTATAAAATGTGGGAAGGATGCAGATAGACGTATAATTTTTGCTAAATCTTATTAATTATTTAATTCATATCATATGAATAGTGCATTACGTGCTCGTACCAAACACGCTAAGAAAAATACCCCAAAAGGGAAATCGCTTAAAATGAAACGCACTCGCAAAGCGATGATTAGATAATTTTAAACTTCAAGATTTATTATGTCAGAAAATATTTTTACCGACGCTAATTTTAAGTCCGAAGTTTTGGATTCCACTACTCCGGTATTTGTAGATTTCTGGGCACCCTGGTGCGGTCCGTGTCAGATGATGGGCCCGATAGTAGAAGAATTAGCAAATGAGTATGCGGCCAAAGGTATCAAAATCGGCAAGTGTAATGTTGATGAAAATAATGATTCCGCGGCGCAGTATAATGTCATGAGTATCCCAGCGTTTAAAGTGTTCAAGGGTGGCCAGGTGATAGACGAAATTACCGGCGGCGTGCAAAAAGAAAAATTGAAAGAAATGCTGGATAAGTACGTGGCGTAATTTACCAAAATAAAGCGAGCCTGCATGGCTCGTTTTTTGTTTGACCGCGCAACTTTCTTATTATACAATATCGGCATAATAATTAAATATCTATTTATATGCGAGGCGACTATAACGCGCGTATCCCCAAGGATGTGATTGATAAATCACAAACAAATAAGCCCACAGAAAGTCCAGATTACGCCAAAAGAAAAGAAGTGCGCGAGTTTTTGGACACTTTGGTGGAACACATTTTAAGCAGTCGCTCGGAATATCTCAACGAAGGCAATAATGGTTTGGTGGTCAAATTTCAATTATTTGATTTGGATCCAGAATATAAAGAAGCATTTGCGGCCGAGATGCCAAGTGATGGTGTAAAGGAGACGCGATCTTTTGCTACCAAAATCTTGAAAGTTTATCAGCCGGGCAAAGGCGAGCAAGAGTACGAAATTCAAAAGCGTGCCTATGAAATCGCGCAGCAAGCTGCCCAGGCGGGTGGAGAATGGGCCCAAGTACCCAAACCATGGTTCTATCGTAATTTATCTTTGACCCCAGAAACCGCCCAGCGTATTCGTGGTATGGGTAAAGGTATGAAGATAAACCAAGATGCCGAAGTAATGATTATGGATTATGTGCCGGGCGACGATTTGGCGACAATTCTATTCAAAGAAGTGGTCAAGCATCATCCCAAACTGGTGCATCTAGTACCAGACGTAGATAATATGAGGTTCGACGCACTTCAAGAGGCCGTGGCCTTTGGCTTGGAATTCAAAGCTCCGGGCGGCAAGTCACGTGATGAAGGTGAGAGAATTTTTGAAGAGAGGAGAGTTTTTGCCGAGAACGCCCAGAAAATTTATGATTTTTTGAAAAAGCGAGGTGTAGTGTTACATCCAAATATTGCAGAGCAAATGCAAAACACTATTAAAGCGTTACATCAAAATGGTGTATTTGTGCTGGATGCTCATGAGCGTAATTTTCTAATTACCGGCGACCATTTGCGTGGAGGCAAAACAGCACCACAGGTATTTATGATCGATTATGGCGAGGCTAAAATGTTTGAGTCAAATAATATACCAGTAAGCAAAGAAGCTATTTATGTCGATTCATTGGGGCGCCAGTGTACGCCCGAAGATGCCACTGTGAGTAGTGTGCGGAAGTTGGTTACTACTACCAGCGAAGATGAAGCCAAAAAATATGGCGCCAGTACCAGTGAATTTTTAGAAACTCGTCGCGATCGTTTGAATTCAAAATTGATTAAAGATTATCTTAAAAAATACCGAAAAAAAATTATTAGCGGTAAGTTTGAGTACTATGATTTTAGTATGTGTCCAGATCAGCTCGGTCGGGCAGATAATTTTATGGTGATTTTGTTGAGCATGATGGAGAAGGGTAGTATCACCGAAGAGCAGGTAAAGAATTTGTTAGATAAAGTGATCAAAGGTCAAACTATATTAAGCGATCATAATAATCTGGTAAGGTTGTACGTCCAATTTTTCAAAAAAAAGACCACGTCCTAGGGGACGTGGTTGGAGACTTGTGGTCTCCTAATGATCGATTTTTAAAGTTCGTCCAGAAAGGCCGACGCGGTCGGTCGATTGGACGAGCCTGTGCAGTTGGTGAAGGCGACGACCAGTCGCCCGTCTTTTTCGCGCATCTCGATACCCCAGCCTTTGTTGGCGTAGCTCGCCTGCAGGTTGTGGATTTGAGATGCTACTTCCGGGGTTGGATTGCACTGTGCGAGCCACTTTTCCAGCTGGCGATTCTTTTCGTCCAGCCGGGCTTGCTGCTCGGGTGTGAGCCCGGTTTCGCTTTGTTTCATGATTGCCTCCGATCTAATCGAAGTCGTAGACCGTCGGGGCCGGCTCCATGAGCCCGGCGAAGCCATCGGCCACGACGTCCTTCCCAATCATCCCGTCAGACAGGTGGTAGAGGAGCATCTTGGTGCGGATTTCCGGGGGGAGCGTTTTGAGCTCGCCGTAGAAGGCGTGCACTCCGCCCGGGAAGTGCTGACAGTCGTGAAAGAGCGTCTCGCACCCTTCGCCAAAACGCATGATCGTGGGCGCGTCGAAGCGCGTATCTCCGGAGATGTACACGCGGCCGTCGACAACGAACCCGACAGAATACATGCTCTCGGTCACGCGGCTGGCGCTGTCCGGGATGTGCTTGGTCACGAAGGTCTGCACATGGATTTTGCCGACCTGCTGTTCCCAACTGTCCACCCCGTAGCCATCGAGTTTGGTTGGCGGGACCAGCTTGAAGAAATGACCCATGAGCATCTCGCCCTTGGGGCCGTTTAATTCGATCTCCTCCGAGAAGGCCAGGCCACCACGCAGACTCCACCCCCAGAGCTGTTGGGCGTAGACGTGGGGCAGGTAGAGGTTCGGCCGAGCGGCACCGGAGTTGCGGTGCGCGATGACGCGCGCCATGTATTCACCAAAGGGCTCGCCTTCGTTCTGTTTCACCTCGATGAAAGGCGCCTCGTAGCGCCGCTTGAGCGCGAGCTCCTCGATAGATCCGATGTGGTCGGCGTGGGAGTGAGTGATAAGCAGGTGCCGGATGTCGTGGACCGACAGGCCGAATTCGGCCATCTTGATGGTGGTCTTCGTGCCCAAATCCACGAACAAGGCCGTGTCTCCCTTCACGATGATGAAGTTCGACTGGAACATCTGGGTCGAGAACGCACCTCCGACCCCCAATGGGATAATGCGGAGATGGCCGTCGGTGGTCAGGGGCAATTTTTTCTAGTAGCGCCAGATGCCCACGCCCGGGGCCTTCAATTCGGATTCGTACGGGCCCAGTTCAAGGGTTTTCTTCTTCATGGTCATGGGTGGTTTCTCCATTTCCTCTGTAAGTTGTTGTCAAACTCCTGTTTCTGAGCATCATGGCCTTGGGCCAAGTGCCAGAAAACAGACTGGTTAATATACCATATTTTAGCCTTTTTGTCAAGGGTTAAGCGGGGGTGTTATTTATTGGATTTTTTGTTGACGGCCAAATTCTTTTGGGTATATAATATGCAAGCTATTAATTAATTTTTTATTTATGTCACAATCCGCATTTGGAAATGCTATGGCCCAGCTCGATAAGGCCGCGAAGATTTTAAATTTGGATGCGCATACTTTGGAATTGTTGCGCCGACCAAACCAGCTACACGAAGTAGATTTGGAAATTAAAATGGACAATGGTGAAGTAAAAAAATTCAAAGGTTATCGCAGCCAATATAATAATGCCCGTGGGCCGTATAAGGGCGGTATTCGTTACCATTGGAATGTTACCGAAGATGAAGTTAAGGCGTTGTCTTTTTGGATGACCATGAAATGCAGCGCAGTGGGGATTCCACTCGGTGGTGGCAAAGGTGGTATTATTGTCAATCCAAAAGAATTGTCGGTAGGCGAACTTGAAAGATTATCCCGCGCCTATATCCGTGCAATTTATCAACATATTGGTCCGACCAAAGATGTGCCGACTCCAGATGTTTATACCACCCCGCAAATCATGGGTTGGATGCTTGATGAATACGAAAAATGCGTTGGCTATCATGCACCGGGTGTGATTACCGGCAAACCGTTGTCGGTGGGTGGGTCGCAGGGCAGAGGATTCTCCACTGCTCAAGGCGGCGTTTATGTGGTAGAAGAAGCCATGAAAAAACTCGGCAAAAAACCGAGCGAGACCACTGTCGCAGTCCAAGGGTTTGGCAATGCCGGCAGTTTCATGGCCAAAATTTTGAGTGATTTGGGTTACAAAATTGTGGCAGTGAGCGATAGTAAGGGTGGAATTAAATCTGCAAACGCTTTGGATTTGTCCGCACTGGAAAAACACAAAGAAACCACCGGTTCGGTGGCTAATTTTGCGGGCACGGAAAATATTACCAATGAACAATTATTGGAATTGGCAGTGGACGTACTCGTGCCGGCCGCTTTGGAAAACCAGATTACCGCCGAAAATGCTGCGCGCGTACAGGCCAAAATTGTGGCCGAGCTCGCCAATGGGCCGACCACACCTGAAGCGGATGAAATTTTATTTAAAAATGGAGCATTGCTTATCCCCGATATTCTCACCAATGCCGGCGGTGTCACCGTGTCATATTTTGAACAAGTACAGAATGCTATGAATTATTATTGGACCGAGGAAGAAGTGCTCGCGAAACTCAAACCGATTATGGTGGATTCGTTTAATGCTATTTGGGATACAAAAGAAAAACACAATATTGATATGCGTACCGCCGCGTTTGTGGTAGCAGTGGCACGGGTGGCGCAGGCGATGAAGGACAGGGGATTATAATAAAAAAGCCCTCCTATTGAGGAGGGTCAGGGGTGCGAGGGGGTGGAGGTGCATACCGATGCGTACGTAGATATGCTGCTGCCGCGGCACTGATTATCTGTACCCAACAAGTTATGACCGCGATGTTGGCGGCCAACTCTGTAACTTTTGGGTCGCTGATGTCTGTCCTGTAAATATAGGACGATACCACCACGCCGGCCATGCCGACCAAAGTTCGTCCGAGGTAACACACCCAAAGAGCGTAACGTGCCGGTACGACGTTGGATTCGTACCGCCAGGCGAATATGCCGTCAAACGCGATGAAAATCGCGCCCCATCGACACAGGGTAAGTATTGCCACCATCTGCTCCTGTGTTTCCATGGTTCACCTCCTACTGTTGTTGATATATAAACTTATCATTAAATTAGCATATTTGTCAATATGCCCGAGTTGCCGGAGGTCGAAACTATTCGACGTGATTTGGAAAAGAGAATTGTCGGCCATAAAATCACTGAGGTCGAAATTCGTGATCGCAAAATTATAAAAAACGATGGTGCGAAATTTCAAAAAGAATTGGTTGGCAATGAAATAAAAGCAGTTTGGCGACGCGGCAAGCTTTTGATGTTTGAAATAAAAAGTAACCACTTCTTACTCACGCATCTCAAAATGACCGGCCAGCTCATATACAAAAATCACCAAAAAATTACCGCCGGTGGACACAGTATTGGCGATATTGATTTTCAGGCACCAAATAAATTCACGCGGGTGATCATTTCGTTCGCTGGTGGTGGCAAATTATTTTTTAATGACATGCGTCGGTTTGGGTATATGAAAATTGTGGACGCGCATGACAAAGACAGAATTTGGCAAAAAGATTTTGGCATAGAACCGCTTACGCCGAGTTTTATTTTTGCGGATTTTAGAAAAATATTCATCGGCCGAAAAACCAATGTCAAAGCACTGCTCATGAATCAAAAATTGATCGCCGGTATTGGCAATATTTATGCCGATGAGGCGTGTTTTTGCGCGCGGGTGTTGCCGTGGCGCAAGGTTGGGTCACTCACTGAACTAGAGCTAAAAAAACTTTTTCAATGCATCACCAAAGTTTTACAGGTTGCGGTAAAAAATCGTGGCACCACTTTCAATGATTTTGTGGATGGCGATGACAAGAGTGGTGGCCATTATAATTTTCTGAATGTTTACGAACGTGATGGGGAAAAATGTCGTCGTTGTAAAACTATTATCAAAAAGACTCGACATGCCGGGCGGGGAACGCATTACTGTGTCACCTGCCAGCGTTAGTTTAATAAAAAACACGGGCCTAGCCCGTGTGTGTGGAATAAGGTGCGATACTATCCGCTATCGCGATAGCGATTGCGGAAGCGGTTATGGCCATTAATCGCAGAGTGAATGCCGCGATTTCTAATTTTTTGGAGTTGCGAGCCTCTGCCTGGTATTCGCAAGCGAGCGATGCCATGAAAATGGTGCCGACAGCCACGGCGGTGGCGTTAAGTGCCGGCCCAGTAATGCAGTCTGGCAATTTCATTTTTCTTCCTCCTATCCATTGAGCATGGTGTCCGCCAATTCGGCCATGTCCATCGCAGCGAACAGTAGTCCGCAACCCACTTCGGTCGCGCCCTCTGATTCGCTGATTTTGAAAATCACGACCGCCGTGGCTCCGAGCCATAGCGCTGTCATAATCGGCACCAATGATCCGCAAGTTATCATGACTTTTTTCATTTGGCTCTCCTGGGGAATTGGTTATGGAGTCAAGGAAAGAATCGTGTAGTATGTATATATCATATCGTCAGATTTTTATCAAGTCCAGCGCTTGATTTTTTTGGGTATAATCGGTAAGATACCTGCACTAATTATAATATATGCCTGGTCCAGAAATACCTGGTGTACCCGCTCGGAATATGCCGTGCGAGATTATACCGACCCACAAAAAAATCGAAGCAATTGATCCTAGTGCCACAACCAACGCGATCACTCGTGATCTGCCTCGCGACAAGGAAGACAAAGTTTTGGTTACCAAAGACATCGTCGTTTCTGCAGAGAATAATCCTGTGGCGGATGTGATTGAGATTGGTCGTCAACCAGACTCAATTGATAAATTAAAAAATTACGGTCGTGATGGTAGATTAGAAAAATAATTTTCACTTTATTTATGAAAAAATACGATCCCGCCAAAATAGAAAAGAAATGGCAGAAATATTGGACAAAAAATAATGTTTTCAAAGTTACGGAAGACACCACTCGTCCCAAATTTTATATTTTGGACATGTTTCCTTATCCGTCAGGAGCCGGATTGCACGTTGGCCATCCCAAAGGGTATATCGCCACCGATGTGGTGGCACGTATGAAAATTATGCAGGGCCACAATGTTTTGCATCCAATGGGTTGGGACGCTTTTGGTTTACCGGCCGAGAATTATGCGATCAAAAACAAAGTCCATCCATCTGCTGGTACCCAAGAAAATGTGGCCAATTACAAGCGCCAATTGGAATTGTTTGGGTTCACTTATGATTGGGACAGAGAAGTGAATACTACCGACCCCAAATTTTATAAATGGACACAGTGGATTTTTTTGCAAATGTTTAATCGCGGTTTGGCATATGAATCATTCGCGCCGATCAATTGGTGTCCATCGTGCAAAACCGGCCTCGCCAATGAAGATTTGGAAGATGGTAAATGCGAACGTTGCGGTAGTGATGTCGAGCAAAAACCGATGCGCCAGTGGGTGCTTCGTATCACCGATTATGCCGATCGATTATTAAATGATCTAGACAAGCTACCGGACTGGCCGGAGCCGATCAAAGAAATGCAGCGCAATTGGATTGGGCGCAGTGAGGGGGCGCTGGTAAAATTTGCTATCCAAAATAGTGAAGAAAAACTAGAAGTATTTACCACCCGCCCAGATACTTTGTTTGGTGCCACTTATTGTGTGGTAGCCCCAGAACACGAACTGCTCACCAAAATGTCTGCCCAAATTTCCAATTGGAGTGAAGTGGAGAGTTATATCGAACAAGCCAAACACAAAACCGCGCTAGAGCGCACCGAGCTACAAAAAGAAAAAACCGGTGTAGAATTACAAGGTATAAAAACGGTCAATCCGGTGAATGGTCAACCTCTGCCGATTTTTGTGGCGGATTATGTATTGGGTGGGTATGGCACTGGTGCTATTATGGCCGTGCCGGCGCACGATGAGCGTGATTTCGAATTTGCAAAAAAATATAATTTACCGATAGTGGAAGTGCTTCAAGGTGGTGAAGTAGAGACCGCGGCCTATGTTGGTGATGGTGTGCACGTCAACTCCGGATTTTTAGATGGGCTCAATTTAGACGATGCAACCGCTAAGATAATTGCTTGGCTCGCCGAAAAAGGCTTGGGTGAAAAAAAGGTCCAATACAAATTACGTGACTGGGTGTTTTCGCGTCAACGTTATTGGGGCGAACCCATACCGCTAATAAAATGTGACCAGTGTGGTTGGCAGCCAGTGCCCGAGAATGAACTGCCACTTGAGTTGCCTAATGTAAAAAGCTACGAACCGACCGGCACCGGGGAATCGCCACTTGCCAATATTGATAAATGGGTTACCACCAAATGTCCGCACTGTGGCGGTCCAGCCAAACGTGAGACCAACACTATGCCGCAGTGGGCGGGTAGTAGTTGGTATTATTTGCGTTATATTGATCCCCGAAATAATGACGCCTTGGCCGATAAAGCCAAAGAAAAATATTGGTCGCCGGTGGATTTTTATGTCGGCGGCGCAGAACATGCCACTCGCCATCTTATTTACGCGCGTTTTTGGCACAAATTTTTGTATGATATTGGCGCGGTAAATTACGAAGAGCCGTTTACCAAATTGCGTAATGTCGGTCTTATTATGGGTGAGGACAATCGTAAGATGAGTAAACGTTGGGGGAATGTAATTAATCCAGATGATGTTATCGCCGAATACGGTGCTGATGCGATGCGTGTTTATGAAATGTTTATGGGTCCATTTGATCAATCTTGCGCTTGGAGTACGCAGGGGCTGATTGGCGCGCGAAGATTTTTGGATAGAGTTTGGGCACTGCAAGAAAAAGTAGCAGAAGATGCATCGATAGATAAAAAATTGGAAACTGTTTTACATCAGACCATCAAAAAAGTAACCGAAGACATCGCTGAGATGCGTTTCAATACTGCGATAGCCAAAATGATGGAGCTGGCCAATGAAATGGCCAGACCGGAAAAAATAAATAAATCTGACTTCGCTTTATTTGTGAAAATATTGTCTCCGTTTGCACCACATATTACCGAAGAAATTTGGAACAATTTGGGCAATAGTACTATATTGGCACGTGAGATATGGCCGATCCACAATCCGGATAAAATTGTTTTTGATACCATCACGATTGCAGTGCAGATTAACGGTAAATTACGCGACACTGTTGAAATGCCGGCCGATGCGAACGAAAATGATGTAAAGACCGTCGCACTTGCCAGTGAAAAAACACAAAAGTGGTTAGAGGGTAAGGATCCAAAGAAAATTATTTATGTGAAGGGCAAACTTGTGAGTATTGTGGTATAATATCAATATAGCTTCGTAGATATTTTTTTGGCGGTCAGACTTGCACCGGACTCGCGGCGCTACGCCCTGCGCGGTGGGGTGCGATGGTCGTTGGCAAAATTACTATCTGCTTGAGCCCCAACATTTATAAATAATTACCTAAATAATATTATGTCCAAAAAATTCTTATTGCTGAAGATGAAAAACCCATGGCTCATGCTTTGGAAATGAAGCTGAATAACTCTGGCTTCTCTGCCAAAGCCGTATATGATGGTGAGGCGGCAGTCGCCGAGCTGGAGCGATCCGAGTATGACCTGTTGATATTGGATCTAATGATGCCCAAACTTGACGGCTTTGGCGTGTTGGAGCAAATGCGCGCCAAGAAAATTACCGTACCGACGATTGTCGCTACCAATCTAAGCCAAGAAACCGATATACAAAAAGCCCGTGCTTTGGGAGCGGCGGATTATTTTGTAAAATCCGATACTCCCATTACACAGGTGGTTGGTCACATCCGTAAAATTTTGGGCGAATAATTTATTTTATCTTCAGTAACTCTTTTACTGTTTTAATTACTTCTTCAAAGCGGACGTTGCTTTTTACTAGATACTTGTCAGCGCCCACTTTTTTGGCTTCACTAATATCCATCTCTTGTCCTAGATTAGAAAGCACCAAAATTGGTGTTTTTTTGAATGCCGGCAACTTACGTACTTCTCGAATAACATCAAATCCGTCTCCATCTTGAAGCATCATATCCACAATTAGCATGTCTGGTTTGTTGGCTTTGACCAAACGCGCAGCTTCTTTAGTGTTGGGGGTCGCCACCACGTCAAAGCCGTTCTCTTTGAGTAGGTGAGTGTACATTTTTAGCGTGAATTGTTCGTCCTCCACAATCATTATTTTTTTGGTAGCGGTCATATTATTGTGCCTTAAATTTAACATAGAATGTCGTTGTGCCGTCCGGAACGCTATCGAACCAAATCTCACCTTTATTCATGTTTACCATTTCGCGGGTAATATAGAGTCCCAAACCAGTACCATTGCCTTCGCTTTTGATGGCGTTTGGCGCGCGAAAAAATTTGGCGAAGATAAATCGTTGTTTGTCCAATGGAATTCCAATACCAGTATTGGTGCAAGTAAATATTATATTATCACCGGATTTTTTTACATCCAGTTTAATAGTGGTGTGTTCAAATGAGTAACGAATGGCGTTTTCAACGATATTTTGTATAATGATCGGCAAAAAGCGCGCATCCGCTTTGATAAGATGGGTGTCGGCCGGCCGAGTTAGTCGCACAGTAACATTGCGAGCGTGGGCATAGGTGGTATATTCGTCGATTATAGATAATATAGTTTTTTCCAAAGATGTTTTAGTCAAGTGCGGCGTTACTTTTTTGTCCGGTAAGCGCGATACGCTGAGCAGATCATTCACCATGGTATTCATGGATTTGAGGGTGCGGTATGACTCTTTGAGGTAATCCGATTGTACTTCATTTAGTTTGCCAGCTTTTTCCGACAGAAGATATTCATGCGCCCAAAGCATGTTGCCCAAAGGAGTGCGTAGGCTGTGTGAGGCGACATGGGCGAAGTCGGTACGGTATTCCTCTTGCTGTTTTTCTTCGGTGATATCTCGGATCACGAGCACTGCCCCCAGCACTTTATGCTTGGCGTCTTTGAGTGGGGTGGTGGTGATTGAAGCCCACATGCGACGATTGTCTTGTCGCAAAAATTGGCGAATGGCGTTGTTTATGCGTTCGCCACGCAAAATTGATTTATTGATAGCCGCGCTTTTGATAGTGATCGGTTCACCTTTTTCATTAATCGGTGAGAGCAAAGACAGTGTGGGCTTGCCCAGTATTTCGTTCTTATTTTTGTATCCCAATATCGCGCAGACCGTTTGGTTGGCATCGGTGATTACATCTTGGCTATTTACTATCAGAATACCGTCACCGATAGTATCCATGAATTTTTGGATTTCGGCGGTAGCTAGATGGGTTGTCGGGGTTGGTTTGGGCATAAGGTTTGGTCAGATTTATGTTTTGATAATTTATTATTTTATTCAGTTTGATTAAATTGGCTGTGCCATCATTATACCCCAAAGAGATTATTTTGGCCAATATACTTTGTTTATCATATCGGGGGGATGTTGGTTGTTGGTGTTTTTTGTGATATAATAGTTGCAGACGGAATTTGAACCCAAATTCGTTTTTAAGCGTATTATATGCCCAATCAATTGACTGAGGCGAAAATCAAAGAAATCCTCATCAACGAAACGTATTTATCCGAGAAAGAATTAAAAGAAGTAGAGGAGGCGGTAAAACAAACCAGTCTGGGTTTTGTGGAATATTTGATTGACAATGGGCATATTACCAAAGAAATATTGGGTCAAGCGTTGGCCGAACATTATCATTTGGTGTATGTTAATTTGTCGGCTCAAAATATTGATGAAAATTTACTCAAAGAATTACCGGAAGTAGTGGCCCGAAGTAAGGGTGTAGTGCCATTTGAGTCCACAAACAAAGGGGTAAAAGTGGCCATGACCGATCCAACTGATTTGGAAGCGGTACATATTTTGGAGAAATTATACGGCCGTCCAGTCTTGCCGTTTTTTACCATGGAGCAGGATTTGTTTGATGCGCTACATGGGTATAATTTGGATTTACGCGATGAGTTCAAGCGTATTGCCGGTGAAATGGAATCCTCCAAACTTTCTCGTGAAGAGAGGGATAATGTGATGGTGAATATGGTGGATACTTTGTTGCGTTACGGTCATCAGAATAAAGCGTCAGATATACACATTGAGCCTTACGCCAACAAATTGGTAGTACGTTTTCGTATTGACGGCGTGATGCACGAAGTGCTAGAAGTCTCCAAACAATACGCCGAAGTTCTGCTTGCGCGTATTAAGATTTTATCTAAAATGCGTATCGACGAACATCGTGCTGCTCAAGATGGCAAATTGCGTTTCAAATCCGAGGATGAAACTGTGGACGTGCGCGTGTCGGTAGTGCCTACTACACAAGGTGAAAATGTCGTTATGCGTTTACTTTCGGCCAAAAGCCGGTCTTTTGGTTTGACTGATCTGGGCATGGGTGGAAATGATTTGAAAAAAGTGCAAGCAGCCATTAAGCACCCACACGGAATGTTTTTGGTTACCGGTCCGACCGGATCGGGCAAGACTACTACTTTGTATGCTGTTTTGAAGATTTTAAATAGACGTGATGTTAATATCGCTACTATTGAAGATCCGGTGGAATACGACGTTGAGGGTATTACTCAAATTCAGGTCAATCCACGTACCAATCTTACTTTTGCTCAAGGGTTGCGTTCAATTGTGCGCCAAGATCCAAATATAATTATGGTCGGTGAAATTCGCGATGAAGAAACAGCCGATATCGCTGTCAATTCCGCGTTGACCGGTCACTTGGTGTTGTCTACGCTACACACCAATGATGCCGCTACCACTTTGCCACGTTTACTAGATATGAACATTGAGCCGTTTTTGGTAGCCTCTACCGTGAATGTGGCTATCGCTCAACGTTTGGTGCGTAAAATTTGTTCACGCTGTCGTACGTCGTATGAACTGGGCAAAGAAGAGAAAGCTGCGATCGAGCTCGATCCGCGCATCAAAATGCTGTTACAAAAAAGAAGCGATAAGAACTTGAGTAAACTACGTTTTTATCGCGGTACCGGCTGTCCGGTATGTGGTAATACCGGCTATCAGGGTCGCGTAGGTGTGTTTGAGGTGCTGGAGATGAGTGAAGAAATAAAAAAATTAATACTACAGCGTGCCTCTAGTGAAGAAATTACCAATGTGGCCAAGAATCAGGGCATGTCTACCATGCTCGAAGACGGTATTGATAAAGTAGTCAACGGAGTCACTACCTTAGAAGAAGTTTTGCGCGTTACCCGTGAGTAGTTTTGTTAGAGCTAATTCAATTATGCGTTGGTTGGGTAAATTAAATTTTTTATTTCTGTGCTACGTTTGATTATAAAATTTTATGGCAAAAGCAACCGTACCCAATCCACCCAAAAAGGAGTGGAAAAAAATAGAACTAAGAATCGGCGGTACCGGACTGACCGATAAGGCAATTTTGGCCAAACATTTATCGGTAATGCAGCAGGCCGGACTCAATATAGTAGAATCACTGGCAATAGTTGAAGATAGCGCCCGTGGTCGCATGAAGAGCGTTTTGGGGGCAGTGAAAAAATCAGTAGAATCAGGCAATTCCTTGGCCGATTCTTTGAAACGATTCCCCAAAGTATTTAATGGCATATTTATTAGCGAAGTGTATGCCGGCGAAACTTCGGGTACTCTTTCGGAAAATCTCAAAAATTTAGCCGAACAATTGCAAAAAGAAAAAGAGTTAAGCTCCAAGATTAAAGGCGCCATGCTTTATCCATCGGTGATACTGGTCGCTTCTTTTATTTTAGGGATGGTAATGTCTTTTATGGTATTGCCAAAGATAATTCCTTTATTTGAGGGTCTCAAGACCGGTCTGCCACCCACCACTCGTGCGTTAATTAATTTTTCTCATTTTGTCAGCGCTCATCCGGTGTCTCTGCCGCTGGGAATTATTTTGGGTATTATATTTTTGATTTGGCTGATACGACAAAAGTTCGCACGGCCAGTCACTAATTGGATTCTGTTACATACTCCTATTATCAAAACCATCGTGCGTAATACCAATTTGGCACGTTTTGCCCGCACACTTGCCACACTGTTGCGTAGCGGATTAAACATTGACGAGGCTTTGGATATTACTCATAACACAGTTAGTAATTATTATTTTCAAAAAGTGTTGGATGAAGCTGGTGCGCGCGTGCGTAAAGGCACTACTTTGGCCGAAAATTTGGTTGAACATGAAAAATTATTTCCACGTATGGTTACGCGCATGGTTCGCGTAGGTGAAGAATCCGGTAATTTGGAAGACACTCTACTGTATTTGGCGGATTTTTATGAAATCGAAGTAGACAACTCTACCAAATCTTTATCTACCGCCATTGAGCCGGTACTGCTTATTATTATTGGTTTGGTGGTAGGCTTTTTAGCTTTGTCGATTATTACGCCAATATACAATATTACTGGTGATATCTCACGTTAATTATGCGCGGTTTTACATTGCTTGAATTATTCATAGTCATTGCCATATCTTTGGTGTTGGTGTTAGCGTCTCTGCCGATTTATAGTAATTTAATGGTTCATTCTCAATTACACGAAACTAGTGCGCAGATAGTCATGACCTTGCGTGATGCGCGCGAAAGCGCGATGTCAGGATATCGCGATAGTGCTTATGGAGTATTTTTGAGCGCGCCTACCAGCGGAGCGCACTCCTATGTTGCTTACGCCGGCAATTCGTATTCCACACGTGATTCGAATTATGATCGCACTTATCCGTTGGAGGCGGTGGTAACATTTGCCAGTGTCGATCTAGCGACAACCACTAGTGGTATTGATATAAATTTTTCTAAAGGTTTTGGTCGGCCGGCCAATGTTGGTCATTTTCAAATCATTCACAGTGTTCAAGGCACGGTAGATATCGGTATTAATAATTTAGGTAGAGTAGAAGAAAACTAATGTTTTTAAAAATAAACAATCAAGGGCAATCTTTACTTGAGGTGATACTAGCACTGGCCATATTTGCTTTGTTGGCCGCGACTTTGGTCACTATGTCTACCGGCGGTTTATCGTCTTTGAATCAAAGTAGTCGGCAAATTGAGGCGAATGCTCTGGCGCAAGAGGGTGTAGAGGCGGTGCGCGCTATCCGTGATCGGGCTTGGAACGAATTGACTTTTACGACATCTACTGTGACTACCACCGGTGGACAGTGGGTATTGGGTACAGAGGGGACCACCGAGACTATTGGCGATTACACCCGGGTGATTAGCTTGTCAGATGTATGCCGTGATGGCGGGGGAGATTTAGTCGCGTGCCCCGGCACCTATACTGATGTTCATAGTAAAAAAGTAACCTCGGAAGTTTTTTGGTCTCCACGTGCCGGAGTGACCACATCTGTCAAACAAGTTTCTTATCTTACCAATTGGGATACAGATGTCTGGACGCAAACTGATTGGGTGGGCGGAGTTGGACAAGATACCTGGTTGGATGTTACCAAATTTTTTAGTAATGACGGAGGAGTAGATGCTTCTACTACCGGTCAATTACAGCTCATGTATTCCGCGGCCGGGCAGTGTGGTCCGATGATTTGGGATTTTGGCAATGCCGGACCGTATACCTTTGATACGAATAAAATTGAAGTGATCGGCGGATTTGGCCAACTCAAAGATGCTGGTTCGTGTTCGGGCACAACTTCTACTTGTGCCACTTTGACCAGCTCTAGCACTTGCGCGGCGCAGTCTGGGTGTAGCTGGACGGCGGATTATGCCCTCACCAGTCCTGCTATATACAATAATCATTCTTATCATCCCAACCAAATCGCTTTTTGGTCTGGATTTATCGAAACGGCCGTGAAAAATGGAGGAGAGGTTTATTACCAATTATCACATGATGATGGTAGCACTTGGGAATATTGGAACGGATCGGCGTGGGCTGCGGCCACTTTGGCCACGCATTATAATACTTCTACCGTGGTTAATGCGAACATTGCCAGTTTCCCAACTAGTACCAAAAAAATAATGTTCAAAGCGTTTTTATCTGGTAATGGAACGCAACAAGTGCAATTAGATCAAGTGCAGATAAACTGTTCACGTCAATACGATTGGGGTTTTGATTTAGACAGTGACTATGTCTACGATACTTCGACTATTATTGTGTCTACCAGTTCGGCGAGTTTAAAAACTTTGGGCGGCCCGTCCACGTGTTCTGGGACAGCTACGGCATGTAATGCTTTTTCATCTTCGACTACTTGTAGCGCGCAAGCTGGTTGTTCGTGGGCAAATGGCGTGTCAAGTTCCACGATCAACCCCGGTTTCAATACCGCCACCTTGCCATGGGTTTATGCTGATTGGGAAGATAATGGTAATAGGGCAACGGGCGCACGCGTGACTACCGGTGGGAACCCCGGGCCTTATGTTAATATTACTTTGTCTTCATCTAACAATGTTAATAATAGAACCCTATCTGGTTATTATCAACAATCATTTACTACTACGGCCAATAGCCCAACCGCTACTTTGAATTTTGATTGGCGCATAACTAGTTATTCTAATAGCAATCTTACGTCGTTTATCCTCTATGCGTTTGTGGATTCGACGAGTGGTGCGCCAGTACTTGGTACACAAGTTTGGTCGCAGACTATCACTGCGGCTACGAGTTGGGCGGCTGTGGTCCCTATCAATATTACTACCAAGGTTGCAACTACAGGGACATATTATGTGAAACTTGCGGCCAGAAGAATTACTGCCGGCAACTCTAGTGGAAGCAATGTTGTTGGATTTGATAATATCCATGTTGATTGGACCAATCCTGGTAGTTGTTCTGGCACCGCTACCGCTTGTAATACTTATGTCGTCAGTTCCACTTGTAGTGTGCAAGCCGGATGCTCTTGGAGTTCTGGTAGTGCTACTATCTATGCTACTAGTAGCCCAGTTATTCGCCCGGTCACTTCTTTGTCAGTACCCACCACCACATTCTATAGCTGGACCGGATTTAGTGAAACCGCTTCCACTGGCGGTGGTGCGATTTATTACCAATTATCAAATGATGATGGTAGCACTTGGGAATATTGGAATGGATCGGCGTGGGCTACAGCTGGTACTAGCAGTTACAATCCAGCTTCGATAATTAATACCAACATTAATACTTTTCCGACCAGTACCGGTAAATTATTATTCAAAGCGTTTTTATCCAGCAATGGTTCACAATTGGTTTCGCTCGATAATGTATCTACTACTTGGATGGAAAATGTAGGCGCCAGCGGCTATGCGGCAGTAGGCAATATTATGTCGTCGGCGTTTAACATGTCCAACTCGTCGCCATTATCGGTAATTTCTTGGTCACAGAATACTTCCACTTGTAGTGGATGTGCGATAAAATTAAAAGTGCGCACTGCGCCCGACAATGCGGGCGCGCCGGGCGCCTGGTCTTCGTGGTATGGTGTGGGCGGCGCGGGAACATATTTTACCACTTCCACCGGATCTATTATTCCCAAAGTCCTCAATTGGAATCAGTGGGTGCAATATCAGGTCCAACTATCTGGGGACACCAATACTACGCCGATTTTAAATGATATTTCAATCTATTATAAATAATATTTTTTAGATATGAATCTTTTTGAAAATAAAAGGGGGTTCACGTTGGTAGAGCTGCTCGTGGTAATTGCAATAATTGCGGTAATCGCGGCGGTGATTTTTGTGGTACTGGATCCGGTTTCGCGACTAAAGGATGCTCGTAATACGCAGCGTCACCAAGATGTGAATTCCATTGCTGACGCGGTGCGGTTATATCAGGTAGATACCCGTGGGCAGACTCCGCCCGGCGTGGATAGCACTTGGCGCATGATTGGCACATCGGCCACCGGCTGTGATGTGCAGTGTGGTGCTACTATAGTAGCTGGTTCTTATGTCCACAACAAACAAGCAGATTTTGCGGGTGGCACATATTCCAATACCAAATGGAATTCAACCTATTCGTGGATTGATCTAGTAAGCGGATCAAGCGGTACATACACCTCGCCGGTTATTAATGCTATTTCTTCTACTGCTTGGGCAACTGTGTCTTGGATACCACGTGTGCCCTATAACAAACAATTACCGGATAATAAACAAACCGAGACCGGCTATCCATATGGCAATGCCAACATGTCTGGTAATATTGCATTATATCATTTGAATGAAGAAGCGGGCGCTGATTCGTTTGTGGATACTTCGGGTGGTGGTCGCAATGCTACTTGTACAGGTATTACTTGTCCCTCGGCTGGTGTGGCTGGTAAATTTGGTACTGCGGTAAGTTTTAACGGTGCACAAAAGATTACCACACCCGTAAACGATACTTTGGGTGATTTTACGGTAGAGGTATGGTTTAAAGATGATGGCGATAACCGTGCGTATGAAAGATTGGTGGATAAAAATTATACCAGTGGGTTTTGGTTAGGACGAAATAATGCCACTCCTAATTCTTGGGGCGGAGGAGTGCGCGAAGGTTCGGTGCCGTATGGTATTTACGTTACATTGGCCGATGGCGGCTGGCATCAGATTGTGTCAGTGCGTAGTGGTAATGTGCATTATATTTATGGTGATGGTGGGAGGGTGGTACGCAGCAGCACGGTAAGTAATGTGGCAATTAACAATGCAGTTATGAATATTGGCAGTTGGACCGATTCGGTTGTCGGCACCGACGCTCAAAGATTCACCGGGATGATTGACGAAGTTTCTGTTTACAATCGTGCTTTGTCGGCATCGGAAATCGTGTACCACTACTATCGCGGTGTCGCTCGATTGCAGCTTCAAGTGCGATCGTGTGACGACAGTGCTTGCTCTGGTGAATCTTTTGTTGGTCCAGATGGTACCGCCGCGTCCTATTATTCCGAGTTTTTAAATTCCACCACCAAACCGCCGGTACTGAATTTGGCCAATATAAATACCAATCAATACTTTCAGTATAAGTTCTTTTTTGACACAGATTATACTTCCCATAGTCCAGCCTTTCGAAGTATCACGGTGGGTACTAATGCCGCCGGTGCCGGTGGACAAAGTTTACCATCGGCTTGTGTTGACTTAGGTGGTGCGTTGGGTAATAAATTACCGAAGTTGCCTTTTGATCCGTCTTTTGGTAGTGCTACCCGCACCTACTATGCCATACGTCGCGATGATAAAGGTAAAGTAAGTGTATTGTCGTGTGGTGCGGAAGATGAAGTAATTTCCGCTAATAGATAATTATGCTTTTTGGCAAAAATAAAATTAATTATCGTGCTGGGTTCACTTTGGTGGAAACTTTGATTTATGTAGCTATTATTGGTGGTGTAGCAATTACTTTTGTTAGTTATAGTTTAAATATTTCTGATACGCGTCAAAAGACTTATGGCGCCCAAGAAGTACACGCCAATGCGCGTATGGTCATGGATGCCATTACCAAGAAGATTATGTCCGCGAGCAGTGTAAATACTACCTCATCTCAATTTGGTGTGGATTCAGGTGTATTGGTGTTGACTATGGCCAGTAGCACTCTCAATCCTACAATTATTAGTTTGGCTACTTCTACCCGAGCTGTCCAAATTAAAGAAGGTAATTATGCCGCCACCGCTATTATCAGTAATTATGTACGAGTAGACAGTTTGGTTTTTAGTAATTTTTCGGCAAGCAGTACTAGAGCAAATATCGGCGTGAGCGTTGCTATTTCTGCTGTTTCGTCCACTGGGCCGACATATCAAAACAGCCAAAGTTTTCGCACAGCAGTCAGTTTAAGAGAATGAGTATGCAAAAGTTAAAATTATTATCGGATACACGTGGCATCGCCGCTTTATTGATTGTAATTATTATTAGCGCTGCCGCTCTCATAATGGCTTTTAGCGCCTCAATGTTGGGAATTGGCGATGCTGATATGGGTTTTACAGCACAGAAAGGCAACCAAGCCTTGGCTTTGGCTACCGGTTGCGCTGAAGAAGCCTTAAGACGTTTGCAAATGAATGACACTTGGCCGGGAACTACGTTGAGTTTAACTGATGGATCATGTATAATAAATGTGTCCTCAAGTGGCAACAACCGCACTCTTACTGTTTTGGCCGGTGTGGATAATTTTAATAAAAAAATAATGGTTACCGCTATAGTCAGTAGTAGTTTGGTCACGATTTCGTCGTGGCAAGAGAGCAATTAATGTTTATGTGTTTATTTAGTAAAAAAGCAGTTGGATTAGACATCGCGGATGGGTCGATTGAGGTGGCTTTATTGCGTACTACATGGGGTAAGCCCAGGGTAGTAAGTTTGGGGCGTGTCACCCTGGCCGAGGGGATAGTGGACGGAGGTAGAATAAAAGACGCTGCTAAATTGGCTTTAGCTATTAGGCAAGTGTTGGCAGATGCCAAACCGGGGTCTATCGCCGGTGCCGAAATGATATTTGGCATGCCAGAACGCCAAGTGTTTTTGCGCGTATTTAATTTGCCGGCTAGCAAACGCAAAGATCGTGAAAAATTTATTTTTCAAGAATTGGTAACCAACTTGCCGATATTAGAAAAAAATTTAGTTTATTCCTATCGCGTACGCAACGAAGACAAAGACAACATTACGATTTTGGCCGTGGCTACAAATAGAGAGGTCGTCAAGGAATGGTCAACTTTTTTTCACGAAAATAATTTTCAGGTTAATATTATTGACACAGAAGTACTGGCCACCTACCGGGATTTATTTGAGAAGCCACCAGTGGATCCGGTGTTGATGGTTGATATTGGTAGTAATACATCTTTGGTGACTATTTTTGACAAAGACGGTTTGTGCTATGAGCAAGCAATTATGCGAGCCGGAAATGCGTTTACCAAGGCAGTCGCTAATTTATTGGAGATAGATGTCAAAAAAGCGGAAACGGAAAAAATTAAAAATGGCCTTAAAAGCAAAAATAAAGACGTGGTTAGTGCGCTGCAGAGT
>CAYXJO010000001.1:96956-98046 GCA_964465205.1 uncultured Gammaproteobacteria bacterium
AATTACATAATGACCGGGAAAACACGAAATCAAATTATTGATGAGATTACAGATACCGTAGCTTATTTTGAAAAAAATTCCGGTAAAAAAATAAAATCCGCAGTATTGGTTGGTGGAAGCAGCCAGATGACAGGCTTGTTGGATTATTTTGCCACAAAAACCAAACTGCCCACGACCATCGGTTTTTCTCAGCTCAATAGACAAAAATCTCCACTTGAATATATTGAAGCTATTGGATTGGCCTTGCGTGCTTTGGTGCCTAGTTGGGGGCTGCGCGACCCGGAGATAAAAAGTAATAATTAATTGTTTATCATTTGATGGTTGATTAAAATCAGATGATAGGCCTTAAATTAATCTTATTTATTTAATTTTTTCATGTTTATATGAAAAAAACAACAAGAGGGTTTACCCTTATCGAGTTGTTGATAGTGATTGCTATTATCGCTATCATAGCCGGTGTGGTGTTTGTTGCTTTGGATCCGCTCACGCGTTTTCAAGATGCCCGCGACAGTCGTCGTTGGTCTGATGCCACCGCGTTACTTAGTGCTATCAAAGTGAACCAAGTAGATAATCGTGGTAGCTATTTGGCGACCATAAATAGTACCACTGCTGGTTTGGCTTATATGATCGGTACTAATGGTGCTACTGGTTGTAATGTGGCATGTACTGCGACTACCACCCAAGCTAGTTGTGTGGATTTAACCGGTCTAGTCACTGCTGGCTATATTGGTGCTATTCCGCAGGATCCTAGTAGTGGCACAGCTGCTATGACTCGCTATTATCTTGTTCGTAATTCTGCTGGCACTGTTTCTATTTCTGCTTGTACGCCAGAGCATACCCCAGCCGGCATCTCAATTACTCGTTAATTTATCTTAACGTGTAAAATGTATGTCTAAAAAAGGTTTCACTTTAATCGAACTTTTAATCGTAGTGGCCATTATTGCTATTTTGGCAGTGGTTTCGTTTGTGGCGTTGAATCCTTTGGTACGTTTCCAAGATTCGCGCGATAGCGTGCGTTGGCAACAAGCCAGCGAAATTATGACAGCTATCAAATTAGACCAAGTGGATCACGGCGGTGCTTATTTACCGG
>CAYXJO010000001.1:98056-144454 GCA_964465205.1 uncultured Gammaproteobacteria bacterium
GCTTCTTTGGGTGCCAATAGTACTTACATGATTGGTACGGCTACTACCGGGTGCAATGGCAAAAATGGCAACTGCACCACCGATGTTTCGGGCGACACTACTTGCGTGGATTTGAGCGGTTTGGTGACACGCGATTATATTGGCAGGGTACCGATTAGTCCCAATGGCGAAGGCAGTTGGGATGCTACTCGTACTGGCTATACTCTGACTATTACTACCAGTAGCGCCATATATGTACGCGCTTGCGAGAATGAACACAGCGACCAAATTGAGTTAGTAAGATAATATCTTCGGCACCCTGATGCTTCGGGGTGCTAATAGATTTTGTCTTCAGGAATGCAATAATTATATGACCAAAAAAATTCTCATTATAGAGGATGAGCAATCGCTTCTGAATGCTTTGGTTTCAAAATTTGAAAAAGAAGATTTTGCAGTTATCTCGGCACGCGATGGTGAGGACGGTTTGGAAAAAGCCCTCACAGAACACCCCGATCTCGTATTGTTAGATATTATTATGCCCAAGATGGACGGCATCACCACACTTGAGCGAATTCGTCGGGACAATTGGGGCAAAAAAGTGCCGGTAATTATGCTCACTAATTTGTCGGATGAAAAAAAAGTGGAAGAAGCGATCGAGCTTGGCTCGCGCGATTATTTGGTAAAATCCGATTGGAATATCAACGACGTCGTGAAAAAAGTGCGATCTAAATTGGGCATGGAGTAATTATGTGGTTGGTGGAGGGGGTAACAAATTCAAAGAGCAAGACGTTTCTCGCGTTTTGCTTTTGTTTTATCGGTGGGGTAGGTGTGTTTTCTGGTTGGGAATTTCAGAAATTTTGGCAGTACCGTTTGTATGTTATTTGTTTTGTTCTAGGATTTTTATTAATCTTGTTTTGGCATCGTGCCAGGATCAGATTTTGGTTATTGGGTCTGTTGTTTTTTATTTTGGGCGGCCTCCGGTTTTTATCTATGATGCCAGAACATAATTCCCAAAATTTGTTGTATTATAATGGTGGGAATAAAATTGTGTCCGGACGAGTAGTGGACGAGCCGGATGTGCGGCTGGATAGTGTGCGGTATATTATAAAAACCGATTTAGGCAAAATCTTGGTGAAATTACCTCTTTATCCGGCTTATCAAAACGGTGACAAGTTTACATTAAATTGTAATTTACAAACGCCAAAAAATTTTGTTGATAGCAATTTTCGTTATGATAATTATTTGGCACGGCAGGGCGTGTTTAGTATTTGTAGTGTGCCCAAAATTTTGACTTTCGAAAGTGGGTATAAACACGGTTTGTTTTTTGGATTAAAAACTATTATCAGCGAACGAGTAGGCCAGCTTTGGGCCGAGCCGCAGGCGTCTTTGGTTGCTGGCTTGTTATATGGTGCGCGCGGCGGTTTTCCGCCAGAACTTTTAGACAATTTTTCTCGAGTAGGTATTACGCATATCATTGCTATTTCCGGGTATAATATTAGTATTATTGCTAGGGTATTAATGTCATTATTTATTGGCGTTGGATTGTATCGTCGACAAGCATTTTGGGTTTGTGTTAGTGGAATTATTCTGTTTGTTTTATTTACCGGTGCCTCGGCGTCGGTAATGCGTGCCGGAATAATGGGGGTGATTGTGCTTCTCGCTCAACAACTCGGTCGGTTGTCTCATGTGGGCAATATATTGGCTGTTACTGCTGCTATTATGTTGATTGTTAATCCCTATATTTTGATTTGGGACGCTGGGTTTCAGTTATCATTTTTGGCGACGATGGGCTTGGTTTATCTGTCTCCGGTTGTAGAAAAAATAATTCCCAATTTTATTCATCCAGGTGCTATTCGGGAAATTCTGGTTTCTACTTTGTCTGCAATCATTATTACCTTGCCACTGATTTTGTATCAATTTGGTCGGCTGTCGCTGGTTGCGCCCATAGCCAATGTGTTGGTGCTTTGGATTGTGCCGTGGTTGATGTTGTTTGGTTTTTTATCATTAGCGTTAAGTTTTGTATTTTTTCCACTGGCCCAGGTGGTCGCATGGATAACTGGTGTGGGATTGCAGTATGTTATTACATTAGCAAGTTGGTTGGGAAATCAGACGTGGTCGGCAGTTAGTTGGTCAATTTCATTATTAGGATTAGTTATCTGTTATTTTGTTTTGATGGGAGCTGTGTACAAAATGCGTATTGACAACAAAAGTCGTATGAGATAATATGGTAATATTATGAACATCAACCGTCGTACAATTAAAAATTCCTACAAGCACTGGAACAGTGATGGGCTTTTGATTGGTTAAATACTTTTTTACTTTATACCAAAAAACAGCCCGCACTCACGGGCTGTTTTCTTTTACTATCAACATAATAAATATATGCAAACCCTATCAATCTTGCAAAAATTAATCACTTTCGACACTCAAAGCAAAAAAACCAATCGAGCTATCGTGCAATACATTGCCTCATATTTCCCTAAAAAATTAGTGCGTATTACCAAAGTAGGCACTAGCCCGGATTGGTATAATTTGGCGGTACGTTTTCCCGGGAAAGATTCTAAACATCCTTTGATTTTTAGCGGACACACCGATACCGTGCCTGTGTCCAATGCTTGGACAAAAAATCCATTTAAACCAGTAATACAAGATGGGAAAGTATTCGGCTTGGGCGCTACTGACATGAAAGCCGGTGTGGCCGCAATGATTGTCGCGGCCCAAAGTATTAAAGACACACCTAATCGCGATATTTGGTTTTTATTTGATGCAGCCGAGGAATCTAGTGGTGCGGGTGGTAAAGAATTTGTTAAAACTTTAAAAATAAAACCAGGCAGTGCCCAAGTAATAGTAGGCGAGCCTACTGGCGGGCAGGTGATTATTGGCCAAAAAGGCGCGATCGAATTTTTTATTACCACTCGAGGCAAAGCTTTTCATTCTAGTTTTACTAGTGTCAAGAAAAATTTGCGATTCAATGCGGTGCAAAAAGCCGCCCGAGTAATTAATCGATTGGCTGAAATGGAAAAATTACTAGAAACAAAATCCGATCCACTATTTGGTTGTGCCTGTCAGTCAGTAAATAAAATTACAGGCGGTACCGCTGGTAATGTCATCGCAGATCAATGTCAATTTATGTTAAATCGTCGAGTGGTGCCGGGTGAGAATTTAGACGAAATAATCCAAATGATCCGATCCAATGTGCGTGCGGTGGATCGAACGGCTACAGTAGAAATTGGGTTTGTGGGTGATGCTAGCTTGGTGTCAGATAATAGTCCGGTTTTGCTTATGGCTAAAAAGATTTCCAGACAGGTATGGGGCAAATCTTCCACTGGAGTATTTACTGGGTGGACTCAAGCTGGGTTGTTCAAAAAATGGGGAGATTGCATCATTTGGGGTCCGGGGGCTTTTGCGATGGCGCATCAAGCCGATGAGTATTGTCCGATAACGGATTTAGATAAAATGGCTAAATGTTATTCCGAGTTAATTCGTTTGATGTAATTTTATGATGTTAATATTGACAGTGGCTATCAAGCGTGTGAAAAAGTGCTATCTTCGCGATGGTCTGGCTTGATGTTTCCGTTAAAGCAAGGAAAACAAAAGAGCTTGGCTATCGCCGAGCTTTTTTGTGTTCTTTCCCAAGATTCACAATTCCGTGGGCCGGGCAAAACCTACAAGGAGGCAAAATGCAATACGGACAATTCGCAATGATGGTGGAGAAAATGCGTAGTGAAAAGCATCTGCTTTTGCACTCGCCCGACAGCTTGCTCGCACAATGGCAGGCCGGCTTGTCTGTGGTGCACTGTGAGTCGGATCAGATTGTCGCCCATGTTACTCTGTGGCCGTTGACAGAGGAGTGGTTCGAACTCGGCAACATCTGGGTGGATCAGGCGCGGCGCGGTCATGGCTGTGGTAACCGGGTGATGGCAGAAGTGCTGGGTAAACGCGAACACATCATGCTTACCAGTACTAATCCGGTGGTGTGGCGGATGTCGGAAGAGCATGGCTTGCTCCTCGTGCAATTCGCCGAATTGCCCTCGGCCGTGTGGTGCGCCACCTGCATCTGCGATCCACGCAAGCGCGGTCACAATGACTTTCGTCAGTGTGTTCACCGGGATCATCCCTGCCGTCTCTATGTAAAATAGCAGACAGCAGTGCCTCTCGCCCGGCAACCATATGGTTGCCGGGCTATTTATTTTGGTGTAATATTAAATTGAAAAGTTATATTAATTGAATATGAAATCTAAAATAAAGATTATGCCGTCGGCTGATGGTTATGATCTGGCGGCACAACACTATGATGACAAAGAGTCTTATTTGAATAGTTTTGAGAAATCACAAACATTGGAGATATTAGGCAACATTGTGGGCAAACGGGTGTTGGATGTAGGTGCGGGTACCGGTCGTTGGTCGGTGGAGCTCGCCAAGCGGGGTGCGTTTGTAACTGCTCTAGATGTGTCGGGGGAGATGCTTAAAGTTTTGGCACGCAAGAGCCTCCATGTCGAACTGGTTATTGGCGACGCCGAAAGTTTGCCGTTTGAATCTGGAACGTTCGATGTTGTCACCGCCGCATTTTTGATTGTACATTTGAAAAATCCCGTGCGTTTTTTTGATGAGGTATACCGTGTCTTAAAAGATGGCGGCGAGTTTTTGCTTACTAATATTAATCAAAAAGAGCCGCCCGAAGTAAAAACAAAAAATGGTGTTATTAAAATTGAATCATATTATCACCGACCGGAGCAGGTGCGGGAATATTTGGAGTCGTTGGCTTTTAGTGTTACCAAAGAAGTCTTTGTAAAAGCAAAAGATAATTGGGTCAATCAGATTATTCTAGCCACAAAATAATGTTATGCTTAGGAGGGTGATTTTAATTTTGATATTTTTATGGTTGTGCTTGATGGGCATGATTTTTTATTTAAAATTTTTTTCTAATAATGATTTTTCAGTAAATTTTTTGAATGTGGGTCAAGGTGACGCGACGTTGATTCATTTTGATAACGGCATCAGGATGTTAATAGATTGTGGTCCGGACAGAAAAATTCTATTCAAGTTGGGGCAATATTTGCCATTTTACGATCGCACCATTGATTATTTATTGATAACTCACTACGACAACGATCATTATGGCGGATGTGTGGATGTGTTGCGTCGTTATAATGTAAAAAATATTATTGATAATGGCGCTACCAAACCGGACGATCGTTATTGGGCCGCGTGGAATAAGTATCGCACTAATGAACGTGCTGATAGTATAGTAATCGACCGCGCCAATTCATTAATCATAGCTAGTAGTACTTTGAATTTTTTCTCCCCGGATAAAAAGTTGAACTTGTCTTCCAAAGAAACCGATAGCAACAATTCGTCCATCGTATTTCTTTTGTCACATCATGATAGTAGGTTTTTATTTGTGGGTGATGCCGAGCTGCCCTTGGAGAATGCTTTGGTGAATCAATATTGCGCAGTGTCGTCAACTTGTCCGGCTTTACATGCTGATTATCTCAAGATCGGCCATCATGGTAGTGATAGCAGTAGTGGTGACATGTTTTTGTCTGCAGTATCACCATCGGTCGCAGTCATTTCTGTAGGCAAGAATACTTTTGGTCATCCGTCACTACGAGTGTTGCGCCGGCTGGAAAGAATGGGCATTGATGTGTGGCGAACCGATCAAAAAGATGATATAATAGTGAGCAATTAATTGAATTTTGTGTATAAATATAGATTGGAGCTGATTGTGTTTGTTTGCGGTGCTGCCGTCATGGTGTTGGAGCTTACCGGTTCGCGTTTGGTGGCTCCGTATTTAGGTACATCAATTATAGTATGGACCGGTATTATCGGTGTTATTTTGGCTAGTCTTAGTCTGGGTTATTCTTGGGGCGGCAAAATAGCCGACAATAATCCCGATTATCGTAAGTTGTCACAAATAATTTTTTTTTCCGCGGTCGCGGTTTTGGTTTTGGCCACAATTCAACGTTTGACATTGATTATTTTTTCAAATTTGCGAATTGGCATTTATTGGCAAACTTTATTGTCTACTATTATATTGTTTTCTCCGGCCAGTGTTTTGCTGGGCATGATATCTCCGTATGCGGTGCGCATAAAGATGCGTGATGTTGGCAGTATCGGGAAGACCGTGGGTAATTTGTATGCTATTTCTACGATTGGCAGTATTGCTGGTACATTTTTGGCCGGATTTGTTTTAATGGCGTATTTTGATCATATCAAAATTTTGTTATTTATTGGTATTGCGCTTATTGTAATGTCTTTCGTATCAGAGCACAGGAATTGGAGTCGGTTGAAAGTATTTATTTTGGCGTTGTTTTTGTTGGGTTTTTTTATTAATAATTTATACGCACGTTATCATAGTCTGTTGGGGTATTTGGACTTGAGTACCGCCTACAATCGCGTCCAAATACAGGATGGCATATGGAAAGACGGCCGACCAACGCGTTATTTGTCTACCAGCGCACACGGTTTTCAATCAGCCATGTTTTTAGACACCACGACTACCGAATTGGTGGGCGAATATAATAAATATTTTGATTTAGCGCAGTATTTTCATCCTGATTTTCAAAACGCGCTGATGGTCGGAGGCGCGGCCTATAGTTTTCCGCGCCATTTTTTGGATCAATTTCCAGATGCCGCCATTGATGTTGTCGAGATTGATCCGGGGATGACCAAAATTGCACGCGCTTATTTTGGTTTGCAAGACAACGAACGTTTACGTATTTTTCATGAGGATGGTAGGATGTTTTTAAATAAAAATAAAGTCCGGTATGATGTGATTTGCCTAGATGCATTTAGTACTTGGTATGCGTTGCCGTTTCATTTGACCACACGCGAAGCGGCCCAAGCGATGTATCAATCGACTGTAGATAACGGTGTGGTAATAATGAATATCGTTGTTTCGTTGGTCGGTGAACAAAGTGAGTTTTTCCGTGCCGAATACGCCACTCTCAAGGAAGTTTTCCCGCAAGTTTATGTTTTTCGTCCTAGCCCAAGTTATTCTTTGGAACAATTGCAAAATGTAATATTGGTAGCCACCAAGTCAGTCACCACTCCCAGTTGGCATAGCGAAGATGACAAAATAACCCGGTTATTATCCAATCGCTATGAAGATGTGCCGCTCTACGGTACAATATTAACTGACAATTTTGCTCCGGTTGACAGTTATATGACAAAAGTTGCTGCTCACAAAATATGAAGATTTTTCAGTGGACACATTTTGTGTATATCCTAGTGCTATTATTTTTTAGTTTTGTTTTTGTATCTCCCGCGCAAGCCGCAGTCGATTCGGATCTTGATAGTGTACCCGATGATGTAGAAAAAGCGCTTGGCACCGACGCCGCCAATCCGGACACCGATGGTGATGGTTATAAAGATGGTCAAGAAATATATAGTGGCTACAATCCGTTGGTAGCCGGCAATGATCGCAGTGTAAAAAGATGGGTAGAAATAGATTTGAGCACGCAGAGGTTTTATTATTTTATGAATGGGGTCAAGATTGGCGAATTGCTTACCTCCACCGGTCGACCGAGCGCTCCCACACCGGTGGGTGAATACAAAATTGCCCGTAAAATTCCAGTAAAAACTTATCGTACTGTGACGGGCGGGAGTTATCCCAATGCCAAATGGAATTTGCTATTTGAACCAAAGCGCGGACTATATATCCATACCGCCTATTGGCACAATGATTTCGGTATCCAACCACGAAGTGGTGGTTGTATCAATCTCACTCTCAAAGATGCATCTAGAATGTATAAATTTTTGGATGTAGGCGATAAAGTAAAAGTATATGGCAAAACTCCCAAAGGCAGATTGAAATTAAAAACAAAAAAATAATCACTTGACAGCGCTTTTTTATTATGGTATATTGACACTATAGTATAAAGCGCTTATTCGAAAGCGCTTTTTATATTAATTAACATTTTTTTAAATAATTTTTTATTTATGTCGGACATTACCAAAGCTATTCAGGCCCTTTGCGATGAGAAGGGGCTCTCGTATGATGTGGTGCTTGCCACCATTGAAACCGCGCTGGCCGCCGCCTATCGCAAAGATTTTGGCAACAAGCAACAAAATATCAAAGTAAAATTTGATCCCGATACTGGAGATATGCAGGCGTGGGATGTAAAAATTGTAGTTGATGATATTGACGAAACGGTACTTGAAAAAGCTCAAGAAGAGTTAACTGCTCGTCGCGAAAAAGCAAAAGAAGAAGGACGCGAGCTGACCGAAGAAGAAGTGGCTGACCTGCCTCATTTCAACCCCAAAACCGAGATGATGGTGACAGCCGCCAAAGAGTTTACCAAAAAACCCAAAGTAGGAGATACTTTGGAAATTCCTTTGGAAATTTCCCATGAATTTGGTCGTATGGCTGCTCAGACCGCCAAACAGGTGATTATCCAAAAAATCCGCGAAGCCGAACGTGGTATGATTTTTGATGATTTCAAGGGTCAAGAGGGTCAGGTGATTTCGGCCATTATTCAGCGTGTGGAAGGTCGCAAGGTACTGGTGGATATTGGCAAAGTGACCGGCGTGTTGCTTGCCGAGAATCAAGTGCCGCGCGAGCACTATCGCCCGGGTTCCAAGATGAAATTCTATGTATTATCTGTAGACATGACTACGCGCGGACCTGAGATTCTATTGTCTCGTAATCATGCCAATTTGGTGAAGGAAGTGTTCTCTCAAGAAATTCCGGAAATAGCCGACGGTGCTATTGAAATCAAGGGTATTGCCCGTGATGCCGGCTGGCGTTCGAAAGTCGCGGTTTGGACCGGCGACGAAGCCATTGACCCGATTGGTTCTTGTATTGGCCAGCGTGGCAGCCGTATCAATACTATTATCGAAGAGTTGGGAGGCGAAAAAATTGATATTATTCAATACAGCGACAACCCAGAAGAGTATGTGGCCAAGTCGTTATCCCCAGCCAAAGTGTTGCGCGTCGAATTGAATGATGTAGACAAGGTTGCTAGTGTGTATGTGGTGGCGGATCAGTTTTCTTTGGCAATTGGTCGTAGTGGACAAAACGTACGTCTGGCTTCCCAGCTTACCGGCTGGAAGATTAATGTAAAAGAAGAGGGCGGCAGCCAAGAGTTGTCCAGTGACGACGTGTTGGTAGAAGACGTACCCGCGGAAATCACGCCAGAGACAGATCCAGAGCCAGTTGACGCGGAAGAAAAACCAAAGAAAAAAAAGACTAAGAAAGATGAATAATTTTTTATGTCTTATATTTTTCACGTAATTTTATATCAACCAATTTATAATTTATTTGTCGGTTTATATAATGTATTACCCGGACATGATGTGGGCATAGTGATTTTGGCGATTACCGTTATTATCCGTATTATTATTTATCCACTCACTACGTCGTCTATCCGCGCGCAGAAATCAATGCAAGAATTGCAACCAAAAATGGATGAAATCAAAAAGCAGTACGCTAACGATCAGCAAAAGCAGGCACAGGCTCTGATGGAATTGTATCGTAATAACAAAGTTAATCCGTTTGCTTCTTGTTTGCCACTTCTTATTCAACTGCCTATTTTGATTGCATTGTATACTGTAATGCGCGACGCTTTGGCTTCCAAAGGGTTGGCCGATGTTTTGTATGCGTTTGTGACCAATCCGGGCACTATCAATCCGCTGTCTCTTGGGTTTTTCCACATGGATAAAGCCAATATTTATTTGGCGGTATTGGCTGGTGGCGCTCAATATATCCAGGCCAAAATGAGTTTGGCCAAACAGCCGCCCAAAGAAGCCGGCACTGGCGCCAAAGATGAAAACATAGCAGCCATGATGAGCAAACAGATGTTGTATATGATGCCGATTATGACCGTCTTAATTGGTGCCAGTTTGCAATCCGGACTTACTTTATATTGGCTGCTTTCCACTTTGCTCATGATTGCACAACAGTGGTGGATGTTTCGTAAAAAAGACACCGGATCAAATTCCTCTGGCACACCGCGTATATCCGGCAACAATATTATTGATGGTCAAATCGTAAAATAATTCTTCGATTTATGCGTCTCAATGCCAAAAAATTGATTTCTTTGCCGGTATTTACTCAATCCGGCGAACACTTGGGCAAAGTGACCGATATTAATTTGGACGTTGATGAACAGGCTGTAGTAGAATACTTGGTGACGTCAGGTATTATTAAACATTTGAATTTGTTAATCAAAACCGCTCAGGTTAAATCAATAACTGCGGAAAAAATGGTGGTTGATGACGCGGCTTTGTCGGATTACAAACAACTTTCAGAGCAAAAAGTGGCCCCCCAAACTTTGGGCAGCGCCGCTATGATAAGTGAAAAATAATATGACCAAAAATAATGTGTCTTCGGCCGAGCTCCCGCCGACAGAAGTACGCGATGATCGGACGGAACGTCCAGAGCGCATGGATTATGTCAACCATGATTTGGGTAGCCGTCGTACCAATAAAGTGCGTATCGGCGCGGATGTGGCAGAATTGCCAATTTTGCCATTGAATAACAATATTGATAAATTTATTTTAAGTGCCGAAGATCAATTGATAAAAAATGAAGGCAAACAAAAAGCTGCTGAAATTGCGGAACATCTCCACGATTTAAGCCCGGAAGAAATTCTGGCTTTGGCCAAAAAAGCTACCGAACATACCAAATCTGAACTTTTGGAAATGCCGGCGTTTGTTACTTTTTTGCAAAAAAATAAAAATTATTTACAGGAAGTGGACATGTCTGGTGGTATAAACACTGCGGGTCAATCAAGAGATGTGGAAGATTATTTAGTTGGGTTGGGAGTGCCGTCGGGGGCGGAGCATTATTTTATTACCACCATCAAAAATCGCGAAGAACTGACCAACATGATGAATACAAATCGCGCGGTTTCCGAGCAATATACTGTGCGTTATTTTTATTCTTCCGATGTGGCCGGTCCCAAACGCGAGTTGGGTTTTCAATTATTACAAAAAGATCACCCGACCATGGTGTTTATCTTTGCCGAAGATGTGAGTACTCATAAAAATGAACAAGACAATGTGCTGGATTCGAATGCGCATGATAAAAAACCAACCACTGACACCGCCGAAACGGAAACAAATAAACAAGCCGCTTAAACAAATAAATAAAAGTCCCCACTCGGGGGCTTTTTTTGTTGGCGATAGTTCGCTATAATACTGTTATGACCAAAGAGCTGGAACAATCTATTATCAAGACCTTGGCTTATTTTGATATTGCCGATTATCCTCTTACTGCCGAGGAGTTATTTCGTTACTTGTGGCAACCACCTCGTCTGTCGTATGAAGATTTTTTGGTACGCTTGCCCAATTGCGGTGGTTATGAGCAAAAATACGGATATTATTTTTTACCAGGACGAGAACTGATAATAGAGAAGCGGCGCGAACGATCTTTGGAGAGTGCACTCAAGTTAAAAAGAGCGCGAACAGCGGCTGGTTTCATAGCGGCCGTGCCGTTTCTGCGAGCTATTTTTGTATGTAATTCAGTTGGTTCGGAACAAGCGCGGACGGGGAGTGATATCGATTTTTTTATTGTAACCACTGCCCGGCGTATTTGGATAGTGAGATTTTTTACAAATTTAATTCTACGCATATTCGGTTTGCGTACTTATGGCCGCAAAAGACAAAATCGGATTTGTTTATCTTTTTTTGTTGACACCGATCATTTGAATTTATCGCCGTACAAAATTTGTGACAATGATATTCATTTTATATATTGGCTACATCAAATGCAGCCGCTGTATGACTTGGGCAATTGGCATGAGAAATTTTTATTGGCCAATATTTGGACCGATCAATTTGTGCCTCATATAAAATCGGGCGGCAGTCTGGTTTTGGGTTTTGCGGTATACAATTCACCAGTGGGCCGCATTTGGAAAAGTGTCTGGGAGAAAATGTGGGGGACGCCATACGGTGATTTGGTGGAAAATCAAGCCAAACAATTACAAGCGCAGAAATCCAAGATAAAAATATTCATAGAGAAAAAACAAACAGCACCCAGCCAGGGCATTATTATTGCGGATGGTGTAATCAAATTGCACGAAAACGACACGCGTCAGGATTATTTAAATAAATGGCTACAACGTATTAAGGAATTGGGATTATAAACTATGAGTTTGAAAAAAATAATAAATTATTTAATGTTAGTGTTTTTATTTTTGTTGCCATGGCAGACGCGCTGGATTTACGACCCCGCATTTTTGAATGGAGATTATTGGGAATATGGCACGGCGAGTTTTTATGGCACGGAGATTTTGCTTTGGCTGATTGTAATTTTATTTTCGGTTTATTATTTTCGAAAACGCGAGTTTTGGCAGGCGATACTGAACAAAGAAAGGTTTGCCAAACAGAAATGGTCGGTATATGCCGGCGTAGCAGCGGTAGTGTTTTGTTTGGTGGCAATTGGTGCCAGTCCACAGCCCGGTGTGTCCCACAATCACTTTCTTTGGATTTTGGCCGGCTTGTGTTTGGGACAAGTAATAATAATTTTTTGGGATACAGAGAAAAATTGGCAGCAGGCGCTCGCGGCAGTTTGGTCGGGTGCGGTCGTGCAAGCAATGTTTGCTATTTGGCAATTTGTGTCCCAGTATGTGCCGGCCAACAAATGGCTAGGATTGGCGACGCATTATCCGTGGCAATTGGGGGCAAGTGTAGTCGAAACTTCGAGTGAACGCTATTTGCGCGCATATGGTAGTTTGGGTGGCCCGAATCCTTTGGGGATATATTTAGGGGTCGCGCTACTTTTGGGTTTGTTGTTATATTTAAAAATAAATAAATGGCGTTATAAGATTCCACTTACCGTTGGCCAGGTTATTATAGTTGTTGGTCTGGCATTCACTTTTTCGCGTGGTGCTTGGCTTGCAACTTTTGTTGGTTTGGTTGCTTTTGTGGTAGTTGCTTTTTCTGTGCGATTCAATCGCGCTCAGTGGTATGATTTGGCCCGGCAATTATTTTTTTATTTTGTAACCGCCATAGTTATTGGTTTGGTATTGGGGCCGCTTATGATTACACGTTTTAGTGCCAGTACGCGTTTGGAAGAGAAATCGTTATCCGAGCGCACCTCTCAGATTGGCGACGCAATAGAAATATTTGTAGCGCACCCTTGGTTTGGGGTTGGTGAGGGAGTGTATACGTATGATTTATTTTTACGTCATCCCGATCAAGTGGGGGGTAGTTATCAGCCCGTACACAATATTTATTTGTTGATTTTGGCAGAATGGGGGATTGTAGGCACGGCGTTATTTTTGTCTTTGTGTGTTTGGCTTGGGAAAAAATTAGCACGCAATAATTTGTTGTATATGCCGATAATTTTGACCCTCGCTTTGTCTGGGTTGTTTGACCATTGGCTTTGGAGCCTGTTTCCGGGAGTGGTATTCTGGTGGGTAATTTGGGCGTTGGGACTCATTCGCCGGTCTTATGACAAATAACATTTATTACTCATAGTTTATTCAAAAATAGCTAAATATAGCTATTTTTTGGTTGTGGATAGACAGTGGACAAACCGTGCGTGGCGGGGTTTGACAGGACTGCGCTCGCCAGGTACCATATTATAGCCGAAAGTCAGAGAAGTGGCCGGCACTCTTTATTCGCCATTGTTTTAAGCTTAGTCTAGACAGGCATAGTTTAAACGTTATATGGACGGTAGAGAGAGCTTGCCACTTATCTGACTTTTTGCTTTATATAAAGTAAAAATAATTGTGGATAAATCGATTTTGTGAGTACTTGACAAGGCTGATTTGTTTGCTAAAATGGATACACAATTATCACTCGGGATATTTGAGTGATAAAATTACGTCAGTAGAATAATCATTTTTAGTGCCCAAGCTCCCTGCGGTCGAAGGGCACTAAAAATGATTATTCTACTGCCTATTAAACTAATAATTTATTAACACTATGCAAATCAAACCGCTCGGCGATCGCGTGCTCGTTCGCCCGAAAAAAGAGGAGGAAATTACAGCGTCCGGTATTGTTTTGCCGGATACTGTAGATAAAGAAAAAAAAGCCGAAGGCGAAATCGTCGCCGTAGGCAATGGTGATACTGTCGCCAAACTCGGGCTCAAAGTAGGCAGTAAAGTACTCTTTAAAAAATGGGGGGGAGAAGAGATTAAATCTGGTCAAGGCAAGGCAGAAGAAACATACAAAATTTTATTTGTATCAAGTGATGACAAAAGCGATGTCATCGCCATTGTTGAATAAATTTTATTTATATGTCCAAACAAATTCTTTATTCCGAAGATGCTCGTCACAAATTACTTCGTGGCGTAGATACTTTAGCCAATGCCGTGAAAACCACTCTTGGTCCCAAGGGTCGCAACGTGGTACTCGATAAAGGATATGGCGCACCTACCATTACCAAAGATGGTGTCACTGTGGCCAAAGAAATTGAGGTGGAAGATAAATTCGAAAATGCCGGCGTGGAACTGGTGAAAGAAGTTGCCAGCAAAACCAACGACGATGTGGGAGATGGTACTACTACTGCCACCGTACTCGCCCAAGCAATCGCACGCGAAGGAGTAAAAAATGTCACTGCCGGCGCCAACCCGGTAGCAGTAAAACGTGGCATTGATAAGTGTGTAGATGCGATTGTAAAAGAATTGAAAGAAAAAATTTCCAAACCGGTAACCGACAATGAAATTGCCGACGTGGCATCTATCTCCGCCAATGACAAAGAAATTGGCGCCAAGATTGCCGAAGCTATGAAAACCGTGGGCAAAGATGGCGTGATTACTGTAGAGGAATCACCCAGTTTTGGTATGGAAATAGACGCGGTTCAGGGTATGCGTTTCGACAAGGGTTATGTGTCGGCCTATATGGTGACCAATACCGAGCGTATGGAAGCTGAATATAGCGAGCCGCACATCTTGATTACTGACAAGAAAATTTCTTCCATTCACGACATTTTGCCACTCCTCGAAAAAATCGCGCAATCTGGCAAAAAAGAAATTGTGATTATTGCCGAAGATGTGGAGGGTGAAGCGCTTGCTACTTTTGTAGTGAATAAATTGCGCGGTACTTTTAATGTTTTGGCCGTAAAAGCCCCCGGTTTTGGTGATCGTCGCAAAGAAATGCTCCAAGATATTGCTGTTTTGACTGGCGGTACGGTGATCACCGAAGAGGTGGGTCGTAAATTGGACAGTGCCGATCTGGCCGACTTGGGTTCGGCTCACAAAGTGATTGTGACCAAAGAACATACTACTATAGTGAAGGGAAAGGGTGATGAGAATATGATCAAAGAGCGTGTGGCCCAAATCAAAAAAGCCATTGAACAAACCGAGAGTGATTTTGATAAAGAAAAATTACAAGAACGTTTGGCCAAGCTAGCCGGTGGTGTGGCGATTATCAAAGTGGGCGCCGCGACCGAGACTGAAATGAAAGAAGTGAAGCATCGCATCGAAGACGCGGTGGGCGCTACCAAAGCGGCGGTAGAAGAGGGTGTGGTGCCGGGCGGTGGTGTGGCCTTACTGCGCGCGATGAAAGCGCTCGACGGATTGAAATTGGAACATGAAGAAGCGATTGCTGTAAATATTCTGCGTCGTGCTTTGGAAGAGCCAATTCGTATGATTGCTCAGAATGCTGGCGTGGATGGGTCGGTAGTAGTGGAAGAAGTAAAAAAGAGTTCTGGTAATCATGGCTATAATGCCGCCATCAACGAATATGGCGATATGGTGAAATGGGGTATCATTGATCCGACCAAAGTAACTCGTAGTGCTTTGCAGAATGCGGCTTCTATTGCCGGCATGCTGCTCACCACGGAATGTGTGGTTACTGATTTGCCAAAAAAAGAAGATGATCACACGCACGGCGCTCCAGGTATGGGTGGTATGGGAATGGGTGGTGGTATGGGTGGCATGTACTAAATTAGTGATTAAACAAAAAACAGGACGCTCGGGCGCCCTGTTTTTACATTCAAATAAGTCACCCTTGATATTAGTATTTTTTTGTTGTAAGATAGTGTCTAAAATAATTATTTAATTATATTATCTGTGTCAAATAAAATTTTGTCAGTTTTTCCATTTATCGCAACTGCGCGCGATTATAATTTTTCTAAATTTCGTGCTGATTTGATGGCGGCTCTGACAGTGGCAGTAATTGCGCTGCCTCAATCGATGGCTTATGCGATTATCGCCGGCATACACCCCAAATACGGTCTCTATGCTGCTATCGTACCAGTAATAATTGCCTCTTTATTTGGGTCTTCACGTTTTTTGATTGCCGGTCCCACCAATGCTGTTTCGATGGTGGTGGCTTCGTCGATGACCGTGATGGCTGCCGGCACGGTGACGCAAAATTTTTCGGAAGTTGAAAAAATCGCCATTATTTTTAGTTTGGCTTTTTTGGTCGGTATTATTCAATTGGTTCTAGGCATCATTAAATTTGGCAATTTAATGAATTTTGTTTCGCATTCAGTGATAGTGGGTTTTACTGCCGGGGCGGGGGTGTTGATTGCCTTTAATCAGTTAAAAAACTTTCTTGGGATAGTAGTGCCAAATAATTTAGAATTCATTCATTTGGTAAAAGAAATTTTTTTAGAATTGCCACATACTCATTTGCCGTCGTTTGCGTTGGGGTTAGCAACTATTATATTTATAATAATTATTAAGAAAATATCCAAAAAAATTCCTCCTGCTCTCATTGCTATGGCCAGTGCTAGTGTGTTAGTCTGGATATTGGGTTTGGATCAACATGGTGTGCGTGTGGTTGGAGAAATTAGTCGCACCTTGCCACCGTTGTCTTATCCCGTACTTAGCTTGGATTTTTTACGTACTTTATTACAACCGGCCATCGCAGTGGCTATTTTGGCTATTGTAGAATCTCTATCTATCGCCAAATCGATCGCGTCTCAAAGTGGAGATCGGTTGGATGCAAATCAAGAATTGATAGGTCAAGGTTTAGCCAATATTAGTGCGGCTTTTACTTCCAGTATTCCCGGCACCGGTTCATTTACGCGCAGCGCAGTCAACTTTAAATCCGGTGCCCAAACTAGATTTGCCGGAGTATTTTCAGCCATGTTTGTTTTGGCTGCTTTGCTAATTTTGGCACCGTTAGCACGCTATATTCCAGTAGCATCACTCGCCGGTATTATTATGGTGGTAGCTTATACCATGATAGACAAAGAAGCGTTAAAGTTGTCTTGGCGTGCGAATACTAGCGATCGTGTAGTTTTGATTGTTACAATGTTGTCCGCTTTGTTATTAGAATTATCAGAGGCGATATATTTGGGTGTTTTCATTTCTATCATTTTGTTTTTACGGAAAGTGTCGGTACCGCAAGTGGAGAAAGTAGCTCCGCGAACAGTGGGAGAAAAATTTTTACCAATTACCGCCAAAAATCCCGCCTTGGTTTGTTCTCAGATTGGAGTTTATCAAATTCGCGGTTCAATATTTTTCGGTGCGGCCAGCGAACTTGAAGATCAAATGCGTGTAATACGTGACAAGCAAGTAAAAGTGGTAATTCTTCGGATGAATTATATTCGCATTGTGGACGCGACCGGCGTGCACGCTTTCCTTAATTTATTGGAAGAAATGCATCGACAAGGGGTGAGGGTTATACTGTCGGGTACGCAAGATGGTGTAATGCGGGTATTATGTCGAACCGGTATTGTTAATACTTTGGGAGAAGAAAATGTTTGTTTGCATATGCCTGAAGCAATAACGCAGGCTTATAAATTTGTTGACAAAAATATTTGTAAGAATTGTACTATACGCGCATTTCGTGAATGTGTTTAATTACAGTATCTCGTTTTTTGTTAGATTTGTTTTTTATGAATTTTTGATGTAAGATTGAAATGATAGATTTTAAAATTAAATTTTATGATAAAAATTTTGATACGAGGATTGTGTCAAGCTTTGGTGGCCGCTGTTTATGTGTTTGTGGTGGCAAATATTATGTCTGGCGGCGAAAAATTGTTTGATTCAATACCACCTATATTCGGTCCATTTGTGATTTTGTTGCTATTTGTTATTTCTGCTGCTGTCATGGGTATACTAATCTTTGGCAAACCAGTTTTAATATATTTGGAAAAAGGGAAAAAAGAAGCGACATCTTTACTGTTGGCCACCATCGGTTGGCTTGTGGTGATAATGATTTTGACATTTGTAATTTTAATTTACATGCACCGAACAGTTTTAGTGTCTAAGATTGTTAATAATGAACCAACGGGCGCCGCAACAGTTGAAATGCTTTCCGGTAGTGAAAATTTTCGTAATTTAAACATTGCACCCAATCAAAAAATTTCTAGTCCACTTAAAATCATCGGCGAAGCCAAAGGTGACTGGTTTTTTGAGGCTAACTTTCCAGTGTTTGTAGTAAATTGGGACGGGCTGATTATCGCCCAAGGTGTGGCGCAAGCCAAATCCGATTGGATGACAGAAAATTTTGTGCCTTTTGAAGCGGAACTCAAATTTACTAAGCCGGAATACAAAAATAACGGCGCGATAATTTTCAAAAAAGATAACCCATCAGGATTGCCGGCAAACGACGCGGCGTATGAAATGCCGATTTTATTTGAGGATGTTGTTTTGTAAATAACTAACATAATATATGGATAGAGTTGTTGATTTTTTTTCACAATTTCCACCGGAGCTGGCTACATTGCTTATGGCCATGATACCAGTTGGAGAGTTGCGCTTATCTTTGCCGGTGGCGGTTTTGGGTTATCATTTGCCAGTGTGGGAAGCGTATTTTTGGTCGGTGTTTGGCAATTTTATCCCGGTATTTTTTATTTTGCTTTTAGCCGGCTATTTCCATCGTTGGATTGAAAAAAAATCCGGTTTTTTTGCCCGTGGTTGGATAAAAGCACTAGCTAGGGCGCAGAAAAAATTTGAAGGTGACTACACCAAATGGGGATTGATTGGCCTGATGATTTTTATTGGGATACCATTGCCGGGTACCGGGGCTTATACCGGTGCTTTGGCGGCTTTTGTGTTTGGTATACCGCTAAAAAAATCTTGGCCGTATGTTTTGGGTGGTATAATGATTTCCGGTGTATTGACTTTGTTAATTACTATCGGCGCAGATAAGATTTTTTAATTATGTTTGAGCGTTTAGAAAATTTACGAGAAAAAATAAAAGGCGCGATGAATTTGCTCAAGATTGACGATCTCAAAAATAAAATGACGCAGCTGGAGTCAGAAATGTCCGCGCCTGATTTTTGGGTTGATCAAAAAAACGCGCAAGCGGTGACACAGGATTTTAGTGATATTAAAACCGAAGTAGAAAAATGGGGAGATCTGTTTAGGCGAGCGAGCGATTTGGTCGAGCTGGCCGAGTCGGGCGACGAGTCTTTTGCGCGCGAAATCGAAAAACAAACCGTCGAATTGGAAAAAGAGTATGCCAGTTACGAGTTGTCATTATTACTTGATGGTCCCTACGATAAAAGCAATGCCATTGTCGCAATACATGCCGGTAGTGGTGGTACCGAAGCACAGGATTGGGCCGAGATGCTACTACGTATGGTGTTGCGGTTTGGTGAAAAGATGCGTTGGAAAACAGAAATTCTCGATGAGTCGCGTGGCGCTGAGGCAGGATATAAATCCATTATGTTGCGCGTATCCGGCCACAATGTATATGGCTATTTGAAATCAGAACACGGCACTCATCGTTTGGTGCGCATTTCACCGTTTGACGCGGAAAAAATGCGCCACACTTCTTTTGCGCTTATCGAAGTAGTGCCCGAGATAGACGACGCGGCCAAAGTTGAACTTAAGCCCGAAGAATTGCGTATCGACACATTTATGTCTGGTGGTAAAGGAGGACAGAGCGTAAATACCACCTATAGCGCCGTGCGCGTGGTGCATATTCCGACCGGTATTACCGTATCGTGCCAGAATGAACGTTCGCAACAACAAAACAAAGACACCGCGCTGAAAATTTTGAAATCAAAATTGCAAAAATTGGAAGATGAACGTTCGGCCAAAGAAAAACAAGAGTTGCGCGGTGAATACAAAAGTGCGGAATGGGGGAATCAAATTCGTAGTTATGTGCTCCACCCGTATCATTTAGTAAAGGATCATCGCACGGAATACGAGTCTGGTGATCCAGAGAGTGTACTTGAAGGCGAACTTTTACCACTATGCGAAGCGTACCTGCGCTGGATAAAACAATAATTTACCAATCATGAAAATAATTAAACCGGAAAATACCACTGAAATCGTATTGGAATTACACCGTGGCAAGATTTTGGTGTTGCCATCTGAAACATCTTATGGTTTGAGCTGTGATGCCACTAGTCAAATTGCGGTTGATAAAATTTTTAAAATTAAAGGCCGTTCTGAAAATAAAGCGGTATTGGTGGTTGTGGATAGTGTGGCGACTGCAAAAAAATATTTACACTGGAATCAGACTTTGGAAGTTTTGGCGCAGAATTATTGGGGCAAAGCCGATGTGGGACCACTCACTATAGTAGGGGAATATCATAAAAAATTCTTAGTGAGAAATTTGGCCATGGGCGTAGTGTCTCGCCAAGGGACGTTGGCCGTGCGTGTCACCAAACATCCATTGCTCAAAATTTTATGTGAAAAAATAGGCCACCCTTTGGTATCCACTTCAGCTAATTTATCTGGCGCGGGAGAAACTTATAATTTCGAGAATATCGTGTCGCAATTTAGTAATCAAGAATACCAACCCGATGCGGCCGTTGATGTGGGGGTATTGCCAACTACCGCACCCAGTACCATAATAAGTATAAATAACGAAAAAGTTGAAATTTTGCGTCAAGGCGATGTAAAAATATAATTTGAGTGTGTGAAAAAAGAAGTATTTTTTTGGTCGTTAGTGGCATTAGCGGCTGTAGTCGCTTTATTGGGTTTGCTGTTTGTGTGGCGCGACACCATTAAAAATATTGAATATACTTACACAAATAATTTTACCGTTTGGGCGTCTCCCCAAAAGACATTCGTAGCACCCCCGGTAGTGAAAGGTTTGTATTTAACAGCATATTCTGCCGGCAATAGTAAAAAAATCGATGAGATTATCAAACTTATTCAACGCACCGAGTTAAACAGCGTAGTGATTGATATCAAAGATTACAGCGGCTATATTTTGTACGATTCGAATTTACCGTTTGTGGTGAAAAACAAAATGCGTTCGGTGCGCGTCACTGATTTGCGTGCTTTGATCGACAAATTGCATCAGGCCAATATTTATACGATTGCACGTGTCAGTACTTTTCAGGATCCGCTACTCGCCGAGACCAAACCCGAATGGGCACTGCGCGACAAATTCGGTGGACTGTGGCGCGATCACAAGGGGTTGGCTTGGATTGACCCTAATAAAAAAGAAATTTGGAATTATATTATTTCAGTAGCCAAAGAGGTGGTGCGATTTGGTTTTGATGAAGTCAATTTTGACTATATTCGTTTTCCCACCGACGGGAATCTCAAGCAGATTGTATACACTCATGGCGATCGAGCCAAATACGAGGTGATCGCGGATTTTTTTCAATATGTTTTGGCCAGCATGTCGAGTACCGGCGCGGTACTGTCGGCAGATTTGTTTGGTCTCACCACTCAGCGTACCGGTACCGATGATATGAATATCGGACAACGTTGGGGCGACGCAGTGCGTAATTTTGACTATGTTTGTCCCATGGTATATCCGTCCCATTACCCGCCAAAATATATGGGTTTTGCCAATCCAGCCGAACATCCGTATGAGGTGATATACTCGGCGGTGAGTAGTGGGGTGCGTCGTGCACAAGCGACGCGCGCGCAGGTGCGTCCGTGGCTACAAGCTTTTAATATGGGTGCGATCTATGACGCGGCCAAAATTCGCGCGCAAATCGACGCGTCAGACAAAGCCGGCGCGCAAGGATGGTTGCTGTGGAATGCCGCCAATCGCTACACCGATGCCGGGTTAAATCTAGAATAATCTTATGTCCCTCTAAATAAATATGTCCGATAAAATTTTCAATCAAGATTATCTATACAGCTTGTGTCAGAATTACGGTTTGCGTCCCAGTAAAAAATATGGGCAGAATTTTTTGATTAATCCGGAAGTTATAGACCAAATGATCGACGCTGCGCAATTAAATTTCGACGACACGGTGGTGGAGGTTGGACCTGGTTTTGGCCCGCTCACATTCGCACTCGCGCCCAAAGTTAAACAGGTTTATTCGTTTGAAATAGAGAAAAAGTTAGAAAAATATTGGGCGACGCATGCTCCTAAAAATGTAGAAATTATTTGGGGTAATGTTTTGCGCATGGAGTTCGCAGGCGAGGATAAATCTTGTTCGCTTTTTTCGCACGCGAGTGCGAAAGGATGGTCCTGTGGGACCATAACCCGCTCACAAGAATTGTCCTCGCCTACCAATCAGAAAGAATCCACACCTAATTATAAAGTCGTCGCCAACCTGCCGTATCAAATCACTTCCAATGTAATTCGTAAATTTTTGGAGAGTCCAACACCGCCACAGATTATGGTACTGATGGTGCAAAAAGAAGTAGCCGAACGTGTTTGTGCCGTGCCGGGTGGAATGTCTGTGTTAGCTTTGACCACCCAATATTATGCCGATGCGGAAATTGTGGCGACTGTACCTCGGACGGATTTTTGGCCTTCACCCCAAGTGGACAGTGCGATAATTAAGTTGGTAATGCGTGATGCCAATGATTTAGCTGTTAGAATTAAAGATCTCGCAATTGACCAGCTTTTCAAAACAATTAAAATCGGATTTTCCAATAAACGCAAACTATTATTGAAAAATCTGCTGCCAATGATCGGAAAAGACCATAAAAAACAATTAGAAAACGTTTTCGAGACTTTGGGGCTAGCGCCTACCGTACGCGCTCAGGAACTTAGTTTGGACGAATGGACTCAAATCACCAAATTTATTCAAAAAAATACACCGTAATCGGTGTATTTTTTTTAGCCTAACTGTGGCAAAATCATAGCAGGATGATTGTATTAGTTATCCACACCCTAGTATTATTACCAATCATTCTCAATTTGTGGTATAATTATAACAAGAAATAATGTATATGCTTATGGACGATTACCAGTCGCCCGAGCAAATTATTAGAAAACTATCTCGCGAGCAGAAGATTGGTTTTATCTTACTGCTGGCTTTTGGTGTTGTCGCGGTTTTGTTGGGGTTTGTGCAGATTCGCAATACCATGTATGCACCCTTTGCCCTGAACTCTTCTGTCCCGCCGGATATAAAAGATGCGGTGAATGATGCTGCTGCCTTGCAGTATCGCGATACCGATAGTGATGGCTTGTCAGATTTTAGCGAACTGTATGTTTATTCCACTAGTCCGTATTTGCGTGATTCCGACGGTGATGACATAGACGATAAAACCGAAATTCTCCAAGGTAAAAATCCGTTATGCGCCGAGGGTGCGGCATGTAGCAATTATGTTTATAATGAAAATGTAGCCACTGCACCCAATACCACCAATACTATTAATGGTATGGCCATCCCCAAAGACCCGGGGGCGCTACCAGATTTCATGAAGGATATTCAGGATCCGCAAAAAGTTCGTGCGATGATTCTGGCGTCCGGAGCGGTCACTAAGGCAGAATTGGATCAAATACCAGATAACATACTGATGCAAGAAGTATATAATCAGACCGAGACATCATTCAAGGCGTTGGGCATTGATTTCGTACCGCTTTTACAGGCGGCATCAGCTTCTACGACAAGTGGGTCAAATTCAGTTGTTAGCTCAACCAATAATTAATCTACCACTACTACCACTAAGCGTTAATCATTGTATGGATAACAATTTTGCGGAAATTAGAAAAAATAAAATTAAAAAATTTACTCTTGCCGCTTTACTGTTGGTTTATGTTTCTGTTTTTATCGGCGGATTTTTATTTTTTAGTAAGAACTATGTAAAAGCTGCTCCAGTTGAAGTGATGAATCCAATCACAATTGGCGAGAGTATTGTTGAAAAGACTAAAGACATTTGGGAAAAGATAAAACGCGGTATAGTGAAGGGTTTGGTAGTAGGCTTCATGCGCATGGTAACGTATTTTATGGAACGTGTGGCGCACGATGTGGCGGTGTATGCGGCTAGTGGTGGTAGGGGGCAGGGAGCGATGGTGTTTTCCAAAGGTTTTGCAGGCTACATGGCAGATGTAGCTGATAATGCCGCCGGTACATTCTTGGAAGAATTAGGCGACGCCACTGGTATCCCGATTTGTCACCCACCAGATATTAATATTGATTTAAATATTCGAATCGGTCTGCATGCCATGACTTTGGACAAACCAAATTGTAAATTGTCCGATTTGCGAAAGAATTGGAGTGCCGAAGCATTGAAAAGCAAATACGGCGGCATAGTTCCGACCAGTGGTTCGGCAGCTATGAAAAAATTACAGCAATCCATTTCGTCTGATCAAAGTGATTTGAGTTTTGCCATGGATGTACCCATACAATTGGGTCAGCATAAAGAGAAAGCGCAAGCGGCCGCCGCAGCAGATCGTGCCGAAGGCGATGGTGCTGCCAAAGCAGCTCAAAATATGATTTCCGGGCGAGTAACTTCGCCAGCGCAAAATGTAAAAGGTGCGCTATCATCCGAAAATCTCGACAAGAAAAAAACTGACGTAAACACTCAGGCTCAAGCATCGCTCAAAGAGGGTTTTATCGATTTGTTGCCATATACCGCTACTGTATTTATTAATACATTTTTAGTTACTACGCTACAGAATTTCTTACAGGGCGGTACGTTGTTTGGCTTTTGTGTTACAGGTGATTGTGGTGATGGTACTGCGAGTGAAGATTTCTTGGCAGATTACGAGAGTGGTGGTAGTGCGGTCTATGGCCGTGCTGAAATTAGTGCGGCAGTTACAAAGGCGTTGACAGTGCGTCCCCTTGCTCCCAAAAATTACGATATTTTATCCGAATTATTTAATTGCCCGGATGATCCTGGTACTTATAATTGCGCAGCCGATGAAGGTATTCTAAAAGCTGTTCAACAAGCTGATTTGGGTGAACCCATGACTATTGCCGATGCTATGAAAGCTGGTTTTTTGCAAGGAAAATTCCAATTAATTTCTGATAATAATACTACTTTGAATCAAAATCCAGAATGTCGTTCGCGCGCCTATTGTATTGGCAATATTCGCGTATTGCGTTTGGTTGGTATATTGCCGCTCGGGTTTGAAATTGCCGCTTCGATTTCACCAACTGACAAACCGGTTACGCTACAAGAAGTCATAGACGGCTTTTATAATCCCAATTCCGATTACTATCATTTAGTTGATCCGAATTGGGTGTTGAAGACGCCGGTGAGCAAATGCGCGGCCGAAGGATATACTCCGGTTTTGTTGGATGGCGGGCCCAACCGTCTCAAAGAATGCGTGGATTTGCAACAGTGCGTTGGGTTCAATAAAGACGGCACTTGTTATGCTTATGGATATTGTACTCGTTCACGTAACGTTTGGCGTTTCAATGTGGATACGTGTGAACCGCAAAATCGTACATGTAAAGCTTTTACTAATAAATCAGGCAACACAGTATCTTACCTGTATCGTACTTTGGATACCGGTGAATGTACGGCGGATAATAGCGGGTGTACGGGTTATAGTTTGTACAAAGAAAAAACTGGTGAATGGAGATCGGTGGAGAATGGTAATAATAAAACAGAATATTTTTGGCAACGCGATAGCGCGGACTCAAAATCTTGGGTAGCCACTTTGGGCGCGGTGTACTTGAATCAAAATGCCAGCACCAACTGTTCGGCTAACTCGGCCGGATGTTCGGCATTTCGATGGTCAGAGAATATTGCCAATGAATTTTATTTGAAAAAAGCGCCGGATTATTTGCAATGCTATGATGCTTTGCCAGACACAGGCGGCAAAATTGATTATCCGCAGAATCCCGCAGATTTATCTAGAATTGAAGAGAATTTATCTCGGCCGGACAATATTTGGCGAAAACAAGAGTGTGCGCAATATGCACAACCTTGTATTGCTGAAGAAGTTAACTGTAATTGGTATGCCCAAATAGGTGGGCTAGGCATAAATATCCCTGGCAAATTCAAACCGGCCGAAGTGGTAAACGATGAGGTGGTGGCTTGGAATGACCAGTGCGATGCACAGTGTGTGGGTTATGACACTTATAAAGAATTAGACAGTAGCTATGCCAATGGTACGGATAGAGTAGATATTTTGCCATCGTCCGGTAAAGAATGCGCGGCCGAGGATGCCGGTTGTACTGGATTCACCAATCTAGAGACTACTGCCGGCGGTGTGGCCAACACCGAGTATTTTTCGTACTTGCGCCCGTGTATCAAACCGGACCCACAACGTCAAAAAACTTTTTATACTTATGAAGGAGCGGATGCCAGTGGTTATCAGTTGAAAACTTATGTTTTGGAATTTGATCCGTCCAATATTTCTGATCCAGAAGGTTTGACCGGCGGTCCGAAATATTTTTACCGCACCGGTGAAGATTTGGCTAGTTTGAAAAGTAGCTGTAGCGTGGACACGTACAAAAACGGTACTGCCGACACTGATTGTCGTCAGTTCAATGACGATACCGGCCGTATTTATTATCGTATTTTACGTAATACCGTAGCGGTATCGGACAAATGTACATCATATCGTCTCAATAATACAGATATGGCCGTGGTATCTGCCGCTGACTCTTCGGCATGTGCTGATATCGGTGGCGCGTGGCTCAATGGTCAATGTCGAGCGTGTTTCAATAATGGCGAATTTCGCGAAGGCTATTGCATTTATCAAGGTTTGCCCGGTAATGCACAACATAACGCCGGCGTTAGTCATACTTGTACTCAAGAGGCAGATTCGTGTCGTGCTTACAAAGGTTCCACGGGCAACAGCTTTGGTACTGTTCTGACTTATGATTTTGAATCAGCCACCCAACTTGGCGAATGGACCGCTTCGGCTGGCGCACGCATATCCGGTGAGTCTACTCAGGTAGGCGGACATTCGTATGTATTTGCTACCCAATCTGGCCAGACTACTATTACTTCGAAAACATTCCCGGTAGATTTATCCAAGATATATATCCTATCATTTTGGGCCAAAGGTCAGAGCTACCAAGACAACGCGCCGATAGTTACTATTTCGGGTTGGATTGGAAATAACATCAATGCCCCAAAAGCAGTGTTGGGTACCGAGTGGAGATATTATCAAATGAGAATAATACCCGGCAGCAATGCGCCATTGTCACTCACCGTGGCCAACACCCAGAGTAGTTTCGTGTATTTGGATAATGTAAAACTGGTCGCGGTAAATGATATATATTATTTGGTCAAAAATTCACTTTCCGTACCAGCAGTTTGCGACAGCAATCCTTATGATAATCTTCCAGGCGAAGCACTAGGGTGTCAGGAATACAAAAATCCTAACCAGGTATCATTTTATCTAACCAATTTCGAACATCTTTGTCGTGAATCGGCTATCGGTTGTACTGCTTTGGTGGATACCTACAACACCACTGATGATGAAGGGCCACAATTATATAATTATTGGATTACCGGTGTGTCCGGTCAAGTGGCAACCAAAAATATCGGCGGTGTGACTTCGTCGTGTTCGGTACCAAACGGTAAAGATGGTTGTTACGTAGATGTAATCGGCGCTTATTATTCCACTAGTCTAAATAGCGGTCTGCGCGCAGCCACAGTATATGTGTCGGCCGACAATTCCACTTCTTCGCCAATATATTTGGTAGCCAACAAAGAGGCTACTTGCAATCAAACAGATTTGGGTTGTGTGAAAGCCGGATTGGAGATACCAACACCGATCGGTCCGACTTATCAAGATGTAATTATCAAGAATACTCCTTCTGATTACGATAAAACACTTTGTACCAAAGAAGCATTGGGTTGTCGTACTTTCCGTTCCGGCAACGGTAGTTATTTCTTCAAAGATCCGGAGGCCATTGGGCAGAGGATGTGTGAATATCGAACCGATCTGCGCGATTCCGATTCAAATCAGCCGATTCGCGGTTGGTTCTGGAAGGGTGTCGGTGTATGTTCCAATAATCCAGATAAATTTTGTCTAGATGCTTCTAGCTGTAATAATTCCGGCACCACCGCGGCCACATGTGTAGGTATCGGGCAACAGGCATGTTACCCAGACTATCGCCGTTATGATTATTACGGATTATTCTCGTATGGTAGTACTAGTACCTATGATAATTTTGTCGGTTTGTGCCCACAGGATCAAAGTGGTTGTACCAAATACGTGGATCACAATGACACCAGCACTGCTTCTGGTATGGAGAGATCGTATTATTTCTTGGATAATAATAAATTACGCGATCGTCAAAAAATGTGTGATGCCGGCGTTAGTTTGAAGACCGGCTGTATATTGTTGGATCAAGCGGATAATCCCAATAAATTATGGAACACGGCCGATACTTATGCCGAGAGCTTGCTTCACGATTCGCAGGCGGTACCGCCCAAAGCCAGTGGTAATCCGGCTAAAAACGACGCCACTTTGGTAATAAAAGCGGTGCGCGATCGTACGTGTGGTGAGTGGTTAACCTGTGCAGAATCCGAACGCGCAAAAAATCCGGATACCGGCGTGGACGAAGACAAATGTATTCGTTTGACATTATGTAATAATGTACGGCAGGATTCTGGTAGTGGTTTGTATCAGTGCGTAAATCAAGTCAGCGATAGTCATCCGTCGCCAAATGAGCTATTGGATAAAAGAATGTATATAAATCGAAATGTGAATTGGAGCGGTCTCGATTACTTGGGGTATTCGTTTTATGGCATGTATCCGGTATATGCCATGAATGTGGTACAAAATCCGGATGAAAATGACAAAAATTATTATCTCATGTCTGTTCAGCCCGAAATAGAAGTAGGTGCCAGTGGTAACGGAGATGCGTGTGGAATAAATAATCTAGGCGTAGCTCTAGGCGGTGTGTGTTATTATTCTATCGACGGTACGCGTCGCAGTAGTGGCGCACCTTTACTGTCCAACTTTAAAGAAAAAATTGATTGTCGCGCCTATCCGGAAGAGACCTCACCATTTCCGACTGCGGCTTGTGAGAGTGGTAATGGTAGTTGGGTAGAATTAGCGGCGGGTAAAAAAACATGTTCTACCAAGCGCAGTGCTTTTTCTGATGCAAATATTTGTAGTATTGGCGATGACAAAGGATGCAGTTACTATAAAACTAGTTATACCAACAGTAATGCATATTTTTGCTCGCGTCCGTATTTTGAAAATGGTGGCGTACCAGAGAATGGCCCCAACTCTTACTGTAATGGTGGTAGTGCCAGTAGTACTGCCGATAAAGCAACCTGTGAGGCTGGTGGTGGCACTTATGAACAAAAACAAACAGAAACACTAGTAAAGGGTTGGCAAGGTTACTGCGTACAGCGCGATATTCGTCGCAAAATAGATGCCTATGCTCTTTCTACCGACCCGGCTAATTCTGGCCGTAATGATATGTACAAATGTCTGGCTTGGTGGCCTTTGGATGTGGTAAATGGCGCTGCAAATGTTTTTCACAATGACGACAATGCTGGTAGAGCGCGCAATGTGGTAGATCCAGATAGCTGGGCGTGTTTGTATAATGATCCATTGGTGGGGCGCGATGTAGATTATTTTAAAGCAACTCAAATTAATTTAGAACGTTACAATAATTTACTTACCTTACCATTTTCAGGAGTAACAGGTTCGGGAGAATCGCGTTACGGATTGGATGTCGGTGTCGAATTGCCCGATGGTCTTCCTCGGAATTGGGTGCCTAAAATTAGATATGATCGTGCTGATGGAAAGATTTCCGTATTAACAAAATCAAATAATGCAATAGTTTGGATGGGTCATAAAGCAGATAATCTTGGCAATGTGGTAGCAAAGACAAAAGATTGGTCAGCTTCGGATAAGTGTAAAAATAATGAAGACTTGTGGATAGTAGCTACTGCTGGTGAAAATTACTTAGAAGGACGAGCTCTGGCCGGCGCTGACGCGGGTAGATTTGTTTTACAGACTGATTATGCTGATTATCACGGCGACTATTGTAATGCGGATAAGTTTAATTTTAGTACAAATTATCATAAATTTTCTAGCAACATCTATTCAAGTAATTTCAGCAATCAAGGTGTAGACAATACTGGTTTAAACATTAAAAAGGAAGATATTAATAGTATTGATGTATATTATATTCCAACGGAGCACGTTAATAACTCTTTTAATCAACCAATGGTGATTTCTTTTGTTGGCGAACAAATGATCGCGGGTGAATTGCAGTCTAATGATTATGAATTTATTAATACAAATTTTAAACTAAAAACAGTTGGGACAACTGATAAAGATTGGATTTGGGAAAAAGTAGAAAATAATCAAAATGGTAATTCGGTATTTGATATACAAAACTTTGCTTTTACTAATGCCTACGCAAGCCAATATGAGCGTCACGATGATTGGAGTAACAACCATTCTAACGTTGATTTGTGCGGTGTTGGCAGTGAACATCCTAATGTTTTAGGTAGAGAATTAAATATTTCTTGTATTAAAGGCGTTGTTGATGAAATTAGTTACCTAACTTTTCGAGTTCATTTTTCTAACGGAAAGTTTGATGGGATAGGAGCCTCTTGGTCAAATAGTCCGCAAAGTGATGGTAATGTGGCCTCTAATTATTTCTTTGTTATCTACCTCAAACCCGGCTACTGCAAATCGTGGGCGCAAGTTTCTCGTTCAAGCCCAACTGCTGTTTTCCCCAACAAACCGGTCGCGTATCGTTTGGTGGGTAGTGATAATTACGATGGTTGGTTTAGAAGCTCTACGAGATTCGTTGGTAATCCCACTCCGGCCGAGCTGTATTATGCCATGTTGGGACACAACAGTTCAGCCGATGATCGGTATTATCGTCAGAGGGGTTTTAGTGTATCTGATTATGGTTTGATAGCGTCTAGGGCAGACGATAGTGCAACATTGGTGACCCCGGGTCTGACACCAAATAGTGATCGAGTAAATATAGATGGTCACTTTACGTGGCCGCGATTGAATACTGATTGTGGTGCCAGTGATTTTACTTGGACTATCGGTAGTGCGCCTCATTGTGAGGAAAAATACGATGACAGGTGGCACACTGTAGATAAAGGTGCGATAGAATGCGCTTCTTTGGCGTTAGGTAGTCCAACCAGATATCGGTGGATTTCAGAAGATACCAGAAAATGTTACAAAGTAACCAAAGCTCACTTTGAGCCCTGGCGCACTATGCGTGAATTAGGAGATGATTCAGATCGTATTGGGGAATCAGGGCGTCTTTATAAATATAGTAGTTATCCCGATGACACAGGTACAGACGCTGATGAAAGTTATCCAAATCGAGACAATTATACAGCAGGTCTCCCGATTTTGTATAATACTATCAAAGGAGCTAATTTGCGTGACCAAGCAATTACAGCTTTGGCACATCCAATCGATGGTATGTTTGCTCAAGTATATAAATACAAGGAGATTAACGGTAGTTCTATCGCCAGTCAGATAGTAACGACTGTTCCCGTAGCGAATGATCCTGATTATACTGATTACAACAAATCTCTCACCGGTGTGTACCCACCAGTACTACCTGCTTGGTGTGATGGCGCGGTGGGTGGTAGATGTTGTGTGGGTTACGAAACTCCAGGAAGTTTGGAATCTTTTGATCCGGATAAAGACTGTGACGCGACTTCTACTATGAAATCGACACTGAACCAATTCACCATCGATGGCAAGATTGGTAATATCGTACGCGCAGGCGGATTCACTTCGGTGATGGTGCGATTCTTTGCCTATGCTCATCCGTCGCAAATGCCGATCAGACGTATTATGGTGGATGCTTACAATAATCCCGATCCGTCCGTTCAATCTGATATTTCCCAAAATAGCTTCCCCAATTTGTTGTCTCGTTGCGATAATAAATTTCAAATGTATTTTGATAATGGGCATACATCGCTCAAACCAGAAGATTTTAACAATTTTGGTTTTAATGAAGATAAAGGTTGTAAAGCCGTGCCTTATGAATATCAAATCAACTACAATTGTAATCCGCCGGCGAATTTACCAGCCGATGAAATGGCTACCTGTGATAGCGTCGGGCGTCGCAACGGCAAGATACGTAAATATATGCGAGTAGGTGATATCCGCACGTGTGATAATGGTATATATGATGAGCTCACGTCTAGGTATAATTTAGATTCAGATGATGTGGTGTGTCTTTATCGCCCACGTATTCAGGTGGTGGATAACTGGGGTATATCATCCGAAGGTAATTTGGTCCGCGCCCCTGGGAAAATGACGGGTACCATTAGTAATACAAAAGTATATTGTGATAACAATGGTACATTGGATCTCAATTGCGCCCCAAATGGAGGGACGTGGGTATATTACAATGGTGTGGTAGTGGTTATTCCGCGCTTGGATTCCGCATCCACTAAAAATCAAAATCTCGGCTCTGATTCTGGCGACGAACTCTACTATATGACGCCAGAAGAGATGGATTAATTTGGCTATATTTACCTCACTTATGCAAACGCTAAAATTACAATTATCGCGCCTGTGGGAAATAATAAGGCTGCGTCCGCGTCGACTGGGGTGGTTTAGTTTGACTTTGGTAATCGCGTTTGCGGCGGTGGGATTTTTATTACTGGTTTTTCCGTCGTCGGCCGGTGTTATTAGTTGGTTGGGCGACAAAACGCTAGCAGCTTTTGTTGGGGCGGTATCGTTTATCGCGCGCGGTTTGGCTGATATTTGTTTTAGTTTAGCGGCATTTTTTGTTGGGTTGCTTATTCAGATTGCCAGTTATAATAATTATTTGGACGTCAAGGCTATTGAGGTGGGTTGGGTGATGGTGCGCGATATCGGTAATATATTTTTGGTGGTAGCATTGTTAATAATTGCGATTGCCACAATTGTTGGTGTGGAAAGTTACGAATGGAAAAAGATGCTCACCAAATTTGTCATGGCTGCAATATTGGTGAATTTTAGTCGTCAAATTTGCGCTTTTATTATCGATGCGGCCCAAGTCGTCACCATGACATTTGTAAATGGCGTCGCGAGCGCGATTACCAGCAATATTATCAATTCTTTTAATTTGGGTAAGTTGTGGTCAGTGTCTCCGGGTGGTGACCCAGAAGATACTACGGATATTATGAAGCAATTGACCACCAACATTATGACACTGATAATGGCGGTGGTGTTGTGTGTGACTCTGGGGGTATATGCTCTGATTTTTGTAGCTCGCATGGTCATGCTTTGGGTGCTTATCACACTATCTCCGCTGGCGTTTTTTCTTAGCGTATTACCGCAGACACAAAAATATGCCAGCCAGTGGTGGAGTGAGTTTATAAACAATGTGATCATGGGCCCCGTTATCATGTTTTTCTTTTGGTTGTCACTGGTGACTATTAGCGGAGGAAATATAGACAGTAGTGTGGCTAGTGGTAGCGCCTTTCCTATGACTCAAGGCGACATCAACCAAGGGGTTGCGCCGCCGTCCAGTGGTATTACGGATTTTTTACAGTGGGACACCATGTCCAGCTTTGTTATTGCTATCGGTATGCTCCTAGCCGGCGTGAAGGTGGGCCAGCAGATTGGCGGTGCCGGGGCGGGCGCGATGAGTAATATCAGTGGTGCTGCTAAGAAGAGTATGATGATGCTATCTGGTGCCAGCGCAGCCATGTGGGCAGGGAAAAAAGGAATGGATTTGGGGAAGAAAGGCGCTGCCGCGGTGGGAGGGTTCGTTGGCAAGCAGGCTCTGCAACGTACCGGCCTGAGTGCGGTTGGTTCGCGTATTCAGAGGAGATGGCGCAAGGGTGATTTGTTTGGCAAAACATTGGGTAAAAATTTAGGTCTTGGAGAGTATGGTATTGAAAAAGACGGTGAAAAAATTAAAAAGATTGCTGATATGAAACCGGGTTGGAGAAAAAGTTTGGCACAAGCACGGATGAACATGACTGCCTCTACCACGTATTTAAACAAAAGAGACGAAAAACAAAAGGCGCGTGCCGAAATGCAAAAAACTAGAAATGAAAGATTACTTAGTACTAGTTCTACCGATTGGGGCGAGGCCGAATTAGACGAAAGCATGGCTTTGGAAGATATCGAAGCGCACGGCATGGGTATCAAAACTGGCAAAGAAGCGAATAGACGCAAGAATATTGCCACTGGCGATCAAATGTTGGCGCAATTGAAAGCAGAATCGATGGCAAAGGTAAAAGCGGAGATGAAAGAACGCGAAGCTGCGGGTGAGACTTTGCCGGAGAGCATGAAAAAAGAGATATTAGATAATGAAAAAAATCGCGACATTACCCAAGAAGAAATGAGTAAGGCGTTGGATGCGCGCGGTGACATACCAGAAGAGGACAAAGCCGCGATAATGAGGATGTATTCTACCAGAGCTTTAACTACTGGAATGGGCGGGCGTCAGGAGAAGGGTATGACAGAAAAAGCCAAAGGAGCGATTTATACTAAGCAACGAGAGGGTACAGAGGGGGTAGTACAGGGAGTGGGTATGATGAAAGCGGCCGGTGGACAAGAGGCAATGACGCAATACCAAAATTTACTATCTACTGTTAACCAAAAACAGGAGGCGCTAAAGAATGCGAAGACCGACGAAGAGAAAGTGCAATTAAATATTGAGTTGAACGAGGCTAATAAGGCATTAGAAAAACATGCCGAGAAGAATAGTTTGTTACAAGGTATGTTTAATGCAGAAAATATGGCTGCCCAAGCAGAAGTGTTTAAGGGTACTTTTGATGCCGCTCAAAAGTTGGTTGGTGGTATAGCAAAAGAGCAATTAGCGACCGGCACAACCAAGGCGGCAATTAGTTATCAGGCTACTGATAAAAATATGATAGCAGCACAACAAGCAGGTAAACAAATCGAAGACAAGTTGGCCAGAAAGAGAGAGTATGACGTGTTGCGAGAGATTGCTACTTTGTTAGAAAATGGCAAAAAGGAGTCTGGTTATAACGACGGTATGCAGGAGGCAGATGAAGAAAAGGCTTATGGGGATGAAGTTTTGGGCGAGAGCCAAGCGTTGGCGCAACAGGCTGAGATGATGAAGGATTATGATATAAAAGTGCGTGAATTGCAATCAAAGTTACATCAGGTAGCGCCTGCTGCACCAGGTAGTGAACCAGAGGAACTTTCGGAAGATGATTTAGCAGAAAATCAGGAAATCATGGATCAGTTAAAAAGTATGGCAGCTTTGCGTGCTAGAGGAGAAACTTATGATACTTTGAGTCAGAAAGCTAAAGACACAAGGGCAACAGCAAATGATTTATATAATAGTTCTAATGATAAACGTAAGGCTGCAGAACAGGCTTTGCGTAATGCAAATCCGTTTTATGCTCGCCAACAAAGTGCGGCTTCTTATCAGGTTTTGGGCGAAGAAGAGAAATTAGAAAGGGACCAGCAGCTGCTTTACAGCAAGGCCCAAGCTTATGAAGATGGAGGCAATGTTGTGAAAGCCAATGCGGTTCGTAGTCAAGCCGCCAATCAAAGAATTAAGGTAGATAATGATTTATATAGCAACTTGAATTATACCGAACGCATGGCTTTGGAGGAACAATTAACTAAGGAGATGGCTCAATTGGTACAGGGTACAGATGAATTCAATAAGAAGCTTCGCCAAAAAACTGCCTTGGCGAGTTACAATAGTAGTGTAGACGCGGAATCATCTCGCGATTCTACCATAAGATCGCTACAAAATACTGATTGGTACAAAAAAGAACCAAACGGCGGTGTGATAGATGACGATAATCGTTTGCGGGCTTTGTTGACGCAGCATACCGGCGCGTACGTTGAAGCTGGAGGTGAACAAGCTGCTATTGAAAAATGGAAGAAGGCGTTTAAGACACCAGATGAACAACAGGCAGCTCTAAAAATGTTGTCTGCGAACCTCAAAAAAGCAGGTGGTGGTGGCGATTTAAAGAAGTTGGGCTTGATCAATGAAGATGTAAATTCGATAACTGGTAAGTTAGATTTTAGCTGGAAAACCAAACCAGATAATTCGGATAGAACATTTAGTAAGTATTGGGTGCCTCGTGTGAAGAATGCTGATAAAGTTACCTCGTTCGGTAATATTGATCGTAATGGTAACTTGGCAGGATTTTCGGAGCGCGGCATCAAAGATTTGGGAGTTTATTACAAAGGTAAAGACTCACGTGCTCTGTCTGATGATAAAGACCAGTCATTTAAGGCTTCTTGGAATGACGCTACTGTGAATATTGGCAATTTTGAATCTTTGGTAAGAGGTATCGCATCGGTGAAAGGAGCGGTAAAGGACGATCAAGCATACACAGCATTTAAGTCGTCGATCACGGAACTTACCGCCAAACTCGAAAAGGTTGCCCAAAGTGATCAAAAGTTGGCTAAGAGGCTTAAAGATGTTTTAGACAAAAAACCAACTTAAAATATTGAAAATTAGTACAATTATTTAGTATGGACATTAGAGAAGTACAACGACAATTAACGCCACAGGAGATACAAGTAGTGGATCAGAATTATAAAAAAGCTATTTTAGATCCAGTGCAACGTGATTTTGTTTATGACGGTCTTAGAACTGTTTTTGCTCAGTTGTCCAGCGTAGAAGACAGGGTTTTGTTGTTGTGTTATTTTCGTTGGTATGTGAATCTCACTTGGCGAGTATTAAACCGAGTCTCGCCGGAAGAATTTGAAAATATAGCAATACGGAGGCAGATACCGGTTGCAATTTTATTAGATTATGATGTTTTGGAGAATGTCATGTGGTATTTTAATGCACGTGTGCCAGAAGCAAGTGATATGACGGCTCTTTTTAGCAAAGTCCGTGACGCTTTTGTAGGGTCGGAAGCCATACTTGGTACTTGGCAGGGCAAGGAAGTGACTGTGGCAGAAGCGGTAAAACAAATGAAATTAATTATGTCATATGATAATGATACGATCCAAATGGCAGAATTTCGTACAAAATTGAAGCAGATGATGTTTCCAAAGCGTGAACAAAACGAGTTGTTTTACAAATATTTTACCATCGATCCCGATGTTGCCACGGAGCGCTTTGTCGATTTGCTGGAGTTTTTTTTGACAGTTGAGCCAGACGATATTAAAAGTGTGGTAGACGGTGTCATATATCCCGAAGAAGAGCGAACGGAAGATTTGTCTGTGAAATCATCTGAAGCAGCCAGTTCGGCAGAAAAAAGATTGTCGATTCCTGATGTTAAAAGTGTAAAAACCCAAATCAACTCCCAATTCCGCAAATCCGCCGATGGTAACTACGAAGATATCGACGGCGTATTCGCCAAATTGGATGAATTATCTCGTAAATACAATGATCCCAAAATTGCCGAGATGTTATATTGGGATGAAGCCAAAGGACAATTTGTTTGGCAAGAATAAATTATGACACAACCAATGGTAGTCGTAAAAAAACCAGATGGGACACTTGAACACATTACTTTGGAGGAACTGAAAAAACGTCGTGCCACCGCCAAAAAGGTGAGTGGAGGTTTTGTAATTCCACCAGCCAAACCAGTGGTAGCACCGGCTCCTAAGCCAGTGATTCCACCGGTCACCCCTCGTCCAGTTGCCATACCACCAGCGCGGCCAGCTGTAATTCCACCGGCCAAGCCTGTAACACCACCTGCTCAACCCGCAAAATCTGCACCTGTTCAATCCATGCGACCGGCCACTGTGCCAGTACCTGTCCAAAAACCAGCTGTTCCAGATGCCAAAATAATGACTCGCGTTTTGGATATTCGTGAACGTGCTCGTTTGAAGAAAGAAGAGACAATCACCCCGCGCAAAGATGATTTTGTGATGGAAGATATGTTGCCGCAAAAGTTTATCACCCCGCCACCGCCGGTAAATACAATGCCACACAATACTTTTGTACATAGTGAAAAGGTGACGCCGTCCACCCCACTTGAAGTTCCGAAAGAAATTTTGCCAACAGTGTCCCGGATTACTTCGGCTGAAGTAGTAAAGCCTGTGCCCGCCGCGTCGTCCGCACCAAGTATTCCTGTGCGCCCTACCTCCAGCCCCATGACCCCTCCGGGCAATCGACCGGTAGTAAACGACATTGTATCCCGTCCGTCCACCATGAGTCCGCTTGATGAAGTGCGCTATTTTTCCTTGGTGGACTTTCGTCGTTTGTCTGCCAACCCCATGGAGGCGGCTGCGCGGCTCAAGCAAAAATTTATCAACCTAAAAGACGAATCAATTCTTTGGTATTTTGAAGCGTTTGAAGCTTGGCATATTAGCCCGTTATATTTGGATTATATGAATGCCGTCGCTACCGCTTTGTCGCAGAAAGCACCTTTGGCTGGTGTTACCACCGATCCGAACCGCATCCAGCCCAAAGAGGTCGAAGCACTTGCCACAATGGAGAAGGAACTCTTATAATATATGCGTCAGTTTGTCGTGCCACAATTTATCGATGTTGAGGACAAAATTTTTGGCCCAATTACTACCAGACAGTTTTTGATTGTCTTGGTAGCCGGTCTCATACTTTTTATTTGTTACAAATTGGCCGATATTACTTTGTTCATTTTTTTGGTTGTTGTTATTGGTGGTTCGGCTTTGATTTTGGCTTTTGTAAAAATTAATGGTCAGGCTTTTCATTATTTTCTATTGAATATTGTCCAAACTGTGAAACGCCCCAGTCTGCGTATTTGGAACAAAATATATACCAATACCCAATTACAAGAGTATATTAAAATGGGCAAAGTTGTCGTGCCGGAAACAGTGGCACCGACACAGCGAATTTCTTATAATCGTATTCGTGATTTATCTCTTACGGTGAATACCGGCGGTTATTTTAATCCTGAAGAATAAAATACTGATATATGCAGAATAAAAAGGCGGCGGCCAAAAAGAACGCACTTCCCACCACACAAGCGCATTTACCGATAGCCGAATTCAAACAAGATACCATGATTATGAAAGATGGTACTTTGCGAGCGGTGCTGATGGTGTCCAGTATCAATTTCGCGTTGAAAAACGAAGACGAGCAAAATGCGGTGGTGTCCGCCTATGTTTCTTTTTTGAATGGCTTGGAACACCCTTTGCAGATACTCATGCAATCGCGTCAACTCCATATTCAGCCGTATTTGGATGATTTGGCCAAAAAAGAACGAGAGCAAACCAATGAACTTTTGCGCATGCAAATCGCGGATTATCGTTCTTTCGTATCTGAATTGGTAGAAATGGGAGAGATAATGAGCAAAAATTTTTATGTGGTCGTGCCATATGATCCGGCATCGAACAAACAAAAAAGTTTTTGGACTCGACTTGGTGAAGTGTTCAATCCGGCTAATTTTTTTCGGCTCAAAGAAGAAAAATTTAAACGACGTAAATACGATCTGGATTTGCGTGTGCGTCAAGTGGATTCGGGATTGCGCAGTATGGGACTGACAGTCGTGCGGTTAGATACCCAGTCGTTAATTGAATTAATGTATTCTACTTATAATATCGACATTGCCCTCACCGAACCACTGGGTGATGTTACTGCTCGGGAATTGGAAGTAGCTTAATCTTATACTATGGCTTTTAAACCCACAACTTTATCTCGCGAAACCCAAGAAAGCAAAAGTTTAATGGAGCAAGAGAAAAGTAAGTTAGCACAAGAACAGTCGCAAGAATTAGTGACCTTGGAAGAAGAAAAGGTTTTTCGACAAGGCGTAGTGACTATTCGTGATTTGATTGCTCCATCGGCTTTTCGGGTAGAATCCAGCTTTGTCCAGCTCGGTACTACTTTTGCGCGTACATTATTTATCACATCATATCCGCGCTATATTGCCATTGGTTGGAGTGCACCGGTTATCGGATTGTCGCTTACTATGGACATTTCTATGTTTTTTTATCCGGTGAAAGCGGCGATTATTTTGAAACAATTGAAAAACAAAGTGGGTGCTCTGCAGGCGCAGCTCAGTTCGGATATTGAAAAAGGCGCACCGCGCGATCCGCTACGCGAGACGGCTTTGCGCGATATCGAAGGTTTGCGCGATGCTCTCACCCAGGGGACGGAGCATTTTTTCCAATTTGCGTTTTATGTCACGATTTATACTGATGACAAAGAAAAATTAGAACAAACTTCGGCCGATATCGAAAGTATTTTTGGTTCCAAATTGATCAATAGTCGTAAAGTGTTATATCAGGCGGAGCAGGGGTTCAATTCTACTTTGCCACTCTGCAACGACGAGTTAATGATTGGGTTTGCTATGAATTCATCGCCCATTGCCGCTTCTTTTCCTTTTATTTCGGCTGAGCTGACATCAGACAACGGTATTTTGTACGGTATCAATCGCCATAATAATAGTCTAATTTTGTTCGACCGATTTTCTTTGCAAAATGCCAATATGATTGTGTTTGCCACTTCCGGTGCGGGCAAGAGTTATTGTATTAAGCTCGAAATTTTACGCAGTCTCATGATGGGCGTAGAAGTAATCGTGATTGATCCGGAAATGGAGTATAAACATCTCTCCGATGCAGTCGGTGGTACTTATATTAATATTTCATTATCTTCGGAGAGTAAGTTAAATCCGTTTGATTTGCCTCGGCCGATGGGTAAAGAGGTTTCGGTGGATGATATTATTCGTGGCGCGGTTATTACCGTGAAAGGTTTGTTGCGCATTATGCTGGGCGGTCTTACTACCGAACAGGATTCTATTATTGATCGGGCGCTTATCGAGGCTTATGCCAAAAAGGATATTACGCCCGATTGTGATCTGGCCACGGTAAAGCCACCCACCATGTTGGATTTACAAGAAATTTTGGAGGGCATGACTGGCTCCGAAGAGTTGGTGCTGAAGCTGAAAAAATTTACCGAAGGGACTTTCGCTGGTCTGTTTACTTCACCTACCAATGTGGATATGAAAAATCAGTTGGTAGTATTTTCAGTGCGCGATTTGGAAGACGAATTACGTCCATTGGGTGTTTATACCATTGTCAATCATATTTGGAACGTAGTGCGTTCGGAGCGCAAAAAACGCATATTGGTAATCGACGAAGCGTGGTGGCTCATGCAACACGAAGACAGCGCACGTTTTATTTTTGCTTTGGTCAAACGCTGTCGTAAATATTATCTGGGGGTCACTACAATCACTCAGGATGTGAACGACTTTTTGCGTTCGCAATACGGCCAGGCTATCGTGACCAATTCGGCTCTACAAATTTTGCTCAAACAGTCGCCAGCCTCGGTAGATTTGTTGCAGAAAGTATTTTTACTTACTGATAGCGAAAAATATTTATTGTTGGAAAGTGGCCCGGGCGAGGGAATATTTTTTGCCGGCCTCAAACATGCGGCTATCAAAGTCGTGGCCTCTTATACCGAGGATCAATTGGTAACTACTAACCCGCAACAACTTTTGGAACAAGAAAAAGCCAAGAAAGATTTGGAAAAGAAAAATATGGGTAGTTAATTTGCTTAATATTTTTTAATTTTTTATGTTTACTTTACGATCCAGGATTTTCGTGTTTGTGTCCATTATTATTTTGTTGGTTTTGGGTGTATCTTTGATTATTATTGTATTGTCAAAGAATAAAGCACCGACTAACGGTGTCGCGCCGACATGGAATACGGCCAATAATGGTGCTGGTACCCCTACGGGACAAACCGTAAATAATGTATCGTTGAACGATGCGATGCCTACGCCGGTGACTGGGCTCAAAGTTCGTCCACAGGCCACTCTGGACGCGCAAAAAAATGCCGTAAAACAATTGGCGCGTTTGTTCATCGAACGTTATAACTCTTTTTCCAATGGCAATGAATGGCAAAATATCAAAGATGTGCAAGAGTTGGTAACGGATAGTTTGTGGAAGAGAATCAGTGTGAATATAGGTCGTAGTAGTGGTACCAGTACTTTGGCGGTGACCACCCAGGTCGCTACGATGGAGTTAACCGAATGGAAAGATGATAGCGCGTTGGTGGCTATTTTCGCTTTGCGCGACGAAAATCGTAATGGCACTACGCAACAAATTCAAAAGAATTATCAAGTAGAAATGATGAAGGTGGGCGAGAATTGGTTGGTAAACAAATTCGAAGTTAAATAATTTATTTGAGACAAAGATTAGTTTTTGACTATCCCACTATATTAAATGGTGGGATATTTGATATGTGGAATAAAATATTTTTCTATTTAAAAGAAATATTGTTTCCGGTGGAATGTGTGCAATGCGGCGTGGAGGGGGAGTGGTGGTGCAAAAAATGTCGCCGCGTAGTGTCGACTGATCCGATTTTTGTTTGCCCGATCTGTGCGATGAAGACTATGGGTGGGGCGATATGCCCACGGTGTTGTGGTGTTTCACACTTATCCGGGGCGCGCGCTTGGTATCATTATGACGAACACAATGCTATTGGTACGCTGATAAAACAATTTAAATATCATTTTGCTCGAGACATATCCGATCTGTGGCGTGAATTAATTGTCGAACACTGGTCGACTGTTTTGCCGGATGATTTTATCACCGGATCAGTTTTGGTGGTACCGGTCCCATTGCACCCACGCCGATGGCGGGAGCGCGGGTTTAATCAAGCCGAAATATTAGCTCAAATTATTTTTGAACAAATTAAAAAACACAATTTAAATTGTGTTTTGGATACTGTCAGTTTGAAACGCACGCGTTATACTGCTCCCCAAGCGCATTTGGCGCGGTCTGAAAGATTAAATAATTTGAAAAATGCCTTTGATTGGCAAGGTGATAACATAACTATGAAAAAAGTTTTGTTAATTGATGATGTGCTTACCACCGGCGCCACTACCGAAGAATGTGCGCGAATTTTGAGGGCGCACGGCGCCTGCGAAGTGTGGGCTATCACTTTAGCGCGCGGATAGTTTTTTCCAGATTAAGGCCGTCGCATCGGAATATACCAGCCCCCAATCGGGGCTGTTTTTTATTTGTTGTTCCAATTTTGAAGGAGTGGTATCAAATTGCACTTTGAAATCCGCCGAGCTGAAGAGTAGCTTATTGATTTTATCTGGTGGGTAGAATCCCACGTTGCTTCTTTGTAATATTATATATTGCGCGCCGCTTTTTTCTATCCAATTTAATCCATCGGGTTGTTTGTATACCAAATTTTGATAAAATTCCAACGCAGTGATGTCTTGCCCCGGCAACTTCCATGTGGCGGTGCCGCGGCCGTCCAGGAAAAATAGCGCTTGAGGTACTTCCCAAATTAAACAACCACCCCAACTGAATTCATTAAATACTTTGGTGGTAGTATTGGTGGGTAGCGTGTTTTTGAGAAATTGTATTGCTGCTGGCGAGCTGGCGTATTGCGATAACAATTTATGATTTTGCCAAACGTCTCTATCCAGTTGTATGCGTGCAATTAAAAATATAATAACTAATCCGACAAGTAATACAAAAGTGGCGCTAATAGCCAAGCGAACGCGTCGGTTGATTTTTTGTACTAGAGGGTTGGCGGTTTCTGTTGCCCAGATTAGTCCAGCCGCAAATAATGGTTGACAAATTAGGGCGAAATACATCATGTTGCGCTTGTATTGCCAGCCGGAATACAGAAATGCGACAAATAGTAGTAGTTGTGGCCAAGTGAGTATTTTTTTTCGCCAGGCAGCAAATATGAGGACTGCCGCCGGTGCAATTATGATGAGTGATGGCCAAAATACAGGATAAGTATAACTCGGTAGCCATTCGGTAGTGTGACTTTTGAAATAAGTGGGTGAGAAATATCCCAGTACTTCCTGAAAAATTTTTATTCCATAGGGATTGACACCAATGAGTAGAGATGTGAGGATTAGCCACAAGAATACATTAATGTAGGTGTTACGCGTCCAGGATTGTTGAGGACGATACCACTGCAGCTGGTATTTGTTTGCGAGCGAATTAATGATATTCCCCAGTATGTATATAGCGATTACGATATATGCCAAAATCCAGCTACCGTGCAACGCCGACCATGCCCAGATTAATGGTGGCCATAAATAATATGTTGGGCGTTTGGTGATGTTTTCCAGCGTCCACCACAACGCGGCGAAAAATAATAGTGAATACATCGCCGGGCGCATTACCAAAATGTGTTGCATTGACCATAGAAGTATAGCGGTGACGATTAGGTGCACGCTGTGTAGACGGGTGGCAAAGATCTTTTGTGTCAATAAAAACGCACCCAAAATAACCAGAGTAATAATTATGAGCAATGGTCGGTATCCCCAGTTTTTGTAAATTTGCCACACCAGCAAATCATTGCCCCATTCGTGATTGGTCCAATTTTGACCAAAAAAAGTATAAGTATGAGTGTCGTAATAGGGGAAGCTGCCGGTTGTTTCTGCGTTTTTACCAAATTCTAAATGCCAACCAAAATCAAAATCAAAATGATTGGATATGGTGGCCAAGATGGCGCAAAGGCACAATAGAATTAGACTGGCGTAGACGATTTTTTTCATTGGTCGCAAATTAGTTGTTTACACATTGACTATTTTACCATTTCTGGTAGAATGTTTCTACATCTGGAGAGGTGGCTGAGTTGGTCTAAAGCGGCACACTGCTAATGTGTTGTACGGCCTTAAAACCGTACCGAGGGTTCGAATCCCTCCCTCTCCGCCAGGACAATTTAGTATCGGATAGACCCATTTTATATAGAGAAATGGGCGACCCGAGTGGTTCGAATCCCATTGTCCTTGTCAAAAAGGCGTTCTTTAAAAAGGACGTTTTTTTGTATAATTTTGGATAAGGTGTATAATATAATCAATATATTTTAGTAAAAATGAATATGTCTACAATCAGTAAAAATATCCGCAAGCTAAGGGAACGAAAAGGAATATCTCAAGATAGGCTTTCTAAACTTGCTGATATTTCTTTGAACACCATTGCCAAGTTGGAACTTGATGACACTCAAAACCCCACTATTGAAACATTGCAGAAAATTGCGAAAGCTTTAGACGTTGGGGTTGAAGACTTAATTAAATAAAAACATATGACAACTAAAGAAATGACATTAAATACAACCAAAGAACAAGAACGAGCAGAATTGCATCGTGCTATTTGGCAGATTGCGAATGATTTGCGTGGGAGTATTGATGGTTGGGATTTCAAGCAGTATGTTTTGGGAATGCTTTTTTATCGTTTTATTAGTGAAAACTTAACCAATTATATCAATGCTGACGAAAGGCGTTCTGGTAATAAAGATTTTGATTACTCAACTCTTTCTGACAAAGAGGCAGAATTTGGTCGAGCTGATACCGTGAAAGAAAAGGGATTTTATATACTTCCAAGTGAATTATTTGTAAATGTTTGCAAAAATGCTCGTAATGATGCCAATTTAAACGAAACGCTTGCAAATATATTTCGTAATATTGAAAATTCTGCTAAAGGTTCTGATAGTGAAGATGATTTGCGTGGTCTGTTTGATGATTTAGATGTGAATTCTAATAAATTGGGTAGTAACGTAGAAAAAAGAAATCAAAAACTTACTAAGTTATTAGAAGCAATTGGTGATCTTCGTCTGGGTAATTATGCTGACAATACTATAGATGCTTTTGGTGATGCTTATGAATTTTTGATGACTATGTATGCTTCAAATTCTGGAAAATCTGGTGGTGAATTTTTTACACCACAAGAAGTCAGTCAACTGCTTGCGGAAATTACAACAGTAGGAAAAAAAGAAGTGAACAAAGTTTATGACCAAACAACTCCAATTATGATACAAAGATTAAGCCATTTATTTGTACAAAAGCCTTTGATTTCAATAGAAATATAGCCTTTTCTAAATTTTAGAAGATTTAGGAAAAGCTATTTTTTTGTGCTCTAAAATAATTTGAAATGCGATAAAAGGTAAAAAGTCTAATAGTGAAATTTTTATATGTTACCCTTTTGAAAAAAATGTTATGAAATAATTTTAGTATACCAATTTTTGTTAATTGACTTTATAAATGACTCTAAGAAGAGAATAAATATGATATGAACAAATATGTAATAAATATAAACAAATATCATAAAACAACTTGAAAATTACGAAGATTAAGTGTATACTTGATATGTAATTGTAATAAAGCATAGAGGAGGAATTTTTATGATGAATGGATTAGATGATAGTTATATTAGTATAGAAGAGGCTGCTGAATATTTAGGAATAAAAGTAGTTACTCTAAGAACTTGGATAAAAACAAAACTAGAATTGCCTGCTCATAAAATAGGAAAACAATGGAAGTTTAAAAAATCAGAACTCGATGAATGGGTTAAAAGTGGTAAAAGTGCGAACGAACAATAAGACAGGGGGGAATTAAATATGAAGATTAAAAATATACAAACTGAAAATAGTTCAATTGTTAATGGTGCTCAGGCAATGAAAATGTTGGAAATTTCAAGACACAATTTTGAAAAGGTTGTGGGGCAAGGATTAATAAATACACAAATTGAGGGAACTAAAAAAACATATAATGTTGAAGAAATTAGGAAATTTATGGAAAGCGAAGAATATCAGAAATTAGTTAATGGAACCGTAGATTTAAGAAATAAATTGAATGATTTAACAGGAAAAGATTGTCAGTAATGACAGTCTTTTTTGTACGACAAGCAGTTATACAAATA
>CAYXJO010000002.1:0-11502 GCA_964465205.1 uncultured Gammaproteobacteria bacterium
TCATATAACGGCTATTATCCCAGTTTTCCAAACTGGTGACACGGGTTCGACTCCCGTCGCCCGCTCAGATAAAAAACTTCGCTTAATTAGCGGAGTTTTTTATTGACGGCAATGACAAGTAGAACCAGAATAAAAAAGCCCCGTCCAACCTTACGGTTGGACGGGGCAGGCGGACTTACCACATTATGCATTAAACAGTGGGTGTAGTCGGCGGCGCGGAAGGAATGCCGGCCATGACCTTGATTTCGACACGAACATCGAGTGGTAACTTCGCCACCTGGACGGTGGCGCGAGCGGGAAATTCGCCGGTAAAGTACTTACCGTAAACCTCGTTGACGGCCTTGAAGTCCGCCATATCTGCTAAGAAGATGGTGGTTTCCAAGACGTGCTGGAAGCCCACCGCTTGGGTGGCTAATATGGCACCGATGTTTTCCATGACGCGTATCGTTTGTTCAACGATACCGCCCTCCACAATCTTTCCGCTCGAAGGATCGACGGGGATCTGGCCGGAGACCAGAAACAATTCTCCGAACCGAGTTGCTTGTGAATACGGCCCGATCGGTGCGGGGGCTTTGTCAGTAAAAATAACTTCTTTGTGTGGCATGGCTGTTCCTTTCTTGAAAGTGCAAATTGGTCCTACTATCGCAACCCTATATTGCAATAGTGACTCTGGCTAGGGTGACTCTATCAAAATTGCTTTGATTTGTCAATGTATTTGAATATTCATATTTGTGTATAAATAAAATAGAGGTCGCCGGGATAACCCCGACGACCTCTTGTGTCAGATGTTCGGGCTCACAACCCGCGAGGGTATGTAAGGCCGAAGTAGTGTGTTTAATTCATAACCGATACCCATGCGCAACAAGGCGCTGCGTTCCGCATCGGTACCTAGAAATACCCAAGCTTTGCTCACCCCCTTGCTGTACAATTTTTGTACAATCTCGTCCAGCGTCATGCCGGCAATCGGCACGTCTACCGCTCGCGTGCGGACGTGGTCCGCGTTCATGTCGTAGATACGCAGATGGGTCGCGTCAAGCAAGGTGATGGCGTTCATCTCGGAACCGTCACCGTTGGCCACGATTGCTTGGGCTTCGCGGATAAAGACCGGTTCGGGCCTACTCATCTCGACGTGGACTTCTTGTCCCAAGAAGTCGTGCTGCTGCAGATACTGGCTGATGCTGTGGCGCAGAGCACGTCGCATCGGTCGGTGAGCTTCGCTGCTGGTAGATGTCTCGATGGTGATAATGCAGGTGGCCGTGTGGCCATCTGAAAACGTCACCAACTTTTTCACTTTGCGTACGCCCTGTACCCGCAAGGCCAATCGGCGAATCGCGTCCACGTGTTCGGTGCCGATCGAACGTGCCAGCAATACCGCGAAGGCATTGCCAAGCAATTCAATCGCTGTGCGCGCCACGATCACTGCGACCATTATTCCCAAGCCGTATTCAATTAGCGATCCGACGATGTATACCGCGATGGGGAATTGGTTGCCTAGCGTGTACAGCAGGCTAAACTTGGCCATGAAACCGCCGAAGCTGGCGATTTCGATCCAGCCGTCGCTAATGGTCTCTTTGCCGTCGGCGATGAGGCTGGGCATGCCAGCTTTTTTGCCGCCGAAAATTTCGTAGCGACCCACCGCCATGGACATGATGGCGCTAATACCAACTGTGGCTACCACGGCGATAAACGCGGCGGGGGTGATGAGAGCACCTTCTACCGGCGGTAGAATAAAGGCTGGCAATACTGGTCTGACGATTTCATCGAACCATGGCCACAAGGAAATTAGTCCAGAGACTGATTTCCGGATGGTGTCCAGAGTGACGATTGTGAGCACTCCGCCAATGCCGAGCACCATAAGCGACTCGATGCGTTTGCGGCCCATCGGATATTCTTCGGATTTGGGTTTGTTGCCCAAGTAAATTCCGAAGAACATTACGAGGCCGACTTCAATCATGTCGGCCAAGTTGTGGTAGGCGTCAGCGATGATCGCCGGTGAATTGACCCAGCCGCCGACGATGATTTTGGCTGCCCACTTGATGATGTACATCAGGCCGGCGACTGTCATTACCGTCCAGGGTGAGATTATTTTTTTGGTGTGTTGTTTCATGCGTGCCTCCTTTTAGGCCACGATAAGCGTGGGGATGGGGGCATAATCGAGCACTTGGATGGTGTGGCTGCCAAACACCACGTCGTCCGCTACCGCCATCACAATCAAGTGACAGTCGTGTTTGTAGGCCGCGTCGGCAATTCCTTCGGCGATTTCACGCGGATACACCGAAGTCACTTCTACCTCGTACGCGACCCCATGGTCGTTGCAGGTTTGAGCAGACTGCTCCAAAGCATTGCTGGCATTGGTGACCATGTGTTTGAACCAATTGGTATGTTCGTCTACGACGAGCTTGGGATCCGGTCTGGTAGTGTGGTACAGAACAATTTTGGCGTTGGTCTTCTTGGCGATGTGAAGCGCCGGATACAACTCTTTGAGCGTGGTCTCCGGCTGACCGAACGGTACCAAAATTTTTCGCCGATTGAAGCTGTCGAACTCCGCCTCTTCGTGCGGAGCCATCATTATCAGTCGGTGATGCGAATGGCCCGAGGTTTCTTTGCGGGTAATTGAGTTGCCCACAATCACCAGCCCAGGTTGGTCCACCAAACTGTCGATGATTCGAATACCGGGAACCGCGGTTTGCAATCTTTTCGACTGTAAACGCAGAAGCTTCTGATGATTTTCGATGGTATGAGGCAAACTGCCTCCGCCCACGAAAATTTTGATCGGCACGTAAAGTGCGGCAGCGAGGCTGCACGCATATTTGAGTTCAGTTGGTTTGCGTACGCTTAGTAGTGCCACCGCTTGGATGGCATCCGCCACCAGATCGGGGTTGGTTGTGGTCATGACGTTTCCTCTCTATCGGTAATGGGTATGTATATCTTAGGTTTTCAAAGAGCTCGCTATATTAGCAGAGTTGGTAGTTTTGTCAAGATAAAAAAGCCTCCCCCGAGCGGGGGAGGTGTGAAAGAACTGGTCTTGGTTTAGTAGCTTTTCATGCCGGAGTGCATCCGGTGGAAAGCTCGAATGAACATGCAGGCGCTCCACAATTGTTCGGTAGCGCCATAGCCCTTGCCGGTGTTGGGGTCGTACCACTCGTAGAGTCCGTCGAGATTCACGAGTTTCTGATACTGCTCCCGGGCCAGTTGTTGAGCGACCGGGTCGGGGATTTCGGCGAGAGCCAAAACCGAGAATCCGACCACGAACGGCCAGACCACTTCGCCATCGGTAGCTTCGATGATGTCCGCCTCTTCCGGCTGGTACGGGTTGTGGCGACACTTAATGGTGACGCCGTGCTGGGTGTCCACCGATTGGTAGCCCCTGATCACGTTCGGGTAGTTCTCCGGCTCGATCAGACCAAAGAGCACCGCGAGCGACGCGCCCAGTGGGTCGAAGCGGTCCGATTCGGGGTGGTCCAGGAGTATGCCGTTGCGCCAAAACTGGCGATTGATTTCCGTCCGCAACTTGGCGGCGCGTTCGTAGTTGTGCGTCATGCGCAACACATCGTGCAGGATGGCGTTGTTGGACAGCAGAGGCGTGTTCGCGAATTGCACATCCATGGTATCGCGCCAGTCGCAGCCCACGATCAAGCCGTCTTTGCGCAGCAGGTTTTGCGAGATGTAGACGCCGGCCGCTTGGGCCGAGTCGTCGAACTCGTTCCGCGGCAGGTACAAACCATCATCTTGGGCCAATGCGAACAGATACATCAGTTCGCTGTCTTTGGTGCCAGGCGTAAGGTCCCAGAGTTCACCCTCTTTGTAGCGCCGGAGCATGAACGACTCACGGCCTTTTTGCCGCGCCTCGCCTTCCTTTTTTCGCACCCATTCCGTCTCGTTGTCGAGGAAAAGGATGGGGATGCGTCCATCGGGACGTTGCAGTTGGCGGAGCGACTCCATGTGCGCACGGGCGACGTGGGGTAGCCCGAGCAGGTAGAGTGTGCGCTGGATTGCCAACGCAAAGTCTCGTGTCCAGCAGGTGTACTTGTACCGTCTGGGGTCGGCCCACACGCCTTGCGGGCCCACGCAGCGATTGAGTATGCGAATGGCGTCAAATAACTTCTTGGTTTCTTGCGGGTTCGGCATTTCGGTCCTCCTCCTGTTACAGTTTTTGGTTTTTCGTACTGCATGTAGCAGTGCAGTGTATTAAAATAGCATTATTGCGTCGTTTTGTCAAGATATTTGGTAATTAATCAAAACAAAAAACAACGGTTTATACAGGTACATGCATACGCCGTTGTTTGATTTGCTTTGTGCCCCCAGCATGAATTGAACACACATTTTGCCCTTAGGACGGGCCTGTTCTATCCGTTGAACTATGGGGGCGATTGTTCTGTATTATATTAGAAAATCTTATTTAGTCAATTTTATATATTCTTTGCCCCTATCCACGCCAATTCAAAAATGGCTTTTTGGGTTTTGGCGATGTTGTCGCTTTCAATAATAACACCCAACAAATCCGCGTAAGACATGATAATAATCTTGTTGCGGAAAATATTTATTTCATTGGTAAATGGAAAGCGTTTTTTATCTACCAATCGGGTGATACGCAGTTCTTGTTTGTCGTGTTTTTGGTGCCGTCGAGCGGCAGATGAATCTTCGGCGATAGCTCGTTGGATTATGCCTTTACGCACGCGTTCGGATAAATAAAATTTAACATAATCGTCACCTAAATACTCATGAATCGATTCAGCCGAAGAGTACGCCAATATTTCCTCGCCTTTATTGAGTTGAAGCGTTTCGTTAAATACTTGTTTCATACCCTCCATGCCTTCAAAATATTTTATGGCTGGTTTGGTTGCGCTTGCATTGTAAAACGACAATAATTCCGGCAGAGCGTCAATAAAATTTTGCTGTCGTTGTTTAGTTTTTTGGATTTCGATATCCAAAATTTCCGGCAGCTTGCGCGGGTTCTCGGCTGTGTATTCACGATGGGCGCCCTTTTTGTGTAAAGACACAAAGCCCTTGTGTACCAACCCGTCTAAAATGCTGTATGTGGTGGTACGTTTGAGCCCGGCGCGTTTGGCAATGTCCATAATATTGCCTGATCCCATTTGGAGTAGAGCGAAGTATACAGTGGACTGATGGTTTTTTAGGCCTAGTTTGTGTAGAGTGTTTTGGATGTCCATAAAATAGGTGAAATTTATAGATAGTGACGAAGTTTAGTCGTCATTATCTATTATACCAAAATAATTTGTTTTTGTCAAGTGTAGATATTCCGCTAACTGTAGGAAATAGACAAATATTGGCCTATTTCAGCAAAATGACGAATAACACTTGACAACAATTCCGTTTTATGTTATACTATCCAGTCGCTACAGTGGCGGCGTGGCTCATTAAAAAAAAGATGGGAGAAATACCATGGATAAAATCTGCGGAGCGCATATGTGCGGTAAACCGACAGCAAAAGCAGTTGGAAAGCCCAGTCGCAAAATCAACGGCGTTGAACTGTGTGCGAGTTGTTATCAGTACCTCTGGGAAAAATCTAAGGAAACAGGAGAAACGATGGGCGAGCTGTTTGATAAGGGGGTGGCGCCACCGCGACGGCCGCTGCCGCGCATTGCTACCAAATGTGCCAGAGAAGGGTGTGGGACAGAACTGCCGGAAAACGCCGGTCCAAAAGTGCGCAGGACCATTGGCTTATTCCATGTATGCAGAAATTGCTACGAAACTGTATGGGAACATTCGAAGAGGGACGGTATGTCTCTCGAAGATGCTTTCCACAATCTCAAACCAAAAGGATGGAAGCCAGAACCGCCCAGAATTGTTCGTTGTTGTCTGTCGTGGTGTGACAAAGAAATCGAAGCTGATGCTGAGGCGTTGGTAGTGGATGGGTTATATGCCTGCGGCGCGTGCAGGAAACATCTCAAACACCTTGCGAAACGAACACGTTACCAAGACCTTGAATGGCAAGATCTTGCCAAAGAAGGTGTCAAAGGATCGATTCCGCAACCAGGCGAGATGGAACAGTGCTCGATGCCGTGGTGTGATAAAAGCGAGGTCGCCAAACATCGCGGTCCGAATGGAGAAATGGTGTGCCACGCCTGCGCCGAGCATATTCGACGTTATCAAAAAAAGCACAATCTCACTTTCGATGAAGCGTTCCATATTACCCCTGCTCCGAGGAAAAATACTGGAAGGCCGAGAAAGTGCAGATGATTACTGACCTAAACATGTCGAAAAACTGTTCGCCCGGCGCGCACTCGCCCGGGCTTTTTTGTTTTATTATATATATTTACGCTTCACTAATTACGTCAAACCCTTTGAAACTTCCAGTGATGGCGAGCCCGATCACTTGGCCGCTGGCTACGCCGCTTTCTTTTATCTTACGCGCAGTTTCGTTGAACGTCGCTCCCGATCCGACCGCGTCGTCTATTAGTAGTATATTGCGATATCGGGCGCGATCGTCCACAAATATCGTCGCGCGCGCGTTGGCCACTCTGTCTTCCAACTTCGACAGAGATTTTTGCGCGACTGCCACCGCGTTTTTAGTTTTTACGAGATTGATTCTGGGTACAGGTAGGCGCAGTATTCGTTCCAATTCTTTTTGAAATTGCACTTTACGCGTAATAGTCGGCGGTATAAAACCTACCGCGTCGATTTTTTTGTCGATAATCAATTTGGTTATGCGCGGTCGAACCATCTCAGCAATTTGCGCGATCAGTTTTTTGTTCTGCGCTTGTTTGGCGTGTAGTAGTAGAGAGCCCAACTTGGTTTTGCCGAAACGTTCGTATGAATAAAAATCCAAATAATAAATTTCGTCCAAAAAATTTGGTGTAAAAGTGTTGGCAAATTTTTCTTGGCCATTTATCAGCCCGTTTTGACGAAATGATTCATTTTTTTTTCGAACCGTGATATATTCCGCGGCAGTCTTGGCTAGATCCAATCCGCGATCCGCGCACCAACGTGCAAAGGCCGATATGCCCTCAATAATAGCGCCTTGCGGTGTGATGAGAAAGAAATTTTTTTCAATAACATCATTTGTTTCCAGTGGTAGGTCGCTGGTTGTCGGTAGGTCGTTTTTGGGGCTAATAAAATAAAAAACTTTGGGCGGGGTGCCTGTTTTGGATAGGGCACCGATCTCTACCAGCGCCTTCAAATGGCGAAACACCGCTGCTTCTGTCGTTCCAAGGAATTCAATAATAGACTTGGCGCTTACTTCTTTTTTTTGCTTAACGAAGTCAAAAATTCGAGTTTGTTGGGGTGTTAGTTTTGTTTCTTGGTACATAGTATAGTATTTAGTATATATACTATACCATATATTAATGATTTTGTCAATGGTGCCGAGACTTATTTTGATGAAGTTGTGCAACAATCTTGCTGGGCTTTTAGTTTGGAAAGTGTTATAATGTAACTACTTGTTTTTGATAAAATCACTTATTTTTGGGATATTGTTATGCAAACATTTTCATTACTATTGGCTTTTTTTGTTCTGTTGTCTGCCGGACTTCTGGTGGGGATATTTTTGTTGTATAAAAAGTTAAGTGCATCGACCAAACCCAAAGCGGATGAACAGAATTTGTTTCTGATGTTACAGAATCAACTCAACGAAATTTCGCGTACTATGGATCAGAAATTATCTGACACTAACAAGGTGATGAATGACACTCAGTTAAATTTACACAAAACGATTCAATCACAATTTGGACAAAGTGCGAAAATTATTTCGGACGTCACCGAACGTCTGACCAAACTGGACGAGACCAATCGGCAGGTGATGGGCTTCACCGATCAGTTGGCTCGCCTTGAGGAAACATTACAAAACCCCAAGCATCGCGGCATTTTGGGCGAATATTATTTGGAAAATGTTTTGAAAAATGTGTTGCCACCCGGGAGTTACCAGATGCAATACAAATTTTCTGACGGTGATATCGTAGATGCGGTAGTATTTGTAAAAGATAAAATCATACCAGTTGACTCCAAATTCTCTTTGGAGAATTACAACCGTGTGATTGAAGAAAAGGATCCGGTCCGTCATGAGCAGTTGGAAAAAGATTTCAAACAAGATTTGAAAAATCGTATTGATGAAACCAGTAAATATATCAAACCCAAAGAAAACACGATGGATTTCGCGTTTATGTTTATTCCGGCCGAGGGGATATATTATGATTTGCTCATCAACAAAGTAGGCGCGGTGAAAATAAATACCCAAGATTTGATTGAGTATGCGTTCAAACAAAAGCATGTAATTATTGTCTCGCCCACTTCGTTTTTGGCTTATTTACAAACTGTGTTGCAAGGGCTCCGTGCGATGAAAATAGAAGAGTCGGCAGTAGAGATTCGCAAACGTGTGGAAGAGTTGGGTAAACATGTTTTGGCTTATGATGAATATTTTAAAAAGCTTGGTAAGAATTTGGAAACCACGGTAAATTCGTATAATACAGCGTATAAAGAATTAAACAAAATCGATAAAGACGTGGTTCGTATCACCGATAGCGAGCGCGGCATTGAACCGGTGCTACTCGAAAAGCCGAACATGGAAGATGAGTAGATCTTGACTTTTGGATCAAAAAATGTTAATATGTTCTCACTTAAAAGATAGATTGTGAAGTCGCCAAATGTCCACGAAACACGCGGCGCCTCGCTCACACAATTTACCAATAATTATATATACTATGCCAAATAAAGCCGCTGCCGCAAAGGCGCTCCGCCAAGTGAAACGTCGTGCTGCCCTCAATTTGGATTATAAGACCAAATTCCGCGAAGGCATCAAAAAAGCCGCCAAAGCCACTTCTTTTGAAGAAGCCAAAAAGTTGGCCCAAGCCGCTCAGAAGGCTCTCGACAAAGCTGCCAAACACGGTACTATCAAAAAAAATACCGCCGCTCGCCGTCTGTCTCGACTGATGAAAAAGGTGAATGCGCTTGCGAAAAAGAAATAAATAATCTAAAATAGACTCATAATTGAGTCTATTTTATTTATATTTTATATGATTATGAATCGTGGAGAAGGTGGGTCCATACCTAACGCAGAAGAGTTAGGTCAAAGTTCGGATGAGTTGAGTCGTAGACGTATACAACGCAAAGAGACATCTCGTTTAGGTGCTTTATCTACCAAAATTAGCGACCGTTTAACCAGGCGATTGGCGACTATTGAGAAAGATACAAGTTTATCTGCAGAAGAAAAACAGTCACGCCTTTTTCAATTAACTACCGAAATGAATGCTTTGCCAGATTTGGCCGCTGATTTTAATACGGTGATACAGCGTGTTGAAGAAGAGGGTGAAATTGATTCTATATCCGGATTAGTGAAGATTGCCGCCTTTCGCGAATTTTACGAATTGGCCATGGAGTATTTATCGCCAAATGAAGAAGTTGTAGTAGTGGCATTTGATTTGGATAAGTTTAAAATTATCAATGACACTATTGGGCACGATCGTGCCGATTTGTTACTCGGCCAGATCGGGAAGATCTTGCTGACACATTTGCGCCCGGATGATCGCGCTTGTCGAATTGGCGGAGATGAATTTGTGTTGTTTTTAAATCATGTTAAGTTACAAGAGCGCGAACAGGTAGTTAAGGAAACTCTCAAGGTACTGTCGCGTGTGTCCGAGCTTATTTATCGTGATGTTGCGTGGAAAAAAGATCCGAATGATCCAAATGAAAAAGAAAGTCACGTCAGCTTAAGTATCGGTTGTGCCGAGAGTGGCGCGTTTCGTAAGCCGTTTTTTGATAAATTACGTGGAGTGGCCGATGGTGCATCGATTGCATCAAAACATGCTGGGCGCAATCGTGTCACATTCATCAATCCTAAAGGTGAATATGAGACTTATTGTTTTAATGCCGCGAAAGCTGATGCCAGCCATGGTGTGTCCGGTTATGAGTTTGATCAAGTCGTCGACATTAAAACTGCTAATAAAAGCTTGAGTTCTTGTGAGGCGGAAGTTAACACTTCTCTGCAGCGTGTGAAAGAAGAAATTGAAAACTTTATTTCATTATCTGGTGACGAAGTTCTAGGTAAATTGATGAGTTTAAAAGCGCCGGATTTTTCTATTCAGACCAGGGATTTTTTGCAATTGGTCATCGAAAATCGCCAGTCAATCGATTGGAACGATATGAAATTGAAAGAGATAGTGCACCTATTATATATAGTACGTGCTATCAAAGATTAAATTTTTCCCACAAACAAATCCAAAAGCAAAGACTGGTCCGCGAGGCCGGTTTTTGTTTTGATGTCGATGTCGAGTAGCTCATGATAAACCCGTTTTAATTTGGCGGAAGTGTATTTTTTGACAATTGGTAGATTCTTTTTTACCACAAACGGATGGAGTTTAAGTGTTTTGGCCATATCGTCACTTTTGCTGTCGAAACGTTCAAATAAATCACGCATTGACATGAGTACGCGAAACTGCCAAAGAATAGTCCCAAAAATTTGCATATCTTCCGCGCCCAGTTTGCGTTGGCCGGCGAGTAGTTTGAATGCCAATTTGTGGTTGCCGGCAATAATAGCATCGGTGAGATTGAAAATATTGTCGTCGATTTTTTCGTCCAGAAACAATTGTACGTCGGCGGTTTGGATTTCAGTTTTTTTGTAGGCCACTAGCTGATCGATTAGTGTGTTTAGGTGCCACATATCACCGGCGACGTTGGTGGTAAGATATTGGGTAGCGGCACTGGATATTTTGCCGCCACGATTTTTGACTTCATTGTTTATCCAATTGCCCAGTTGGGTACCGGTGAGAGCATCAAAATGCTTGGCGTATTGTTCTTTTTGGAGTATGGTGTCCAATTCTTTGGCTTCTTTGACTTTGGATAGTGCCTCAGACTGATAGAAGACAGCGATGTTGGATTCGGGGATTTTTTGAGTGCGTATGCGTTCCGTGATCTGTGCGATCGCATTTTTGTCGGATGATGATAGAATATTTTCAATTATCACCATACGTTTCTCGGCTAGAAACGGTGCGGCCATGATTTCACCCAGAATTTTGCCACCCAATTCTTTTTTGACATCAACAAAAATCACGTTATATCCTTGGGGATCGCGGGCAGATTTGAATTTGGCCACTTGTTCTTTCAAATACTCGCGGCTGCGGAAAGTGTCTTCGCCGTAGATGTAGATGATCATAGTTCAATCATTTTAATACGTTATTGGGTTTTTGGCAATTGGTCTTTTGTGGCCATTTTTGCCAAGGCTAAATAGTGTTCGTGATGGTATTGAGCGATTTTTGGATCATCGATTAAAAGTATGGTTAGTGGCTCGTCCCACACTATAATTGCTACCTTGCCTCCAAAAATCCACTTACCCATGGGTGACAAAAACCCATCAGGCAGGCGTTTGTTTTCGGATAATGGCAGGGCGGCCAACAGCGCCTCGCTATCGCGGTTGTAATTGTTGTTAGTAAGTATGTGGATTTTGATTTTACGCGCTGCGCGTTTTTTATGGAATTCTTCATAAAGTGCGCGGAAACGACGCGGAAATTCACCGGTGGCCGAAATTACATATAGGTCTTTACCTTCGGCATA
>CAYXJO010000002.1:11512-130495 GCA_964465205.1 uncultured Gammaproteobacteria bacterium
TTCGCCCGTCAGCATGTGCTGTCTTTGATTCCACATTTCATCAAAATATTTTTTGAATCCCTGAAATACTTCTGGCTGATCGAAATAGAACACCGTAGGTTGGTCACCGGTAAATATCATTTGTGTTTTATTTTTATACAGATTGATTTGCATCGGAATGGGCGGCGCACTAAAAAATGGTTTTGTTTGGCTATACTCGCCTTTTTGATCGCCATAAAGAGTGAAGCTGTTTTGTATTTTGTTTAAGTCTTCTTTGTATGACAGTAATTTAGCGTGTACACCTTTGGCGATACGAGCGGTATGGTGCGCCAGTAAATACCTATCGTATTCTGAATGTTTGCCAATAAGAGCAGTGCCCAGTACATAATATTCTTCACCCGGTGACAAATCTTTTAACATTTGTTCAAAGGCGGTTTGCACTGCCTCGCGTCCGCTAGTCATACGCACGGGCTGATTCCAAAAATATTCAAAATATTTTTTGAAACCCTCGGCCGCTTCGGTGCTACGAATAGAGAAGGTAATTGGGTCGGCGCCCACAATGGAAATATTTAATACATCGCGGAACATCGTCATCCACATTGGGGAGCGGATGTCAAATGGCAAATAGCGCGCATTTTGTTCCCAAGTGAGTCCGCGGTTGGTTATTATTTTTGGATCTTCATTCCCCGCGACCAGAACTTTGATATCGCCGCCTTTTTGAATAATTTGACGATTGAGTTTGGGGAAATAATGTTCCAATTTTTCGTTGGCGGATGTGTATGATACGCCCATCACATAATATTTTTCACCGGGCGTAATTTCGTGCGCTACTTTTTCACGAGCAATGATTGTCCCTTCGGTTCCTTCATAGATGCGAATATCGCGCGGTTTTCCGGTCATAAGTGCGCGCAATTCGTTCACGGTTGACTCGGCGGTTTCCATTTTTTCTACCAATTGTTCCTTGAGAGCAGACGGATCATTGGCCTCGAACACGGCTACTTTGCCTTTTTCCATTTTGGTGATTAATTTTTTGTCGGCGAGCTCGTCTAGGGATGTGTATACCAAATTTCGGTGCAATTTGGTGCGGTCAATAATGGTGGCAGCTCGACTTTGGCCTAACTCTAAAAGGGCTAAATAGACAATGATTTCGTTCTTGTGTAAGCCGAGCCGTTCTAATTTTTTGCTAATTTCAGGCATATTTTAGTTATTGTGGATAATTTGTCATATAAAATATGACAACTATATTGTGCCATAATTAAAGAAAAAAGTCAATATTCTAGTATTTTTGTCATAGTCAGCCGTTCAATTTTTTGGCTTATTTTAGTGTAAATACTATTGACATGTATGTATATTTATGATAATATGTACAGTTCAGACTGAAATTCGATTGCAGGTTAACAACAAATGGTATTTCAACATAGAAGGAAGGTGGGTTATGACCAAACGATGGCATTATCTAAGGACCGGTCGAACTTTTACCGTTGAGCCACGGGAAGATGAACCGTGGCCAGGATTTGATTTTGAGGTTGCACGTAAAACCACTATCCAGTGGTGTCTGACACGCGCGGCCGCCATTGCAAATAATCTTGGTGCTGGGGCGGGAGAGTTGTTAATAGTGCATGTGGAAGATGAGGTCATTAACCCCGAGCTCACATTTCCTGCAAAGAGAGGAGACGTAACGGTTCACTTTTTGGCGTTTGGTCAATCGGAAGAAGAAACAACCGGCTCTTGAGCTGATGCCGCGGCTCCGACGGGTTCGGGCAAAACGAAGAAGGAGAAGAAAGTCATGATGACAAAGAAAGAGTTCCTGTTTTGGTTGTTGGTGGTGGCTATACTGGGCGCCGTACTCACGGCCGGCATCAATAATGCCGCGGCCGCCGAAGAGGCCGCCCCGAACCTCAGCCCCGAGTTCAAGATCTCGGGTATGCCGAGCTTCGCGCTCAAGTTGAGTGAGGGGTGGGGCATTTCGCTCGCTGGTGGCGAGGCTGCACCGGGCGGAGTGAGCACCCGATTGGATTTTGCCGTCAGCTGGAAGCTTGCTCCATGGTTCGGGCTCGGCACCGGCGTCGGCATCAGTGTGCCGGAAGCTGAGTTCAAGCCGTCACTTCGACTCACTCCTGGCATGACATTCTATTTGCCGGAAAAATTTTCCATAGGAACCGGGGTGTTGTACAACTACACCTACGGTTACGGTGGAAAGCCGGCCGCACATCTGGTTGGGCCGTCCATCGGGCTGGGCTACGCGCTCACCGACCATGTCGGCATCGGTTTCACTGTCGGCGCCGGTAAAACATTGTACGGCGGCGACTGGGGGCTTAATTTGTCCCCAGGGATCGCGTACAAATTTTAAGCTATGGCATGCGCGCCACGTCGCGCACCGCTTGCCCGAAGCGTATTCGGGCACATTCTTGTTGGATCCAAGAAGAGTCTGCTCAAATTATTTGAGTAGCACAACAATAAAAAACCAACGGTTTATCCCCGCTGGTTTTTTGTTTTGGTGTTTTTAAATATTCTCCTTCTTCCGTATCATCCACCAGTGCACGGCGAACAGAGGTATGCCTACTACAATCATCGAAATGTCGCGCACCGCGTCACGTTGGCGTTGTGCTTCGCGATTTTGGCGCGCTTGTTCTTCTTGTTCGGTTTGCATTTTGGCGCACTCTTCAATAGTAGGCGCTTTATAATTTGAATCTGGCTTTACAAAGTTCGCTTCGCATCCATATGGTTTGGATACGTAGTCATAATTATCTGCTTTGGTAAATACCCAAGTCTTTAATCCCAGGTTGATAATATCGGCCACAGAGAATACTACCATCATTAGCGCCACAAAGGATACCAGATAAAAATAAATTGTTTTTACGACGACGAATTTTCCGGTTGGTTGTTGGTCCATATAGTTTGGTTAGTTAATAATTAATGGCCATTTTTATCATCGCCTCGACGTTTTCGTTGGCGTTGATATATTCGATTTTTTTATCAGGATATTGGTTTTGCCACACGCGCCAAATTTCATCAGCGAAACCTTGGCCGACGGTTTCCACATTTTTAAAGTCGAGAGTTATATCGTTGAATTCATCTAGCCCGGCCATAATGCGTCGCGCTTCCGATCGTGATAGTAGTTCGACGCCGATTGTGTATAGTTTAACAGAAATTTTCGTCTTTGAAAATTCAAAAGTATCATGGTCAGTATAAATATCAAAAATTTCTTTTAGTGTTTTTTTGCTTTCTGTATTTAATACGAAGTTGATTTCTGTCCCCGTAGTTTCGCCACTATCTTCAATAAAAGTATCACCGATGAGATTCAAAAATCGTATTTGTTTGCGGCCGCTTTCAATAGAAAACGCGTCAGCCATTTTGGAGGTAAAAAATATACCTTGTCCCGAATGTCGGCTGGGATCGGTGGTTTGTTTGCCTTTGAGTAGGTGTTGAATAGCCGCGATATCGCTGGGTAGATTCATCTTCTTTTTGATGTTATTGAATATCCCGACACCGGCATCGATTATACTAAAAGACAATATTTTTGCTCCAGGAATAATTCGCATTTCAATTTTTATTTTTTCCGATTGCGAGTGCTCAATAGCATTATTTAACATTTCCAAAAAAGCGTGGGCGACAATAGTGCCGACATTTTGCGGTAGTATCAAAAAAATTCCGGTTTTGGTTTTGATTTCGTCTAAAATAGCGTCCTCAACTAGGTTTTTGTTTTCTATGATTTTAGAAAAATTTAATATTTGTCGTTTGGCCCGCTCCAATACATCTTTTTGTGCCAAGACATAAATAGCGCGGTTAGTGTCGCCTAAAAGAATAATTTGTCCCTCATCTCTTAAGGTTTGTAGGGTTTTGTTTATATAAGTACGCGAGAAGCCCGTCTCTTTTATAATCTCCGAGGCCTTAATTTGTTGTTTTTTTTGTATTTTGGCTAATATAAGCGATTTTATATCCATACTAGTTGTTGGTTGGTTGACAAGTTTTATTATAGCATAAAAAACAAAAGTTGTCAACTATATGACAACTTTTGTAAAAACTGTTGCTAATTTGAGAGGCTATTTCAACTCCCCCCACCTTGTGCCAATACTGGTATCAACCCGTACTGGTACGCGTAGGGTAACTACTTTTTCCATGGTGTCTTTGACTATTTTTGCAACCTCTTCGGCTAAATCTTTTTTTACTTCAAATACCAGTTCATCGTGTACTTGCAGGGTCATACGGATTTCCCGGCCGTACTTCTGGCCAAATTTATCGGCTAATTTTTTATCCACTTCAATCATCGCCATTTTGATCAGGTCGGCCGCGGTGCCCTGAATGGGGTGGTTAATAGCCATGCGTTCGGCCGCACTGCGTAGTTGGTAATTACTAGAAACCAATTCGGGTATATAGCGTCGGCGGCCAAATAAAGTTTCGCAGTATCCCTCTTTGCGTGTGAATTCCAAAGTGGCATCAATATATTTTTTTACTCCGGCAAATTGTTCAAAATATTTTTCGATGAATTGTTTGGCTTGCCACTGGGGAATCTCGGCACGCCAAGCCAGACCATACGCGCCCATACCGTACAAAATTCCAAAGTTCACTTCTTTGGCGGCGCGACGCATTTCTTTGGTGACTTCTTCGAGCTTCACACCGTTGATTGCGGCAGCAGTAGCACGATGAATATCTTCATCGGCTTCAAATATTTCCATCATGCGTTTGTCTTGCGCGAGTGACGCCACGATGCGTAGTTCAATTTGCGAATAATCCGCGCTGACAAGCAAATTTTCTTCTTCGGCAATAAATGCCTTTCGTACTTCTCGCCCCAGTTCGGTACGAATGGGAATATTTTGTAAATTTGGTTCGCTCGATGAGAGGCGGCCGGTGGCGGTAACCGCTTGATTGAATGTGGTATGAATACGTCCGGTGGCTTTGTTTACCAGCGCGGGCAAAACATCAATATAGGTGTTTTGAAGTTTGGCTAATTCGCGATAGTTTTGAATTTCGCCGATAATCGGATGCAAGTCGCGCAGTTTTTCTAACTCCTCGGCATCGGTAGAATAACCGGTTTTGCCTTTTTTCACACCTTGAGTGGGTAGGGCCATTTTTTCGAACAGTACTTCACGCAACTGAATGGGCGAGGCAATATTGAATTCTTCTCCGGCTTCATCGTATATTTTTTTGGTGAGTTTTTTGATTTCAGCCGTAGCTTCGTGAGATAATCTGTTTAGCATGGGTAGATCTACCGCTACGCCATTTAATTCGATTGTCGCCAATACTCGGGTGAGCGGCATTTCTAATTTATTTAGCAGTCCCAAATCATCGGTTTGGATAAGTTCTGATTTTAATTTTTCGGCAGTTTGAGCGATAAGCCAAAGCTCTTGGGTGATAGCTTTGGTATCGACGCCGAACAAGCTCTCTTGCCCGGCACCCACCGGCAGCTCCTTGCCTAATATTTTTAACACAATTGCGGCCGGATCATGCGCGCGCGATCCGGGATTTAGTAAGTATGAAGCAATCATGGTATCAAAACAGCGCGCTCGAATAGGATGTTTTTTTAGTAAAGCAAATTTGTGTAATTGTTTCAGATCGTGTCCGATTATTTCTATTTCTTCTTTTTCCAACACTGCCCATAACGACTCGAATAAGTTCCATGACACCCAGTATCCGACGTTGTCTACTACCATAGCCGCGCCGACTGGTTGGCCGGTAAAAATATCCTTATTATTTAACACTATACGCAAGGCGCATTGTTTGGTAGTTGTGATTTTGGCCACTAACTCATCTGTGGTTTTTTTATTTTTTATTTCTTCAAATTTAAAACTGCCGGTAATCTTTTTGCCCGTTTTTTTCTCTGGCGATTTTTTTTCCTCTGACGCGGTCACATATCCGGGAATGCGTTTGAGCAGGGAAGTGAATTCAAATTCTTGTAACATCTTGACCACTTTTTCGCGATCGAAATCTTTGATAGTACAATCGGCTAGCTTGAAATCTAGATCGGGTACATGGGTGTCGATAGTGGCCAGTTCCAAACTCATGCGCGCGCCCATTTCGTCGCCGACTAATTTTGTGAGTACCGATGGCTTGAGTTGTTTGGCGACATTTTCCTTATTTTTGGTAATCTGTTTGTAAAGTTCTTCTACGCTACCAAATTTGGCGATGAGCTCAACGGCGGTTTTTTCGCCAATACCTTTGACGCCCGGAATATTATCCGAACTGTCTCCGGCCAGTGCCTTGTAATCAATCATCTGGTGTGGTTCAAATCCAAAAACTTCTTTCACTTTGGCTGGATCGTAGGTGACAGTGTCGCTCATGCCTTTGCGCAGAGTAAAAACAGAAATATTTTTGTCCACAAGTTGGATAGAATCTTTGTCGCCGGTGACGATAATTACTTCGGCTTCCTTGGCGACTTTTTTGGATATGGTGCCGATAACATCATCAGCCTCATAACCCTTTTTTTCGTAGATTGGTATATTGAATGCACGCACCAAATCATGGCACAGAGGTATTTGGTCATATAACGCTTGGTCGGCTTTGACACGGGTGCCTTTGTATTCTTTGAATTTTTCATGACGAAAAGTACTGCCGGCGACATCAAACGTCACGGCGATGTGGGTGGGGTGTAGGTCGTGCCAAACCCGCATGAGCATTGAAGCGAATCCGTAAACGGCATTAACAATTCGGCCGTCTTTGGTGGTAAGTGGCGGCAGGGCGTGGTAGGCGCGGTGAACGATGGCATTGCCATCGATGATAATAAGCTTATTTGGCATAATAGATGTAGTATATTTTACATCGAAACAGCAATAATCCACAAGGGCATTGACATTTTTTGTCTTGGGGTGTAAAATGGTTCTACAATATAGCAACGCGGGTGTAGTACAATGGTTCGTATACGTCCTTGCCAAGGATGAGATGAGGGTTCGATTCCCTTCACCCGCTCAAATAAAAATATCCCGACATTTCGTCGAGATATTTTTTGTTTTATTGATTACTTATTTTCATCTGACATTTCGGGGCGATGGACTATTTTTTTGTCGTCTATTATTAGGACCAGCAAGGTGAGCACGGTGGCCGTAATCGCCAGTATGTAATAAGATACGCCAATCGCCATACCGATCGCGGCTACCATCCACATGCCTGCAGCAGTGGTGAGGCCTTCGATGCGATTGTCTTTGTGGATGATTGACCCCGCACCGATAAAACCGATACCCACTACAATTTGTGAGGCGATACGTGACATATCATTCCCATATCCCATAAAAGCGTTGGCTGACAGCATGGTAAATAAAGTCGATCCGGCACAGACCAGTGCGTACGTGCGCAAGCCGGCACTGCGGCCACGGGTTTCGCGTTGGATACCAATAATCGCACCCAATACTATCGCCAAGCACATCTTGCCGATAAGCAAAAGCTCAAAATGGTTGAAAATTTGTGGATAATTCATAGGCTATTTAAATATGAGTTTATTGTATCACTTTCTGAATGGATAGGGAATAGTTCAAATCAGCATTGACTTGTTTAATAGTTAATGATATAATGATTTTACTTTTTGAGGAGTTTACACCGGGGCTTGTAGCTCAGCTGGTAGAGCAGCGCCTTTGCAAGGCGAAGGTCAGGAGTTCGAATCTCCTCAAGTCCACAGGGCGTGGTATAGCCCGACAATTTAGCCGAGGTAGCTCAGTGGTAGAGCGAAGGACTGAAAATCCTTGCGTCGCGGGTTCGATCCCCGCCCTCGGCACTTGAGAAAAATAATAATCCGTGGTAAGTTAATACCGCGGATTTTATTTCCAATGCAAAATATTAGTATATGTCAAAAAACAACGAATTAGCCAAGATAACAAATTATATCTACGAGTGTGGCATTCTCAATCGCACGCCGCGTTCCGGTATGTGGTTTTTGGGCACTGGTGATCAAAGCGTGGCCGAACATGTGCTGCGGGTAATTTTTGTGGCATACGCTCTCACTTATCTTACTCCCAAAGCTGACCGCAACAAAGTAATCCTAATGAGTTTGGTGCACGATTTGGGCGAGGGTCGCACTTCTGATTTGAATTATGTCCACCAGAAGTATGGTCGTTTGGCCGAGTCGCAAGCGATGGCGGATATCGCCGCGGCATTGCCTTTTGGTAGTGAAATGTTTAACCTATATCGCGAGATGGAGGATCACAAAACTCTGGAAGCGCGTCTTACCAAAGATGCGGACCAGCTGGAGTGGATCGCTACTTTGCGCGAAGAAGAAACCAAAGGGAATATCAAAGCGCACTCTTGGGCGACGATCGCATATAAGCGTCTGAAAACTCCGGCTGGAAAGAAATTGGGCAGACTGCTCATGAAAACGCATCCCGATAGTTGGTGGTTTGATAAAAACAGCGAATGGTGGGTGAATCGCAAAGGTGTCGCCAAAAAATAATCAAACAGCTCCGGCAACGGGGCTGTTTCTTTACAAAATTTGTTTTTTAGGGTATGATGTCCGAACTAACGGGGTGTAGCTCAGTTGGCTAGAGCGCCTGCTTTGGGAGCAGGAGGTCGCACGTTCAAGTCGTGTCACCCCGACAGAAGACATTGCTGGGAAGTGATGTCTTTTTTTATATAAAAAAAGACCGCCCGGGTGGGGCGGTGCGAATGAGATAATTGTTTAGTCAATGCTTGTCAGTGCGCGTTGGATTACTAATTCGTGCACTTCTGGGTCTTGCCAATTAACTCCGAAGATTTCCGGAGGGAAAAGTACGTTTAGCTCGCCGTTCGGACCAAGAGCCTGTTGAGCTCGATAGACGCGGTGGTTTTCTGCTCCGCGGCTACTGGCATGGTTGAGGTAGTCTTCAATCGGCTGGATGATTACTTCCGGCCAATGGCCATAGGCTAGGGTTTGGAATTTCAGCGCGCGAAAATGTGCGCTTGAGCTTCCGTTTCGTTGCGCTCCGCCATGGCTGTGGCTGTCGATATTGTCCGACAGCTTCCAAGTGGTAAAGGGCATTGGCCATACATTCAACAGCAATCGCGTTAGTCCTTCTTCGAGTGCGGTGCGGTCGAAGAAGACAAATCGCAAGCCGTATTTATCTGGCGCAGCCAAGCCCGAAGCCAGTATTTTTTTGGAGATACTTTTACGTACTTCATCTTCCGGATCTTTTTTACGAGATTCGAAAAATGTTAAGTGTGTACCCGTGTCGCCTGGCACGGAGCGACAAAACATTACTGTAAGTTTGCGGATTAGCCCAGTGGTGTCGTGAGGTGGTACGTCTTCTTCAAAATGCCAGAAACGAACACGTTCTTTATATGCGGGGTCATGCCACGACACCACTGTTTTTTTGACCAGAGGCGTATCGGAGTCGAAGAAGTGCTCTTCCAGCTGGTCAGTGATTTTCGACCCTGGCTCTTGCGCGCTCTCAATATGTCGTGCCATTGTTTTGGCGCACAAAATAGAAAGCCAGATCAGCTGGCGCGCTTCGAACTCGCGCATGATAGCCATTTGGCTTTGGCTTTCTTGTGCGATTTTTTCGATGTTGATCCAGAATACCAACAATTCATGGAAGTTCGACATGAAGGCCACCTTACCTTCTGATGTGAACAGGGGTTGGTAGCGATCGGGAATCATACTGCGGTTGGCTTGGATCTTGTTTCGAGCCATTGCGAGTCCGCTGGACAGTATGGACAACCCATTAGTAGCACCATTGGTGCCCAGGTGTTTGGCCACCATACGATTGAAATACTTTTCAGCCGTCTGGGTTGTTTTGCCCATCACCGCTTCTGCCATTTGACGCATTCGCAGTGTGTCAAAGTACAGAAGAGGGTCGCTCACCCGTACAGCTTTTAATTCCTTGTCTTCATAGGGCAGCATGCCCACAGTCAGTTCCGGGAAATTGTCCATCGTGTTCTCCATGGTTTGAGGGGGAATAACGTAAGCCTTTTCGGCGATTTTTATTAAGGTGCAATATTACACATTACCATATGATTTCGTAAGTGTCAATAATAAAAGTAATGTATTCTTACAAAAAACACCGCCAGCGATGCTGGCGCTTGAGAGTAAAGAGCGTGGGTTTGGTTTATTCCACAACTAAGTGTGGATATTTTTTGGCTATTTGATGCAAGTCAGCCGACCAACCATTTACCCAGCCGTTTGTCCACGGGAGCGGTCTCTAATCGTAGTTGGCCGGAGCGTCTTTGTCGGCTGGGCAAAGCGATCGTACCCACGCCAGTTGCTGCCGGACATCTCGCGGTTCATACGGGTTAATGCGAGTATATTGGACAATTTGGCAGTTGCTGGTGTCGAGGTAGGGGTCGTTATTGATGAGCCAGTGGTTGTACCGCAGTGGGGTAATCCCTTCTAGTATTATACGTAATGCCCGGATAGTGTCGCCGTGAGTGACCATGATAACATTTTTGTTTTCAGCTTCGTCTTTTAGGAACGGGACCACCCAGTCCCGCAAACGTTCGCATAGGTCAGCTTGTGATTCACCCTGGGGCGGTCTGGTGTAGAACCTGTCATATTCAAGCTGTTGGGTGTATTCGGGGTAGAGGATTTTGCGTCGATCGTCTTGCATGACGTCGATAGTGCCAAAGTCACGTTCACGCAGATCGTAGCGCACTTGCCAATCGGCTAGCCAATTGCTAGTGCGCATGTCCAAGTAGCTGGCAGTCTCGAGTGCCCGCAGATGTGACGAGACCAGACAGTGATCAAATTGGGCAAATCCGTTGGCGCGTAGCCAGTCACCGGTAATTTTGGCCTGTTCAATACCTAGAGTCGACAGGTGCCACCAGGCGCTATGTCGAGCCAGATGTTCGGGGGTGAAGTAGCGATTGTCGCCTTTGCGCGAGAAACGGTTGGCGATGTTGCCTTCGGATTCGCCGTGGCGGATAAGGGTCAAGTTGGTCGGGTAAGACATGGTTGCCTCCATGGTTGGTTGTGAAAGAGCTTTGTGCTAATTTGATTGTAGCTGATTATTACAAATTGTGTATTAATAATTTACATATTCTGTCATGATTGGCGTACTATTTTATTAAAATTGACTAATTTTAGGCAAAATAGTACACTAAAAATAGTGTAATAAATTATTACAATTTTATGAAAAATAGCGAATTGTTGGTGGGGTTGGGATTAAATAAATATGAAAGCCAAATATATTTGGCTCTGTTGGAATTGGGCGCTGATACTGTCGCCGGGGTGAGCGAACAAACTGGTTTGCATCGACCTTTGGTGTATAAATGTTTGCCGCGACTGATGGAGAAGAATTTGATTGCCGAGTCATGGCGGGGGAAAAGAAAGGTATATGTAGCCGAATCGCCTTCGCAGCTACGAAAAATGTTTTTGGATTTTAGTCGTGATTTCGAAAATGCTCTGCCCGAAATGAATCAGTTGTATGGCAAAAGTAATCATCGCCCGGCAATTAAATTTTTTACCGGGCGTAAAGGCGTTACGCATGTGTATGAAGATATTTTGGCGACGTGTAAAAAGGGCGATGTGTTTTATCGTTACGAATCACCGCGACATTATCGCGAATATAAAAAATATGTACCCCAGGAATATTTGGATAGATTTCGCGATAAAATGGAAGTGGAGCGGTTGATTATTACCAACGAAATGACCCAGAAAGTGAAAAAGCCACGGTTGGGTCGGTTGGTAAAAGTAGTGCCACCTAAGTATGATTTGTTTTTGTACGACGTTACCCAGTTGATTTATGGAAATAAAATCGCTTTTGTAGATTACAGCACCGAGACAGCGTTGATTATCGAAAGTGCTCTGATAGCTCAGTTTCAAAAACAATTATTTAAATTGTTGTGGAGTAAAATTTAAACAAAAAACCCGGTCGTAGATCCGACCGGGCGTAGTGGTTGTTTGGTAGTCTAGCCTACAGCGCGGACAATGTCTGCAATGTTGGCTAAGGCCCCAATGCCTTCGTCACCGCAGGCCAATCGCTTGGCGATTGGCTCCACCACGGTGATTTTGTATCCATATGCCTCCAACTCCTGTAATTTGTCCAGGTGCATTTGGGTAAATGGATGTGTCCACATGTTGGTGTTCATGGCTGGGGCGAGCACAATCGGTTTGTGCGATTCCCAGGCGCGCCAAATGCAGGTGAGTAGATTGTCGCAGATGCCACTTGCCATTTTTGCCAGGGTGTTGGCCGAGAGCGGTGCGATCACCAGTGCATCGGCCCAGTCGCGCAGACGGATATGCTCTACAGGCATGTCTTTTTGGTACTCGGCATTTGGCCACTCGTCGGCGTCGGTCCAAACTTTTACTCCAACCTCGCCGGGTTGGAAAAAGTATGTTGAGTGTTGAGTGGCGACAATCTGTACTTCGTGGCCATGAGCTTGTATCTCGTTCACTAATTTTTGTACGAGAGTGGTGGCCACGCTGCCGGTTACGCCGCATATAATATGCATTTGAAGCTCCTTTCGATTGCGGCGGCGATTGCTCCGCGATTGACTTTGCTGGCTTCGTCGTAGGCATCTACTACGTAGGCGTGGCTTTTGGACCACTCCAAGCAGTTGGCCACGATCAGGTTGGCGTTGGATTGCCGCAGACTTTTTTGGGCAATGTCGAGCAGTTCGCGGTCGGTTTTGCCGACTTCCAGTTTGAACTTCACCAGATAGCCATGGTACCCCCAGTCAGTGCGGATGCGGTCGATGAGTTTGGGGGTGGGCGTGAGTTCGAGGAGAAGATTTTGGTGTTTGGAAGAAATTTTTTCTCCTTGTCCCACAGTTTTCATCTGGCCGTTTTCATCGGGCGGGAGTAGTACTCGGCTAACGCGGTAGTCGCTTACAGCTGCCGAATGAATTACTAGGTCGTAGGTTTCGGTGGTGAGCTGTTGTTCCATCACTTGTTCCAGATCGTCGAAGGTGCGGAAGCGGATCACGTGCATTCGATCGGGCCGGGTGACGAGTGCGGGACTAGAGGTGAGCAAAGTCACATCGTACCCTTGATCGGCGAAATATTCGGCGATGGCGGTGCCGGTGCGCCCTTTGAAAATGTTGGTGATCGCGCGTACTTGGTCGATCGGGATAACAGTTGATCCAGCAGTGATCAAAACTTTGGTGTTTTTCATGGCGGGTTCCTTTCTTGGAATAGGGTTGGTGACTAGATGCAGCCCGGGCAGTGTGACGAATTTCGATTTTTGGCCATGATCATAATGTTGTAAGGACAGCATTTTGCCCTCCCACCTGGTTAATGTTGATGTGGTTTGTTAAGGAGCGATCATCTGTATTAGTTATATAATAACTTATCCACAGTGTTAATGTGTGTTTATAATTGATTGTAAACACTGGGTAAATTTGGCTTATATTAGGATAATAACGTTACAATATAGCATTGACAAAATAGTGGGATAGCGATACTATAAAAAAGTAATTGAATTAATATATGACACAAATAAATGACACACTTCGAAGTTTGGGTCTAACTGATACCGAAACTAAGATATATTTGACCGGGCTAAATTATCAGGCGATTGGCGTAAGTGAATTAGTAAAACAAACTAGTATCAATCGCACTACTATTTATCACGCCCTTTCCACGTTGGAGGAAAAAGGTTTGACTGCCAAAAAAGGCACCGGTACCAAACTGTTGTTTATCATGACCAAACCGGAAGGGATTGAAAATTTATTGAATGAAAAAATAAAACTTCTGGAGAAGCAAAGAGTAGAAGTGAATGCGATTATCCCTCTTTTGATGAGTGAGGCAAATTTTTCGGATACCAAAGTTAATGTTTTGCACTATGAGGGGATTGAAGGGATAAAGCTGGCAGTGGAGGATGCGCTCTATTGTCGATCAAGGCATTGGGATATTATTGCGCCTATAAAAAATTTCTTTTCTGAGTTTGATGAAAATTACGCTGATTATTATTTAGAGACGCGAAAAATGCGCGGATTGACCAGTCGTTCTTTGTGGGAGAGAAAGACGATTCGTCGGTCGTTGAGTGTGGCAGAGTTAAAAGAACGTGATCCGCGCGTGTTGCCGGAGATTATGCATGGCAAATTCAATTCCGTGGTATGTATATATGACGATAAGGTCTTGCTGATTAATTCTCTAAAGGACTTGTCGGCAATTATGATCCAATCTAAAGATGTGCATGATACTATGGCGGCGATTTTCGAAGGTTTGTGGAGTGTGTCGGCGCCGAGATGATTAAGATAAAATAAAAAAACCACCGGATTAACGCCGGTGGTTTTTTGATGAATGTTAAATTATTTTTATTACATTCCACCAAGCGGCAATGAATTCAGCGCGGCGATTTTGGTATTTGAGATAATAGGCGTGTTCCCAAACATCTAACGTGAGTATAGGTGTATGACCTAATGTGAGTGGGGAATCTTGGTTGGGCAGAGAATAGATTTTTAGCGTGTTGGATTCATCTCGTACCAGCCAGGTCCAACCAGAGCCAAAATGACCAACGGCCGCGGCGGTGAATAATTCTTTGAATTTTTCTATTGAGCCAAACGTTTGAATTATTTCGTTGGTTAGCCCTTCATTTTTTTCATTAGCCGGATCCATTATTTCCCAAAATAAGTTATGATTCACATATCCGCCGCCCATGTTGCGAATTTTTTTACGATCCTCTTCGGATACCGGTAAAGTGTTCAGTTCGCGCAGGATTTCTTCGGCGGATTTAGTGGTTAACTCGGGGTAGTTGGCTATTACTTTATTGAAATTGTCGCAATAAGTCTGGTGGTGTTTGTCGTGATGAATTTGCATGGTGGCGGCATCGAGATGTGGTTCCAGCGCGTCGTATGCATATGGAAGTTTGGATAGTTCGTACATATTAGATATTTTTTAAGATTTTTAAATTTTAGACACAGGTATTGTATCAAGATTTTCAGTAGTAGTAAATTATATCATACTAATCTAGTATAAATTGTATCAAGCTCATTAAAAATTGTCAAATCAAAATCACCTCCGTGGTCGAAGGTGATTCTGGTTTGGGTATTTATTCCATTCTGTCGCAGATGCCGTTGTTATTTGTGTCGATGAAGTTTGCGCCTTTCTGGCCGCAATTGCAAGCCCCTTTGCCTGCTTTGGCGGCACAGCCGGCATTGCCACAATTTTTGGCTTGGCCACAACCGCAGGTGCTATTTTTTGTGATTTCGGTCGATACTGGGGCAGAGGTGTTCGCGGCTTGAGCCAAACTGACGCCTAGTACCGCGACTATGATAGCGGCGGTGATACCGCCCAGGAAATATAAATTTTTAAGCATAATATATTAAATAATGATTTGTGCGCACATGTTCGACCTTGCTATCTAGTATTACGTAATTTGATACAAATTATTTCAGACGACAATGTTGGGTGCATGACTCGCCGCGATGTTGCATGCAACCGGCACAGCCGCACCAAGGTCTGATGTTGTCGGCGCGGAAGATTTTGCTGTTGTTTAATTCACCCAAGATTTTGATGTCGGCGCCCAAGTTCAAAAATCCTCGGCCGGTAGTAGAGCTAGTGTCTATCTGCCATTTACGCCCCAATAAATCTTCTATAATTATTTGATTGGTGTCTGCCGATATGATTTCACCGGCCAATAAGCCCCGCTCTGGGTGTGTCCAAATTGCGCGATTTTGGGCTATACGATTGTAATTATCAATGTTATGAGCAAATACTTCTTCGATGTTGTTGCCGATACCTAGATTATAAAATATGGTACCCAAACCGAAAGTTATTACGATGTATACTATGGCTACTATTATTATAGAATAGCGATAGCCTTTTTTGGTATGTCGAAAAAAATAATATCCTAGGATAATTGATGCTCCGAGCAGTATGAACCAGAAATACGGTAATATCAATAAGGCAAATAACGCGCGATTGTCGCTGAAGCGTGTATATATATCCCAATCTTGATTGGCCAAGACAAAGATAATTACTGCCGCACCCAAAGAGCCGATAATCAAAGCCGTAATCGCTAATGTCCATATTCCAATCCGTTTAGCAATTACTGATACTTTTCTGTTTGGGTGGATGTTATTAGTTTCTATTTTGTCCAGTATTTTATTGCTTAAATTCGTCATATTTTTCTAAAATAATTTTTAGTTTTTTCTTCGCGCGCGATATCAGGGTGCCAACCGTACTGGTAGGGTAGTGCAATATGTCAGAAATTTCTTCGTAAGTTTTTTCTTCTAGGAAAAATAATTCTAGCGCTTCCTGATATTTTGCGTCCAATTGTTTGAGTCCATATCTAATTTTTTCATAAGTGATTTTTTTGTCCAGTTCAGTTGGCAGATCGGTCGAACTAACAATTCTTTCAAAAAGAGTGTTATTTTCATCATCAAATATCATTTGTGGTCTAGATTTGGTTTTGCGAAAATGATCAAAAGTTTGGTTGCGCACAATGCGGTATGCCCAAGACGAAAATTTTAAAGACGAATCAAATTCGGAAAGATTTTGATAGATTTTTATGAACGCTTCTTGTAGTATGTCCTTGGCGTCTTCTTTGCTTGCTCCGGATATTCGATAAATATATGTTGAAAATTTATCTTCATAACGTTCGATCATTGTGCCAAAATTACGACTGTCCGATAGAGACAGCGCTACTAGTTCCGCATCTGTTTGCCCATGATTAGTTGGCATACATATATAATACGAATTTTAATATGATTTTATTGCACTGGCAAGTACCTGCGCTCATATAATAAAAATCGCTTTTAGTTAGCGATTTTTATTATTGTATTAGTCGATGATTTATTCCTCTTCCGGTGGCGGAACATCGTCTTCTGTTGCGGCCGATTCTTCCTCGGGATTTTCGCCTTTTTCGGCTGCCGCGATGGTCTCTTTGCGGATGGCGGCCATGAGTTTGGGATTCTGTTTGAGGAAAGCTTTGGTAGCTTCGCGTCCAGTGCCTAATTTTTCGCCCGCAAAACTGTAAGTGTTGCCTTTTTTGTCGACGATTTTATAGAGCACGCCCGTATCCAGCAAGTCACCGGCGAGGGAAATACCCTCGTTATACATAATATCAAATTCGGTGGTGCGGAATGGCGGCGCGACTTTATTTTTTACAATTTTAACTTTTACGCGATTGCCGATAATTTTATCGCCCATTTTAATTTGCGCGGCGCGGCGGACTTCGACGCGGATAGAAGAGTAGAATTTCAGTGCCATACCGCCGGTGGTGGTTTCGGGGTTGCCGAAGAACACGCCGATTTTCATGCGGGTCTGGTTGATGAAAATGAGAACTGTTTTGGATTTGGAAATAATGGCGGTGAGTTTGCGTAATGCTTGTGACATGAGACGCGCTTGAAGCCCCATATGAGAATCACCCATATCACCTTCGATTTCGGCTTTGGGCACAAGAGCGGCTACCGAATCTACTACAATTACGTCCACGGCATTGCTGCGGACAAGAGTCTCTACGATGTCGAGAGCTTGTTCACCGGTGTCTGGTTGAGATATCAATAATTCGTCTACTTTTACGCCTATCTTTTTGGCGTAGTCAGGATCAAGCGCGTGTTCGGCGTCCACAAATGCGGCGATGCCGCCCAATTTTTGTACTTCGGCGACAATATGTTGAGCCAAAGTGGTCTTGCCAGATGCCTCCGGTCCATATACTTCAATCACGCGACCGCGCGGTACGCCACCCACGCCCAAAGCAATATCCAAAGACAAACATCCGGTAGGAACGGACTCTACTTGCATGCGATGTCCTTCGCCAAATGTCATAATGGCGCCATCGCCAAATTTTTCTTTAATTTGCTCAATAGCTGATTCTGCAGCTTTGAGCTTCTGTTTTACCTCCTCGGATTGTTTGGCCATAGAAGTGTATATAAATAGTTTTTTAAGCAGGGGTATTATAATGAAAGGGTAAAAAAATGGCAATAGGGTTTTTGAAATAAAAAAGCGCCCCGGGCGCAGATCAGTGTGGTGGTGCACTGCTGCGCGCCGGAGCGAGATAGGGTGTTCCTCCTTAGGTTTCATGTTGAGCCTCCTGTTCATAGGCCACGGGATAGGTGGCGCCGGAAAACTTGACGCCAATTATCTGGGCTTTGGGGAGATTTTTGGAGATGGCTTGCGCCACCCGCCAAATGTGAAACATTTGGCATGAGTGCAACAAGACCACTAAGGTGTCGTACTCTACCCACTCATCCATCGAGAGAATTGACGTGATGAGGGGTTGATTCAGAGACCTTGACGGAATGTTGGGCAATGGGGAATCAATACGATCTATTCTGGCATCCCCCATTTTTTTCATTCCCGCCGCCTCACACAGGATGTCCGCCAGTAGCGCAAGGTTCATTGTGTGTGTTTTGGCCAGTACGACCAGTCGCAAATCATGGGTATCGACCCATTTCAATCGCGGTACCAGTCGTTTCAGTCTAGGGACAATCCCTAGCCAAAAGACACAAACGAATAGCGCCAACACCGCCAGCTTGATAGTGGCGTAGGCGGACATCGTTCGAGTCACAATTTTTGTGACCATGACAGTCACCTCCTTTGCTCTCGCCGCGGGCGAGTACGTGGGTTGCTGAGATTGAAAGAGCCGATTTGGTATTAAAAAACCACCAACCAGAAGCCCAATTGACCCATCATCGTACTGTGCCTGTTTTTACGGTTGGCGGTACGACGGTAAGAATTGTGATTCCAATTCGTGGTTTTACCCCGGCAGCCTATGCCCCGGAAATCTAGTTATTTGGTGTAATATCGAGTTGAGAATCCAACCATTTCGCCACTACGTGGCGAGTGATGGTGGTAGTTTTGCCATGTTTTTTTGCAGAAGCAATTATAATTGAATTTACTCCATTTGTCAAGTCGATATTGGTAGAAAATTGGCCTTGTTCGTTTGCCATCACTGCTTGGCCGTTGATATTTATCTTACATTCTTTGTCGGTTTCTCCCTGGACGAGCACACGCATGTTGCTGGTAATAAAGCCTTCAAGCGGCGTGTACACAATTAGTTTGGGTGGCTCGATGATGCCTTTGATTTGCCACACCAAATACCCAACAAATAATAAAATCAGCACCACCACCGTAATGTTGCGTGCGATGAATGAAAATGACATGAACGGGAAGAATTTGATATGTCGATGGGGATGGGTGTTTTTGATATCACCTAGACCGTCTTCGCGCGTGAATTGATAGATTACAGTCTTTGGATTCAGACCAACCGCTCGGGCGTATTCGCGTAAATAGGCGATGCGATAAACATTCGCTTTGGGAAGTTGGTCGAATGCGCAATTTTCAATTGCCTCCAAATATTTTTGGGGGATATGAGTTTTGGTTTCCAATTCCGCTAGGCTCAAACCTAAATCCTCGCGAGTTTTTTTTAAACGCGTACAGACTCGGACGGGGGGATCGAGTTTTTTTTGGCAGAAGACTGACATGTTGCAAATTATTGATGATCGGATTCTGACTCTGCGTTAGTGTTTGGTTCATCCAAAATTGTGCCGCCAGCATCCATAGTCTGTTCGTCGTCGGGTATTTCGGCTTCGGGTGAGGGCATGAGATGGTCGGTAAATACTTCGCGCGGTTTGGCACCATCCGCTGGTCCTACGATACCAGCTTCCTCCAGTTCGTCAAGTACACGTGCGGCGCGAGCGTATCCTAATTTAAGACGGCGTTGCAACAGTGACGCGCTGGCTTTGCCAGATTCGATGACAATGCGTTTGGCTTCTTCGAACATTGGGTCTTGGTCGTCGCTGGGACCACCAAATAGATTCATGGTTCCGCCGGCGGATTGTTTGGAAACAATGCTTTCGTTATAAGCCGGCGGTTCGTCGCCGCGAATTGCTTCTACCACGTGCTTCATTTCTTCTTCGGAAACAAATGCACCTTGGATACGTTTGGGTTTGGATAATTCGGCAGTGAGGAATAACATGTCACCACGACCCAAAAGTTTCTCGGCGCCCGGACAATCCAAAATAGTACGCGAATCAATAAGTGAAGCAACTGAAAACGCTATGCGCGCCGGAATGTTGGCTTTCATGAGACCGGTGATGACTTCCACGCTCGGACGTTGGGTGGCCACAATCAGGTGGATACCAACCGCGCGGGCCATCTGGGCGATACGAATGATGCCGGCTTCTACTTCGGCGCCAGCTAGAGCCATCAGGTCAGCGAGTTCGTCTACCACAAATACGATATAGGGTAATTTTTCTTCCGCGGTTTTATTGTATGAGCCAATATCGCGTTTGCCGGCTTTGGCCAAAACATCGAAGCGACGTTCCATTTCGCCAATTGTCCATTTGAGTGCGTTGACGGTTTTGGCGGCATCGGTGATAACCGGTGTGAGTAGGTGGGGAATGCCATTGTATAGTGTGAGTTCGACACGTTTGGGATCGACCATGATAAAGCGTAGGGTCTCTGGTGAATTTTGAAATAATAAACTTAAAATAATAGTGTTGACACAAACAGTTTTGCCAGATCCAGTCGCGCCGGCGATAAGCAGATGGGGCATGCGCGGCAGATCGGCGAACCAAACTTTGCCGGCGACATCTTTGCCCAGGGCCACCATCATGCCGTGGTTGCGATTTTTGAATTCTGGTGTTTCGAGTAGTTCGCGCAAAGTGACCATGGCTACTTTTTGGTTGGGCACCTCAATGCCGACAAGTGATTGCCCGGGAATCGGTGCTTCGATACGAATCGGATGAGCGGCCAGTCGGAGAGCCAAATCATTTGACAAAGTGGTGATACGAGTAAGCTTTACATTTTTGGCCGGCTTCATTGAGTATTGGGTAATAGTTGGTCCGACACGCACCTCACCCATGTCCACTTCAATGCCAAAATTCTGGAAAGTGTCCTTGATTGTTTCGGCGTTGGCTTTGATGTCGCCCGAAGTGGGTTTGCTTTTGGTGCTGAATAACAAATCAAGTGACGGCAATTTGAAATTGGTATAATCCGGACGTTCGACTGCGATTTCCTCGGTTTCCGGTGTTTTTTCTTCGGTCGGCGCTTCTTCGGCTTTTTTGGCCAGAGCGCGTTGTGAGAACAGACGTTTTTCAGTTTCTTCCTCAGTTTCTTCTTCGGCTGCTTCCTCGTATTCTTCATCATCTTCTTCCGCTTGATCATCATCGGTTTGAACAGGTGATTTTTCGTACGCGCCTTTGATACTGAATTTAACTTTTTCTTTGTTTTCCTTTTTGAAAAGAGCAAAGAACTCCACAATATTTCTGCCGCACCAACCGAGCATCAAGAAGAATTTTTTATTTAGCTCTACCAACTGTGCTAGCGATGTATTGAATAGGAATATAACTGATACCAGTAGTAAACAAATAAGAATTAACGCGCCGGCTAGTACACTGACATACTTGGCAAGTGGCCACGCCAATGCCACACCGGCAAACCCACCACCATAACCCTGTGTGGCCACATCAATCATGTGATCGACCGGGGTGCGTAGATGCATGAGCCCGTTGAAAGATAGAAAAAATAAAATTGCGCCAATAAGATGAGTGGGTTTGTAGCGATACTCCATGTCTTTGATCATGAGAGTGGCGATGACAATGAGAATAATAGGGAAGACATAGCGCACTTGACCAAAGATGATAGCGAGTAGTGAATCGATAAATTCACCCGCGACACCGGCCATGCGAAAAAAACTAAGAGCGGATAGTCCGGCGACTAGAAATAACAAAATTGCCAGCAAACCTTTATTGATTTCTGGATCTAGATTAAGACTAGGTGGCGCGCTGCGGCGTGAATACTGGTAATAGCGACGAGACATAATTTGTATGTGAGTATTATACCACAAGCCAGTTTTTTGTTACAGAAAAATATGTGGATAAACAAAAAATTCTCCCCATCGCGCTGCGAAAGGAGTTGCATGTTTTAGCTTACGAGTCGAAGATGAAAACGTCCTCGATAGCCCGAAGGTTAAAGAGGGAGAGAGATTGTTTTTAAATTCGATTCGGTTGAGACATCAACTCCACCGCAGCGCATTGGAGAGAAGAATGTTGCACTTTTTAGGTGCAACCAGGTGCGCATTTATCCTCATAGTATAAATTGTTGTATATGTTTGTCAAGAAAGTTGCTTGGGGATAATTTTTGAGTAATAAAAAAGCCCCGAGCACGCTAGCGTTTTGTGCTATTGTGCTGCGGGGCGAGGGTGGTAGAGCGTTTGGCGCTCTATTGTTTGTAGAAACGTTTCACCTTGTCGCGGTCGTCTTTGCGACGCATCCACCAGTACCATGTCTGGTAAGTGGGCGCGACGATCAGAGCGGTGATGGGTACGAGCGCGACCAGTAGCCCAATCACGACCATGTGTTGGGCGAAGATCGTGGGCTCGTTGGCGAGGTAGGAGGCCAAGTAAGCGAAGCCGATCGAGATGGCGACGCCCATGATGTAGTCCATCGGGATCCGCCAGATCCAAATAGACTTGTTGTGCCACCAGATGAAACTTTTGTGGAAGTTCGAAATCCCGTAGTGCGGATTCAAAACGAACCACAGAAAGTCCCAGTAGGGACAGACCACGAAATAGGCCGCGAGGGCCAAGGCTTCGTTGGTCAGGGTCCATGGGATGCCGGCAACCAGCTGCTCTTCGTGTCCGACGTTCATTATAAATGGCATGACGAACGGCAGGTGGAAGATGAAAAGCGGCAAGCAGAACATGAATGTGTGATACCCCGTGAGGGGTTTGCCGCTCATGATCGCGCCGTACAGCCGTGCCGCGGGTCCGGTGGTGCGGTACCAGGTGGGCGCGTTGTCGGCCCACCCGAACTTCCCTTCGGACTCCACTTCGACTGCGGCCATGACGACCGCGAGACCATACCAGAACAGGGCTTGTGTGAGCATTGTGTCCTCCATTTCAGCTCAAGTTAGTGTGCTAACATTACAGCCGCGACTTTTAAATATAGCACATTTTGGCACTTTTGTCAATGGTTTATACAATATATTGATTCTAAAAGTCGTCTGCTGTGGATAACTTGTGTACGACCGGATTGGTATGAAATTTATTTTGGCTAAAATAAGCCAAAAAGGTAAAAAAACTTGACAAACACTTATCCCCATGTTCAATTTGACAAAACATCAAATATATAGTAATATGAAGCTACTTTGAAAACTTCTTACCCAAGTTTTTACCAAATTAGGCTAATATTAGCCAAGACGTGCGGCAAATCGCCCAAGTGTCTTCTAGCTGCATGCAAGGTACGTAAAAATTATTTCATGTCAACCTTGCTTTTTTTCGCTAAATTATAATAAAAATTGATTTCCACTTTCCAAAAAGCGGAAATTTTTTGTTGTCAGCTTTTTAAAAATTCAGGAAATTTTTTATCAAGTTTTAAAATTGATAATTAGATATTTTTAGCGAGGATAGTAGATATGTATTTTACGTGCCCTTCGACCGTAGGGAGCTTGGGCACTAAAATACATATCTACTATCCAAGTGAAATAATTAGTTATTAATTTTAAAAATAAAAATAAATAAAAAATTTCCTATGCCCGTATTCAAACGTCAGCCGCTCAAAACACAAGAGCGCCAATATTTTACCAAGAATCTCAACGCCATGGCGTTGCCGAACTTGGTAGAGATCCAGCGCAATTCGTATGATTGGTTTTTGAAATTCGGCGTCAAAGAATTATTTGACGAAGTTTCTCCAATCACGGATTTCTCTGGCCGCGATTTGGAACTGTATTTGGAAGATTATTATTTGGATGAACCGCGTTTCGACGAGGTGACTTGTCGTACTCGTAATATTACTTTCGAAGCACCTCTGCGCATTACCGCTCGTCTGCTCAACAAACGCACCAATGCCAGCAAATCCCAAGAAATTTATTTGGGCGATGTGCCGATGATGACCAATCGTGGTACCTTTATTGTGAACGGTATCGAACGTGTGGTGGTATCCCAGCTTATTCGTAGCGCCGGTGCTTTTTTTACTGCCGAGACTGTCCGCGGTCGCCGTTTCTATGGCGCCAAAATTATTCCGAATCGCGGTGCTTGGCTTGAAATCGAAACCGACCAAAGCAATGTAATGTGGGTGAAGGTTGATCGCAAACGCAAGGTGGCGGTGACATCTTTGCTGCGCGCTTTTGGTATGCAAACCGATGAAGAGTTGCGCGCCGCCGTAGCCGATGTGAATAAACATCCGACCATTGATTACATGGAGGCTACCATCAAAAAAGATGTGGCCCATAATATGGATGAAGGTTTGATTGAAGTTTACAAACGCATTCGTCCGGGCGATCTGGCAACAGCCGATAACGCCAAATCACTTATCTATGCGATGTTCTTCAATTTTGATCGCTATGATTTGGGCAAAGTCGGTGTTTACAAATTCAATACCAAATTTGATCTTAATTATTCTGACGAAGATTACGACAAAAAAGATAATCGAGTTTTGTCTTTGGAGAAATTATTGTTGGTGGTAAAAGAAGTGATTCGTCTCAATGTGACTCAAGAAGAAGCCGATGATGTGGATCATCTTGGCAACCGCCGCGTGCGCGCGGTGGGTGAGCTAGTACAGAATCGTTTTCGTGTCGGTTTGGCTCGTATGGAACGTATCGTCAAAGACCGCATGAGCACCTATGCTATCGAGGAATTGAATCCGAATAAATTGGTGAATGCGCGTCCGGTGACCAGTGCGATTCGTGAGTTTTTCATGAGTTCGCAGATGTCACAGTTCATGGATCAAACCAACCCGTTGTCTGAACTCGAACACAAACGTCGTCTCTCGGCCTTGGGCCCAGGCGGTTTGTCTCGTGATCGTGCTGGCTTCGAAGTGCGCGATGTGCATACTACCCACTATGGTCGCATTTGTCCGATTGCCACTCCAGAAGGTCCGAACATTGGTTTGGTAAACCATTTGTCTAGTTTTGCCCGCATCAATGAATTTGGTTTTATTGAAACTCCTTATCGTAAAATTCTCAAAGAAGTAGAAAACAAAGCCGAGCTCACCGAAGGCGAAATTTTGCGTGGTGATATTGAAGGTATAAAGGATGGTACTTTGATTACCAAAGAAGTCGCCGCCAAACTTGCCAAAGCCAAATTACAAAAAATTCCGGTGCGTCCACGCATGACTTCCGAAATTATTTATCTCAACTCTTTCCGCGAAGAAAAAGTGATCACTGCCGCCGCGACTGTAAAGACCGACGACAAAGGTTATTTCTTGGACGAGGCGGTACCGGCCCGTTTGCATGGCAACCCGGGCGTAGCCACTGTGGATCAGTTGGATTATATCGATGTGGCCTCTTCACAAGTAGTTAGTGTGGCCACTTCCTGTATTCCATTTTTGGAACATGATGACGCCACCCGCGCTCTCATGGGCACCAACATGCAGCGCCAGGCAGTACCTTGTATCCACCCCGAGCCACCGCTCGTCGGCACTGGTGTGGAACGCGAAGCGGCCAATTATACCGGCCAACAAGTGATGGCCGATGAAGATGGTGAAATTACTGAAGTGGATGGCGCTCATATAGTACTCACTTCCAAAAAAGGAAATAAATATACTTATAATTTAAATAAATTTGTTCGCTCCAATGCCTCCACTTGTATCAATCAACAGATTTTGGTGCAATTGGGAGATAAAGTAAAAAAAGGCCAGGCTTTGTCCACCGGCCCGTGCGTGGCTAATGGTGAAGTTTCGGTTGGTCAGAATGTTTTGGTGGCCTATATGGCTTGGGACGGCTTCAACTATGAAGACGCGGTGATCGTTTCCGAACGTGTGGTCCAAAAAGATCGCTATACTTCTATTCACATCGAAGACTACACCACTGATGTACGAAACCAAGTTGGGTCCGGAAGTGGTGACCGGCGACATCCCAAATGTCAGTGAAGAAAAATTGAAAAATCTCGACAGCGAAGGCATCGTCCGTATTGGTGCCGAAGTAAAATCCGGCGACATCTTGGTGGGTAAAATTACTCCCAAAGGTGAAACCGAATTATCCGCCGAAGAAAGATTGCTCCGTGCCATCTTTGGTGAAAAAGCGCGCGACGTCCGCGATTCATCTTTGTATTTGGAACACGGCGAACACGGCAAAGTAATTGGTATTCAAATCTTCTCTGCCGAAAATGGCGACAAACTCGAACCGGGTATCATCAAGCAGGTTCAGGTCAAAGTAGCTGATATGCGCAAAATTCAAGTCGGCGACAAGATGGCCGGCCGTCATGGTAACAAAGGTGTAATTTCGCGCGTAGTACCAGCCGAAGACATGCCGTTTTTGGAAGACGGTACTCCGATCGACATTATTTTGTCACCGCTCGGCGTTATTTCTCGTATGAACCTGGGGCAGCTGCTCGAGACTCATTTGGGTCTGGCCGCCAACGCCCTTGGCTACAAAGTAGCCACTCCGGTGCTCAATGGTATCAATGAAGAACAAATTCGTGCCGAGCTCGAAAAAGCTGGATTGCCGGTAGATGGCCAAATGCAATTATACGATGGTCGCACCGGTGAAGCTTTTGATACCAAGACTACAGTTGGCTACAATTACATGCTCAAACTCAACCACATGGTGGAAGATAAAATCCATCAACGTTCTATCGGTCCGTACAGTCTTATCACTCAACAACCGCTTGGTGGTAAAGCGCAGTTTGGTGGCCAGCGTTTTGGTGAAATGGAAGTTTGGGCCATCGAGGCTTATGGTGCCGCTCATACTTTGCAGGAAATTTTGACTATTAAATCCGACGATGTGCCTGGTCGCTCCAAAGCCTACGAAGCAATCATCAAGGGCGAGCAAATCAGTCGCGTCAATTTACCGGAATCATTTAATGTATTAGTGCGAGAGCTCAAAGGTTTGGGTCTGGATGTGGAGCTGCTCAAACGTAGCGAATCGGGCGAGTATGTCCTGGCGAGTACTCTAGCCGAACAACAAAAGGTCGAAGCCGGAGAAAATACGGAAGAACAGAAATAATTAATCACTAATCATTAATTATAAATATATGAATCGCGATACTCTTCACTCTCTCGACTTCGATGCCATTCGTTTACGTGTTGCCTCTCCTGAGGCGATTCGTGCTTGGTCTTTTGGCGAAGTGGACAAACCGGAAACTATTAACTACCGCACTCAGAAACCGGAAAAAGGTGGTTTGTTTGCCGAAGAAATTTTTGGTCCGACCAAAGACTGGGAATGTTACTGCGGAAAATACAAAAAAATTCGTTACAAAGGAATCGTCTGCGACAAGTGCGGCGTGGAAGTAACCACTTCGCTCGTTCGTCGCGAACGCATGGGTCATATTGAGCTCGCCGCTCCGGTCACTCATATTTGGTTCTTGCGCTCCGTGCCTTCCAAGATCGGTTTGGTATTGGATTTATCCGTACAGGCTTTGGAGAAAGTAATTTATTTCGCTTCTTTTGTAATCACACATGTGGATGAGGCCGGCCGGAAACAAACTGTCGAACTGTTGCGTCAAGAATATAAATCCAAACGTAAACAAATTGACAAAGAATTTGAAACCAAAGTAAAAGAATTGAATGACGGTAAAGCTTCCGCCGAAGCGCTTGAACTGGCCCAACAAGATGCCGATCGTAAACGCGCTGCACTCGACGAAGATTTCCAACAAGCCGACAAGGAGCTCAAAGAATTGCAAGTCATGAAAATTGTTTCCGAAAATAAATATCAGGAGCTGTCTTTGCGCTACGGCCATCTGTTCGAAGCCGGCATCGGCGCCGAAGCGGTGCGCGGACTTCTCGAACGCGTGAATATTGACGAAACCATCAAGAAATTAATCGAGGAACAGGCCAATGCCAAGGGTTCCAAGTTGGAACGTATTATCCGCCGCAAGAAATTACTCAAGAGTTTGGCGAAAAATGACATTCGTCCGGAATGGATGATTATGAAAAATATTCCGGTGATTCCACCGGATCTGCGCCCGATGGTCGCGCTCGATGGCGGTCGTTTTGCTACTTCCGATCTCAACGATTTGTATCGTCGTGTTATCAACCGCAACAACCGTTTGGCGCGTTTGCTTGAACTCGATGCTCCGGAAGTTATTTGTCGCAATGAAAAACGCATGTTGCAAGAAGCGGTGGATGCGCTTATCGATAATAACGCGCGCCACAGCAAGACAGTGCTTGCCGCTACCGGTCAAAAGCGCCAATTGCGCTCACTCGCGGATATTCTCAAAGGTAAACAAGGCCGTTTCCGTCAGAATTTGCTTGGCAAACGCGTAGACTACTCCGGTCGTAGTGTGATTGTGGTGGGTCCGACCCTCAATATTGATGAGTGCGGTTTGCCCAAACGCATGGCGCTCGAACTTTTCAAACCGTTTATCATGGCCGAAATCATCAAACGCGAACTTGCTCACAATGTGCGCAGTGCCAGTCGTTATATTGAAGCCGAACATGATGAAGTGTGGGATATCCTAGAAGAGCTCACCAAAAATACCCGCGTGTTACTCAACCGCGCTCCGACTTTGCATCGTTTGGGTATTCAGGCTTTTCACCCCCGTCTTGTAGAAGGTAAAGCTATCCAGCTTCATCCGCTTACTTGTACTGCTTTCAACGCCGACTTCGATGGTGATCAGATGGCTGTGCATTTACCACTTACTGCCGAGGCGCGTTGGGAAGCAGACAATCTCATGGCTTCCGAAAAGAACTTGCTCAAACCAGCTACCGGTCAACCAGTGATTACTCCGAACCAAGATATCGTACTCGGTGCCTATTATCTTACTCGTTATCACAGCTCTGATACTGCCGAAGTAAAGAAATTTTATTCCTGCGAACAAGAAGCCAAATTAGCCTATAAAAGCCGCGTGATTGGTTTGCATGAACGTATCAAAGTGCGTTTCACCAACATGGATAAATTCCCGGAAGGCACTTCGCATTTGGTAGAAACTTCGGTAGGTCGTTTGATTTTCAACGAAGTGATCCCGAGCAAACTACCATATTACAATGAACCGATTACCAAGAAAAAATTAGGTCAAATCATTTCATTGCATTTGGAAATGTACGGCCAACAGGACACCGCATTTTTTGCCGATGCTCTCAAAAATTTGTGCTTCAAATATATTACCAAATCCGGTTACTCCATTGGCGCCGGTATGTTTGGCAGAATTGGCGACAAAGCCGATATCTTGGCCGAAGGTGATGTGTCGGTGCGTGAAACCGAACAACAATATCAAGAAGGTTTGCTTACTCAAAGTGAACGCCATTCCAAGATTTTGGAAATTTGGACTGATGTAAAAGATCGAGTAGTCGCCAAAAGTCAGGACACGCTCAATAAAGACACCTCTGTATTCGCCATGATTGATTCTGGTGCGCGTGGTACTTTGGGACAGCTTGGCCAGATGGTCGGTATGAAAGGTCTCGTAGTGTCTCCGTCCGGTGACATTATCGAGTTGCCAGTAAAAGGCAACTTCAAAGAAGGTTTTGACGTGATTGAATATTTCATTTCTTCGCACGGTACCCGTAAGGGTCTTTCGGACACCGCCTTGCGTACTGCGAACGCCGGTTACCTTACTCGTCGTTTGGTGGATGTGTCGCAAGATGTGGTAGTACTTGAAGAAGATTGTGGTGATGATATTGGTGAAGTGTTTACCATTGCTCAATCCAAAGAAATGGGTGAAAAATTGGCCGATCGTGTCTGGGGTCGTTATGTGATGGCCGATGTAAAAATTGGTAACAAGGTTTTGCTCAAAGCCGGTGATGTGATTGACGAGAAGATCGCCCGTTCTATCGAAGAAAACAAAGTGGATAATATTCATGTACGTTCGGTTTTGCAATGTCGTCTGCCCAAAGGCGTGTGCCGCAAGTGTTATGGTTTTGATTTGGCACACAACAAACCGGCCGAATATGGTGCCGCAGTCGGTATTATCGCCGCCCAATCCATCGGTGAGCCGGGTACGCAGCTTACTTTGCGCACCTTCCATGCCGGCGGTGTCGTCGGTGGTGATATTACCCAAGGTTTGCCACGCGTAGAAGAGCTATTCGAATGCCGCGCTCCCAAACATCAGGCGGTTTTGGCCGATGTAGAAGGTAAAGTAGAAATCGAAGATGCTGATGGCAAAATCGTGACTTCGCCGACCGGCAAGAAAATCTTCGAAGGCCGCAGAGGACAAAAAATTGTCCGCGTACACTTCGAAGGCATGGATGAAATGAAAACCAAATTGAAATCCGAAGACGAAGTGATGGTAAAAAATGGCGATAATGTTATCAAAGACACTGTGCTTATCGTACGCGGCGCTTCGGGTGAAGAAGTAATTGCCAAATACGATGGCCAAGTGAAAATTGAGAAAAATAATTTCACTTTGTCTTATGTTGGTCCGAAAGTGCGCGAATATATTATACCGCTCGGTTATAAATTGTATGTAAAGAGCGGTGAAGAGGTGAAAAAAGGCGACCAGATGACTGATGGTTCTATTCACTTGCAAGAATTATTTGAACTCAAGGGGCGCGCTGCGGTACAACGTTATATTTTGCAAGAAGTACAGAATATTTATTCTTCTCAAGGTCAGAAAGTAAACGATAAACACGTAGAACTTCTCATTAAACAGATGTTTAGTCGTGTGTACGTAGAAGATGCCGGCGACACCGATTTGTTGCCGGGTGAAGTGGTAGAACGCGCTCAAGTTGACTACGCTAATCGTTTGGCGAAAAAAGAAGGTGGCAAATTAGCCACCGTGCGTGAATTGCTACTTGGTATTTCTCGTGTCGCTTTGTCCACCCAGAGTTTCTTATCAGCCGCTTCGTTCCAAGAGACTGCCAAGGTTTTGATCAACACTGCCATCACTGGTAAGATTGATTACCTCGAAGGTCTCAAAGAAAACGTGATTATCGGCAGATTGATTCCAGCTGGTACCGGGTTTAAACAATAAGTGATTAAAAAACCGGCCTAGTAGTATAATAATTTTCTGGCGGCCAGACTTGCCCTATCGGGCTACGCCCCGCGTGGCGGGGTGCGATGGCCGCTGGCGAAAATTATTATCTACTTCGGTCGGTTTTTTGTTAGCATAAAAAATCCGCACCTTACGGCGCGGAGAGTGGTTCAGTACTTGATCTTGCAAGTTTTATTTGCCAAAGAACATGTCTTGGCTCTCTTTAATAAATTCATAAAACTTTGTCTGGAGCTCGATGAAGACCGGGTTGGAGAACTGTTCGTCAGTCGGTATCGATTCGGCTTCGATTACCGCCCAGACTGTTTTTTCCAACAATTCGATGAACTTGGCTTGGGTCTGTTCATCGAATTGACCCGGTTCGATATCGAATTGGTAGAATACATCCTCGCCCATGTGAATTACGAAACGGTCGAGGAAGCCGCGTTTTTGTAAAGCTTCATTGGCAATGGCGTCGTATTCTTCCTGGGTGAGCTGAGTGGGTACTTTTGTGACAAAGAACTTAAACGCGTAATGGTATTCGAAATGATTGTCCTGGAATTGGATTGCTAGAAATGGCATGGGCGTTCTCCCTTCTCTTCAGTAACACTTTTTTTGTTTAGAAGCTTCTGCGCACTTACTAACGTGCAGGTAGTTTGGCATGAATAATCAATCTTGTCAAGGTTTTGTCCATCTGGTATAATTATTTTGTCTAAAATAAGCCAAATAAACGTATGTCTGGTCACAGTAAATGGCACAATATCCAAGCCCGAAAAGGCAAACAGGATGCGGCCAAAAGTAATGTTTTTTCTAAATACGCCAAACAAATTATGGTTGTGGCGCGCGCGGGTGGGGGAGATCCAACTGCGAATTTTTCGTTGCGTCTGCTAATCGACAAATCCAAAGCTGCTGGTATGCCCAAAGATAATATCGAACGTGCAATCAAACGCGGTACCGGCGAATCAAATGATGGCGTGCAAATGGAAGAGGCCTTGTACGAAGCGTTCGGACCGGGTGGTACCGCTATACTCATCAAATCAATTACCGACAACAAAAATCGCGCGAGTTCGGAGATTAAACATATTATCAGCACTCACGGTGGTAATATGGGTGGTGCGGGAAGTGTGCAGTGGATGTTTGGCCAGTGGGGGGTGATAGTATTTGCCAAAAATAAAATTGCCGAAAAGAATTTGAACGAAGAAGATTTGCAAATGCAATTGATTGAAGCGGGCGCGGAGGATATTATTGTTGATGAGGAAATTGAAATCAAAACCAAAGTAGAAAATTTACAAAAAGTTTTATTGAAATTAAAAGAATTTGGCATGGAACCAGATGAGTCTGGTATTGGGTGGGTCGCTAAAGATAAGGTGGTAGTAGATGACTCCGCTCAAAATAAATTGGAATCAATATTTTCCGCTTTTGAAGACAACGACGACGTAGATGACTATTGGACTAATGCCGAATAACTATGTCAAAATCAGAAATCGTCTTGGGCATTGATCCTGGCTTCGGTCGGGTAGGATACGGGCTGGTCGAGCGCGGCGGACGCAATGATTGGCATGCGCTTGATTGGGGTTGTATCGAAACTTCTCCCAAAAAAGAATTTGTGGAACGCCTGCAAGAAATTTGTGATGCGGTCACTGCGCTCATAAAAAAATATCAACCGGAGATTATCGCCGTCGAAGAATTATTTTTTTTCAAAAATGTTACTACGGCTATTCAGGTTGGCCAAGCGCGTGGTGTGATACTGCTCGCCGGGGTCCAGGCTGGTCTGAAAATTTGTGAATTCACTCCCCTACAAGTCAAACAATCGCTCACCGGCTATGGTCGGGCGGAAAAAGCCCAGATGCAAAAGATGGTAGCCATGCTTTTGGGTATAAAGGGTAAAATTAAATCCGACGATGCCGCCGACGCCCTAGCGATTGCTCTGGCGGCTGGTCAGACAGCCCGTTTTGAGCGACGTGTAGCCAAATCTTGTCGCTAGGTAAAAACAATTAAGTTATCCACACCGGCCACGCTTAGTGGCCGGTGTTTTTTATGGTATAATAAAACCGGTCTAATTCTATATATTGATATCAATATATTGATAGAATAAATCAGCCTATGAACCCTGGCGGAGGACAGCTGGGAGCCAATATAAAACGAATCCGACTCGAGAAAGGAATCTCGCAAGAAGCTTTGGCACGCAAGGCTGATTTAAAGTTGTCGAATTTGGCAAAGGTCGAAGGTGGATTTAATAGCAATCCCACGTTGCAGACACTGACCGCGATCGCGAATGTTTTGACCGGCGGCAGTATTGATCGATTGCTAAAATAGATATGCCTAATTCTTTGTCACAATTCGGCAAGAAAATTTTCCAAACCACCCTCGGAGTAGTTTTGACATTGTCCGCGCTGGTGGGAATTGGGGAGTGGGTTGCGCATGCCGCCACACCGCCGCTCATGATTACTTATCAAGGAAAAGTTTTGGTGAGTGGTGCGCCCGCAACTACTTCGCTCAACATGTCTTTTGTAATTTATAATTCTGTAAGTGGTGGTACCGCTCTGTATTCCGCATCCGGCACTTTGTCCACTCCGCTAGAAGTGAATGTCACTCCTTCGAATGGTTTGTTCTCGGTGAATTTGGGTGACACTACCGCCGCTCCGATTACTAATGTTTTGGATCCAGATATATTCAAAAATAATACTAATCTATTTTTACAAGTGACCATCAATGGTCAGACGTTGTCACCGCGCAAACGTATTACTGCTTCACCGTATGCGTTCAATGCTTTGTATGCGGCGACATCTACATATGCCGAAAACGCTGGCACCTCCACTTACGCGAGTACGGCTGGATCTGCCAATACCGCCAACACATCCAACTATGCGAATAACGCCGGTACTTCGACTTATGCCACTAATGCCGCTTCGGCGTTAACTGCAGTGACCTCAACCTATGCGGATCTAGCTGGCAATTCTAATTTGTTTGCCGGCCTCTCGACTTCTTCGTTCCTCATGCCGGGCAATGATGCCAGTATTACGGGGGTGTGGAGTTTCCTTAGCGATTTGACTATTAGCAGTACGTCTATTGGCCAAGCTAATATTACTAATCTCCGTGTGATTGGCAATAGTTATGGTCTGCAACTGGCGGATATTAATGGCAGCAGTACATTAATTTACAATACTGGCACCTATGCCGATCCGGCTTGGCTCACATCTTTGGCGGCTAGCAAAATAGTAGGTACGGTTGGTAGTGCTTTGATAGCAAATACGTCAACCTATTCGTATAACGCGGGCACGTCCACTTATGCATATTTTGCCGGCACCTCTACTTATGCAAATATCGCCGGTTCCGCTTTGACCGCTGTTACCGCTACCTATGCACTCAATGCCAGCACCTCGAACTATGCCAATAATTCCGGCAAGCTCGAAGGGTATGGAGCCAATGATTTCTTGGCCAGCTCTACTATGGCATTGGGTGTTACAGGTTATATGGCGTATTATCCAGCAGATGGTCGTAATATTGCCGCTACCAATACTATATATATATCTGGTGGTAGAATCGGTTTAGGCACCACTGCTTTGGATGCTTCGCTTGCAAAAGTCACAATTGGTGGTGATATATTTGCTCAGAATACTAGTGGCGCCCAGTTACGCTGGAACTCACAAGGTTTGCTGCTGCGTAGCCCGACCGGTACGTTGCCGCGTTTGGATCTGCGTAATGATAATAATGAATTTGATTTCCGCATTCAATTAGCTGGCACCAAAGGATTAGAGTTATTCTCTGGTCCGAGCTCGACTAATCAGGTGAGTAGATTGAAGATTGATGATAATGGTTTGGTTGGCATTAATAACTCTTCGCCGAATTATACTTTGGATGTTGATGGTGATATTAATCTCACCGGAGCTTTGCGTGTTAATAATATTGATTACAGTTCTTACTTTATTGATGGTGTGGGTAGTAATGGGCAAGTATGGACTTCAGACGGTAGTGGTCGAGGATATTGGTATACTTTGCCTAGTGCTAGCCAGGCCTCTGGCGTGGGTACTTCTACCGCGAATTTGTTTGCTGTGTACAACGGTGCTAGCACAGTGACCGGAACCAATGAGTTATATTTGGATGGGAGTTATATCGGAGTGGGTACTACGACGCCGCATTATAAATTGGATGTGTCTGGTGATCTTAACATTTCCGGTGCGGTTCGAATTGGTGGTGCTGATTACAGCCAATACTTCATTAATGCCACCGGCACTCTTGGGCAGTTCTGGTCATCGAATGGTACTGGCAATAGTCGTGGTTCGTGGGTTAATTCTCCGGTGAATTCCGGCTTGATCGGGCAGATCGCCTATTATGCCGCTGGTGGCGGAACAGTTAGCGGTACTAGTACTATATATGTATATAATGGCAAAATTGGTATTGGTGGGAATACCAATCCTAACTATGCCTTGGATGTATCCGGCGCTATTAATAGTACCGGTGGTTATTTGATCAATGGCGTGAATTACAGCCAATACTTTATTGATTCGGCCGGCAGTGCCGGGCAAGTTTGGGTGTCTAGTGGTACTGGTCGCGGTTATTGGTATACCTTACCTTCTGGTAGTGGTTATGGAGTTGGTACTAGTACTGTTGGGTATATGGCAGTGTATAGTAGTGACAATGTTGTCACGGGCACTGGTGCGATGATGGTGAGCGGTACAGCGATTTTGATTAGCACCAGTGGTATTTATAGTGCCAGTGGCAATCCGGCGGCTCTTACTATTGGTGGTGCTTTGTATGCGGACACGTTGTATGCCAGTGGCAATGGTATCTTTATGGACAATAACAAAATTATTGGTATTGATTCCGGTATATTAAATGTGTATGGAGCAAACAATCAATCGATGCAATTACAAACTTATGGATCCGGTAATTTGAGTTTGGTGAGTAATAGCACTGGGCAGATGTTGCTACAAACCGGTAGTGGATTGATGCGATTATTTAGCAATACCGGCGGTATATCGGTGAGCACCACGAATTCCGCGATCACAGTGGCAGTGGGCGGAAACAACGCGCTTACATTGCGTGCGTTACAAGGAAGTATTACTATTAGTGCTCCGACTATTACAGTGTCCGGTACTATTTCGGGAGCAGCAACCTGGCATGGTAATACCATTGCCGTGGGTTATGGCGGAACGGGCGCGACTACATTTGCGAGCAATGGTTTGTTGGTGGGGCATGGCACTAGTGCAGTTGGTACTATTACAGTGCCAACCACCACGTCGTTCTTGTATTGGAATGGCGCTAGCTATGATTGGACGCCGATTGAACAATTGAGTACCCTCACTGGTTCAGTAAATTCTTCGACTCAGGGATATGTCGCATATTATGATTCCAGCGGCAATAATTTATCTGGCACGTCTACTGTATTTATCCAAAACGGTAGAGTTGGAATTGGTACTGTTTCGCCTACCGGCACATTAGAAGTCTCGGCCAATAGTTTGAATACTGTTGGACATTTGGTAGTAAATAGAGGTAATAATGGTGGTCTTGGTGGACAACTCACCTTACGTAATAATAGTGCTGGTGGTAGTGGAACGTCGGCGGCATTGGCATTTGAATTAGACGGCACTACAGCGTTTGGTAGTGATGGCAGTGATCAGGCTAATGCGCAAATCCGTGCTCAAGTGACTGGTGCTTCGGATAAATCTACCGCCATAATATTTGATACTTGGAATGGCAGCACTAGCGCTGAGCGAATGCGTATTAATGCGAATGGCAATGTGGGTATTGGCACTACGGGTGGTGTCTATGCGCTCACTGTGAATGGGGATCTTAATTTGACTACTTCTACGGCCGGAGCCAGTAGTACTTTGCGTATTAATGGTGTTGATGTTGGTCAATATTTTATCAATGGTGCTGGTGTAAGTGGACAGGTGTGGGCATCGCTTGGGTCTGGTCGTGGTTATTGGGCCGATATCTCCAGTTTACCGATTGCCGGTGCGGTGGGTACTTCTACTGCCGGCAATATTGCCTGGTATGATACCACCGGCGCCAATGTGACCGGTACGGCGAATATATTTATCGACCCAGCGACTGGATATTTTGGTGTGAATAATACGGCACCGGCGACACGCATGCAGATCAAGGGTGCGGATAACAAAGATAGCGGTCCGATATTAAGTTTGGTTGGCAATGCACCCAATCAATTTGAGGGTGGACGCATTAGGTTCCTAGAAGATCAATCGCAAGGATATTTGGGTGCATATATCCAATACAATGCCAGCGGAGATGTTTTGAACATTGGCGTGCATGCCGCGGCCGACTCGGCCACATCTTCTGATACCAATGCAATTAGCGTATTGCGATCCAATGGTTATGTAGGTATTGGCAATTCTAATCCAACTTATAAATTTGATGTGAGCGGAGATGTGAATATTGGTGGCGCGGGTGTATTGCGTCTGGGTGGTACGAATTATAGTCAGTATTTTATTTCATCTGCCGGTGTGTACGGGCAAGTGTGGACATCAGATGGGTCAGGTGCTGGCTGGTGGTCGGATCCAAGTATCATTGAAAGCGATCCGATATTTATGGCGGCCTCGTCTAGCTTCTCTCGTACTACCCACAACCATGCCGGTGTATATGAACCCGCCTTCTCGGTGCTTACTATCGGCAAAGGTGGTACCGGCACATCTACCATATCATCCAATGTGGGTTCACTATTATATAGCAATGGCACGAGTTATCAATTTACTAATGCCGCTACCGCTAACTATGTACTCATGTCTCAAGGTGGTGTACCGACGTGGGTGACGACTTCGACGCTTGGGATTGTGGTTGGCGCTGGATCGGGTACGATAAATTCCGGTACCGCCGGTCAAGTGGCGTATTATGCTACCAACGGCACGGCAGTGAGTGGTACATCCAGTTTATTTATTGCTACGAATGGTTACGTTGGAGTGGGGACGAGCACTCCGCCATCAACCCTTACTGTGAGTGGAACATTGAATGTGTTGGTAGGAGGCGCTACATATACCATGTCTAATTCTAGCAATATAGCAGGGTGGTTTAATGTAATGAACAGCACATTAAATGATTATGCTACTGTTTCCATGTTCCATCATCAGGTAAATAGTACACCTGCGAATGGCTTTGGCACAAAAATTGGTTTAGCTGGTACAGGTTATGATGGTGTGCAAGATTATACTATGGGGCAAATTGGTGCTGTCTGGCAGAGTGCCTCTAATTATTATGGGCAACTACAATTTTTTACTAGAAATGGAGTTGACTTTACTGGCACCAATAGCCATATACCAAAAATGGTCATCAGTGGGTACAGTGGCAATGTGGGTATTGGTACCACAACTCCAGATTATAAGTTGACTACGGCGGTTAGCGCCGATTATGATGGTATTGTTTTGAAGGATACTGTGAATAAATTACTTTTTGCCGTAGTCAAGGAGGGCAACGCTGGTTACTTTAATTTATATGATAATGGTGTAAAGAAGATCATGTTGCATCCTGCGGCTAACAGCTATTACAATGGCAGTGGTAATTTTGGTATTGGTACCACTACTCCTGGCGCTTTGTTAGATATTGGCGGTGGTGTTGTAAATACTAGTATTAGTAATGCCCGGTTATTAATTACAGCTAATGCCGATGAAGCCAGTGGTGTGCAAATGTACAATTCTTCTGCTGGCACTGCTGCTGATTTCCGATTTAGTGTTATAAATAACAATCAAAATGAATATTTAGCTTTTGCTACTCCAGGCGATGGCAATACTGCGTCACTATTTGGATTGACCAGAAGTACTGCCAACTATATATTCAACAATGCGTTTGGCGCGGGGGTGTCCAGGCACTTAGCTATCGGTACAGTGAGAAATGGTGATCTCGTTTTTGCGGCCAGTAGCACAGAGAGAATGAGGATAGCTAATACCGGCTATATCGGTATCGGGACTACCACACCCAATTCTTTACTTAGTTTGTACGGAGGCGCGAATGATACACGTATAAAAATGAATTTTGTTCCGACAGGTAATATGTATAATGGGTTGGAGTTACAAAAGAACGGCATATTTAAAGGCGGAATATTCTATTCTAATACTAGAGACGTTCTGGAATTGTGGGGTAGTCAGGCTAGAATGTTATCAGTCAGTTCAACAAATATTTCGTTACTAGGGTCTGGAGTGGAAAGATTAACAGTAAATAGCAGTGGCAATGTTGGTGTTGGTACAACTACACCTACTTATCAATTGGATGTAATAGCTTCTTCTACTGCGAATCCGTTACGTATTGGGTCAACCGTAACTAGCAGTATTTTGGTAGTAAATAGCAGTGGCCATGTTGGTATTGGTACTTCTTCCCCACGGTATCAATTACACATTGTTAATTCTGCGCCGCGCGAACAGGCGGTTTATTATCAAAATCTTCATAATAGTTACAGAAGCATGATTGTGGCAGATGCGTCCACCGATGGATTGGGGGCCAATGGGTCTAGAATAGATTTTCGTGCTCACCCCACCGGATATAGTGAGACGTTATTTGGCACAACTATGGCAGGCAAATCTGCACTCATATCCATATCCACTAATGGACTTATTGTTGGGGAATATAATGATCAGCCGGTTATTTTTGGCACTAACAATAAAGAGAGAATGAGGATTGCTAATACCGGCAATGTCGGTATTAGTACCACCTCCCCCAACTATCCTCTCACCGTAAACGGCGATATTAACATCACCAGCTCTACCGGTGGCATTCCAGCTTTACGTATCAACGGCACTGATATGAGTCAGTACTTCATTACCTCTGCTGGCACTGCTGGACAGATATGGCAATCTGACGGCACTGGTGCGGGAGAGTGGGTGAATACTTCTACACTAGGTATTGTCGGCGGCGGTATTACTTCCGAGTCTGATCCGATCTTCATGGCCGCCTCTTCTAGCTTTGCTTCTTCTACTCACAACCACGATGGTACCTACGAACCTGCCTTCTCTATTCTTACTATCATCAAAGGTGGTACCGGCACCTCTACTATCTCATCCAATGTTGGTTCGTTACTATATAGTGATGGTAGTGCCTACCAATTCACCAATGCCTCTACCGATAACTACGTACTCATGTCTCAAGGTGGTGTACCGACGTGGGTGACGACTTCGACGCTGGGTTTGGTGGCTGGGATTGGTTCGGGCACAGTTAATATTGGCACTGCTGGCCAGATCGCCTACTATGCCACCGATGGTGCTGCTGTGAGTGGCACATCTAGTTTGTTTGTAGCTGCGAATGGGTATGTGGGTATCGGTACTACTACACCTCGTTATTCTGTTGACGCGGGCACTGGTACTATCAGTGCTCTACGATTCCGTGTAGATAGTAAAGCTATGGCCTATTGGGATACGGCTGCTCCTAATTTACCGTCTGCTTATCCCAGTGGCACTTTAGTACTTGGGTTTGCCGGTACTGTTGGCAGTGCAGCATTTCCGAGCAGGTTAAATGCATATTCTACTTCCTATTTAGAAACGTATTACAATTCCGGCAATCCATATTTTGCGTTTATTGGTGGTAATGTGGGTGTAGGTACTACTTCTCCGTCCGCATCTCTATCTGTTATTGCTGCCACATCCACCGGTAGTATTTTCCAAGTCGGCACCACTACAGCGCAAAATATTTTAACAGTATTGGCGAATGGCCATGTTGGTATAGGTAGCTCTACCCCGAACTCTCCTTTGGTTTTGCAATATTCCAAATCAGGTTTTGGGCTCACCATTGCCAATTCGTTAGCGACAAATTATTCTTTGATGAGATTTTTGGGGACTGGGCGTTCTTACACTATTGGCGTTGGTAACGCCAGTGAGACTAGTTATGGTCTGGCCAATAAGTGGTTTGTGTTTGATGCTACAAGTAATACAGCGCGCATGGTGGTTGATTCTGTTGGCAATATTGGTATTGGCACTACCACCCCAGATGCATCTTTGTCTATTTACACCACAACGGGTGCTGCTGGGATCATTTTGTCAGACTTTAATTCAAGTGAAGGTGGTGCATTAAGTATATATGATGGTGCCACTAGCGGATTTTTGCCTACCATTAAAGGGCAATCAAATGGGGTTGGTGGGTATGGTGTGGCACTCTATGGCGTTATTCCACCAGCAAATGATGTAGTGAATGTCGGTGGTGGTGGAGTATTAATTAGAGCCCTTAGATCAGATAATACTGTTCTACAAAATGCCAATGTACTTAGTGTCAATAACTACACCACCAATTTGATGACTGTAATGGCGAATGGTTATGTTGGTATTGGTACTACCACACCCGGATCCTTGTTGGATATTTATGGTAATAGTACCAATGCAGTTATGCGTATTTTGAGTGGAAATACAAGCAATTATTCTTATATCACGATGGGTAGGGCTTCAGTCGAAATGTCTATGGGTGTAGCGGCTGCCGCGGATAATGGATTAGTGGGTACTGTAGCTGGTGATGTTTGGTTGAAGAATGTAAATACTGCCAATAAATTGTCTATAGGTATTGGGTCTGGCGCGCCTGCAATTACAGTGGCCAGTAGTAGCTATATAGGTATTGGCACTACCACTCCCAATTATCGCTTCACAATTGCGGGTACGTTTACCGGCAACGATCGTACAGCTATTAATTTAGCAAATTACAGTACCAATAGCGACGCTGCCATATCTATTAGATTCCAGTCCGGCACTTCTACTGGTTTTATAGGAGCGTATGATGCAGCTTATGCTTCTTTGCCGGGTTTAGGGAATACTTTTGGTGTCAATGCTGTGGGTAACGCTACTACTTCATTATTCTTGATGTCTGGTAGCGCTTCTGGTGTGATGCGTTTTTATACTGGTGGTAATAACGAAAGAATGCGAATTGATTCTGCTGGCAATGTCGGTATTGGCACCACTACGCCAGCTTATAAATTCCAAGTGTATATTGACGCTAGTAACGAAGGTCATGTTAGCGCTACTGGTGATTGGGCGCGTACGTCCGATTCGCGGCTCAAGAAAAATGTTAATACGCTTACAAGTGCCTTGCAGATTATTGGCGCGTTACGTCCGATATCTTATGATCCGATTACCGGATCAAATACCGCGTCCGGTACCAGTTTGGGCTTCCTGGCTCAAGAAGTGGAGCCGCTTGTGCCGCAAGCCGTAGACACTAATTCAATAACAGGATACAAGTCAGTAGCTTATGGTCAGTTTATTCCGATCTTAACTGCCGCCATCAAAGAACAGCAAGCACAAATTGATGCGCTTACCATTGGCTTGGCGAATAAGTCCACTTCGACATTGTCTGAGTTGACTCTCAACAGTAGTATCACCGGATTTACCAATAAAATTGATTTCAAAAATCATGTGAGTTTTGATGCAGATACGGTTGGTCGTGCCAGCATTTTGTCTGGCGCCACTAGCACCCGAGTGATATTTACCAAACCGTATGATGAGTTGCCAGTGATTACCGTTACGGCTATATGATTAAATGATATGTACTATGGTGTAGATGATGCGAATGCGGACGGATTCTCGGTTGTGATGAGTAAGCCAATTGAGCGCAATGTATCGTTTAACTGGCATGCGTTCGGGTCCAACGATCCAAAATCGCACAATAGCGATGGTACGATTACTAGTATTAGTATGTTGCCAGATGGCACCATGGCTATAACTAGTTCCACCGTCGATGATACTAGTGGCGACACGCCAGTGGATAATAGTTCTAGTGCAACATCGGACACAGATACAACTTCTTATATCGATAGTGGTGCTACTTCATCCACCGAAAGCATGCCTCCAGTAGACACACCATCAAGTACCGAACCCACTCCGGCGGTTGATGTGCCGGCTCCACCAGCAGATGTGCCTACACCACCAGCGGATACTTCCACGCCTCCTGCAGACACATCTGCTCCACCGGCCGATACTCCTCCCGCCGACACATCGCCAGTGGATACCTCACCCCCTAGCGAAACTCCATAATTAAAAATATGAACAAAAAATTCATTCTAGTATTACCAGATATACGCAGTGCTCACAATGTGGGAGCAATGTTTCGCACTGCCGACGGTGCTGGTGTGAATAAGATATATTTATGCGGATATACAGCTCAACCACCTCATCCGCAGTTGGACAAAGTTTCGCTAGGGGCGGAGACTTGGATGCCGTGGGAATATGTGCGCCAGGCCGGCAGATTATTGAAACGACTACATGCCGAAGGGTACCACATCGCGGCGTTGGAACAAACAAAAAATAGTGTTAATATAAGTAAATGGACACCAAAATTGCCGCTGGTACTAGTAGTAGGCAATGAAAAAACCGGCGTTACTAAAAGTTTATTGAAGTATTGCGATACGGCGGTCGAACTCCCCATGCACGGCCGAAAAAATAGTTTAAACGTGAGTGTCGCCGCCGGCATTGCAATGTATCACATTTCTAATTTTAAAAAGTAATTTTTATTCTTTTCAATCTAAAAATATGAAATCAACAGTTGCCATTTTTAGACATTTGTATAATCGATTGCCACCGCTTTTTCCCGCTGAGACGGCGAATAAGATGAAGCATGCACTCGAGCATTTGGAGTCTGACCCCTCGATTACTTTGCATGAAGTGGAAAAAACCATGATTATTTTTGGCTATGAAATTTGGCCGTGGAATCAGGCATATCGAGAATTCTTGAGTTTGGCCGAAGGTAAAGTGGGCGAGCATTTTCTATTACCAAAATTATCGAAAAAGTTACAAGCCAAATATCAAGAATTCAAATTGAGCGGCGGGTCTTTACGTGATTTACACAGTGGCCGACCGGCGGATTATTTTGGCATTGATGAGCGCAACGAACTGTGTGTGGCACTAGTAAATACCCAGAAAGAACTGCGTGATTTTGTAACCAGAGAAGTGGTGGGTCTAGATAAAAGTAAGTATTTACAGCGAGTAGATACATTTAGGAATGTGCTCGGTGCTATTAAAAAACAACTGAACGAGATGCGAATATTGGCCGATCGGGAACAGGATCACCCGATCTTGGCCAATGAGATTCGTGAGCGAGTGAAAATGTTTGAGCAAGGTCTATGTCTGCTTGCGCCAGAATTGGATTACGAAGCCGTATGTCAATCGGTTGATCATTTTACTGGACGCAAGTTGGACCTCAATTGGATGAGGGGCACACATTTGCCAGCAGATGTAGATTTTTTTGGTGATAAAATTTAATTTTTTGACTCGTATATAATATGAAAAAAGTTGCTATAATTATCGCGAGTCATGGTTATCAGCCTGTGGAGTATGGTGCGCCCAAACACATACTTGAAGCTGCCGGGTTGACAGTGGTCACAATTAGCGATGAGCCGGGCGAGGCCGAAGCGGCCTATGACGGCAGTCGTACCAAAGTGGATGTGGTTTTGACACAAGTACAAGTAGGTGATTACGACGGTGTGTTTTTGGTGGGTGGTCCGGGCGCGCCTAGACATTTAGAAAATGAGAACGTTTATAAAATCATGCGCGAAGTGGCGACTAGCGGTAAACCGTGGGGAGCCATTTGCTATTCTACCCGCGTATTAGCACATGCTGGAATTTTGAAGGACAGAAAAGTCACCGGTTGGGACGGAGATGGGGAGTTAGAAGGAATTTTAATACGCGCGGGGGCTGAATATGTACGCGAACCGGTTTGGGTGGATAGGGATTTGATTACTGCTGTCGGGCCGAAGTTTGCCGAGGCTTGGGGGAAAGAGATTTTGAAGAAGTTGTGATCTGTTTTTTAATATCAAACTACACTAGCTCTGGTTGGGTTTTGTTAAATTTTTTTATCATTTTTTCTACACCTTTTTTATCAAGTAACCCATTTTGGGCACCAAATTGTTGAATTACGCCGCAGCTATTGGCGATGCCCCACTGCAAAGCAGTGGATAAATCGTGTTTCATAGCGCGTGCCGCCAAGTAACCCGATGAGAAAGCATCGCCGGCGCCGGTTTTGGCGATTACTTCGACCGGGTAGCTATCGAGATGCCAGACATTTTCTTTGTCTCCTACCCAAGCGCCATTGCCACCATCGGTAATGGCGACTTCTTTGGCGCCCATGTTTAATAATTTATGAATTAGAGCACGAACTGTTTTTTCTTTTTTTAATGTTGTATTGGCGATTAGTTCCGCTTCTTGTAAATTGATGACTAGCAAATCGATATGAGATAAAAATTCGCGTACATTTTCCAAGGTGTTTTTCAATTGATAAGAACCGGGATTCATGGCTACGCGTACGGACGGGTGTTTGGTGATCCAAGTTAATAAATTATTTTGGAGTGTTTCAAAACCTTCGCTTAAACCAGAATAGTAAATCCAATCACATTCTGGCATTTGTTTTGGCCAAGCATATTTACGTTTGGCATGATAAGAAAGAATTGTGCGTTCGCCTTTGAAATTGAGTACCACCGAATAGCGAGTTTTGGTTTTGGGATCAAAATATATCATGTCGGTGTTAACCCCAAATTTTTGTAATTCACTACTTACCAATTCGCCGTTGGCATCACTGCCAATTGTAGTAATTATGGCAGTGGTTAGCCCGAGTTTGGCGGTGCCGCAAGCAACATTCGCCGCATTGCCGCCTAGATTTTGGAAGCTATCGGTAATGGGCACTTTACTGGCATAGTCTAAACATAGATGACAATGGTCTTGGTTGATGTCGCAATTTACGGTTGCAGCATCAATTTTTAGGTGAGTGTCAATCAGTGCGTCACCGATGGTGATAATTTTAAACATAGTTTGTTAGTTGTTAGATAGCCTGCGGAATTTCTTTTGAGCGGGTTATGCCGCCGCAGTGGCATCCTCGAGCCCTCGCGGGCGAGAAAAGCGAAAAAGATTTTCCGCAGGCTATATATTACAATTCTGGATGTTTGTATTTTTCCACCATTTCGGTGCTGTGCAAATGTCGACCACTTATGATTTCTATTAATTCAATGAGGCTGGCCACTGCCACACCACCCATCGCTACCATAAATATTTTGTTACCAATCCAGATGGCATACGTCATCAGGCACACCGCGCCTATCGCGAGTACCGCATCTTGTTTTTTTTCCGCCTCCAAAAAAATCGCGTAAATCATCATGATGGCTCCTAGACTAGCCAAAATATTGAATATAATTTCCGGCCAGGTCCAAGGCAGGTTGGGGAAGTATGAAAAAATTGTATCCATATTATACTGGTTAAATTATTTTTTTGTTTTAATTTTGTATATTTCCCACAAACTTGCGGCCGTGAAGATGATCTGTAGCGGAATAAAAATCGGATCGCGCAGATAAATACTATAAGCGAGTAAACATAATCCACCGGCAGCAAAAATCCAATCTTGGTTTGTTTCTTTTTTGGCGTAAATGCCCCAGGTAATTAACAACACGCCGACTACTCCGAAAATTTTAGCAATTATAGGCATAATTTATTCTGTCCACCGATTGATATATTCAATTACTGCGAGTGCGGCCGTGACACCCTGTCCGGCGGCAATAGCAATTTGTTTGTAGGGGATATTAGTGACATCACCGGCGGCATAAATACCGGGCACATTAGTGCGACATTTGGCGTCCACCACGATTTGTCCGACTTTATCTTTTTCTACCGGTACAAAATCTGAATTAGGCGTCATGCCGGCATGCACCATGATGCCGTTCACTTCAATTGTTTGTTCTTTGCCCTCGGCGTCCTTGTATTTTAGTGCGTTCGCCATTTTGTCGCCTACTATTTCTGTGGTTTGAGCGCCGTAAATTATTTCTACATTAGGTTGTTGTTTCACCTTTTCAATCAGTACATCTTCGCCTTTGGGGAAACCGCCTTTGTTTTCTGGCGTGTTAGTGTATTTAGAGATGAGGTAAACTTTTTTGGCGATATTGTTCATCATCAGTGCGGATTCGAGGGCGGCGTTGCCAGATCCAACTGTCGCCGTGATTTTGTTTTTAAAAAGTGGTCCATCGCATACCGTGCAATAAGTGACGCCCTTGCGATCAAATTCTTTTTCACCGGGCACGCCCAGCTTGCGCGGGTGAATGCCGGTAGCGATAATTATGGCCTTGGTTTCAAAGCATTGTTCGGTACCAGTAGCGTTTTGGGCACAAATGATCCAGTGATTTTTTTCTGGTTTTAGTTTGGTCGCGCGCCAACCTTGTTCGATTTCCACTCCGTATGATTTCACATGTTCGGCAAAATTTTGTGCCAAAGTGAAACCTTGCACATCAATGATGCCCGGCCAATTGTTTACCGTGCCGGACAGAGCCACTTCGCCCCCAATATTATCGGTAATTATTTTGAAGTTTAGTTTGCGACGCGCGCTGTACACGGCCGCACTGCATCCGGCCGCCGATGCCCCCAAAATTACGAGATCGAGCATAACTTTACGAATTTAATTTGTTTAGTAAATTTTGATAAGCGATTTTTGTGTCTGCCGCACCCGTGATGGCGCTACCTACGCAGAAAGCATCTACGCCCCAGGATTTTATCTCGGCAATATTACCGGGTTTTACCGCGCCGTCCACCGCTATGGTTAGGCGCTCTGACGTTTGGCGACAACTAATAATTTTTTCTTTAATCTCAGGCAAAAATTCGCCACCCTGACGTCCGGGGTGAACGGTCATGAACAGCACTTCATCTATTTTATCATAAAAAGGCACGACCGTCGAGAGTGATGTTTCGGGGTTCACCGCAATGCCCACTTGCGCACAAATTCCACGAATTTTGGCGATAACTATATTTGGGTCGTCTTTGGATTCGACGTGAAAGATAATACGTTGAACATTTTTTATTCCAGACCATTTTTCCAGTTCGACTAGTGGATGTTCCACCATTAGGTGCAGTTCCCAATTGACATTTAAATTTAAGTTATTAATATTTTCAATTTCGTCAAAAGATTTGTTGTCTACAAATTGGCCGTCCATTACGTCGATTTGTATTAATTTAAAAGTCTCTTGCAGGCGTTGTGCTTGGGCGGCAAATTCGTCAAATGTCAATGCCAAAATAGTAGGTATAATCATAATTTTTCTACCCTTCCAGTTCAGTGATTTTTTGATTACGTCGCACCAGACGTGGGTGGCCATCAAACGGTGTTTCAAGAAATTTTTTTACAATTGCTGCGGCGTGCTCTTCGGTTAGGTATTTACTGGCTAAACATAAAATATTGGCATCATTGTGTTTGCGTCCCAATTCCGCACTTTCGATACTATATCCAGAAATAGCCCGGACGCCCTTGAATTTATTGGCCGTGATACACATTGAATGTCCGGTCCAGCAGATCAAAATACCACGCTCATCCGGATTATTAGAGATTTTTTCTGCGACAGCCGTAGCAAAATCACTGGCGTCATCTTCGGGGTTGTGGGTAAAGGCGCCTAGATCTTCGTATTCTACTTCTAATTGAGTGTGCAAATAGGTATTGAGATACTTTTTGAGCTGAAAACCACGGTGGTCAGCGGCGATATATAACATAGTTGGTAAAATTAAATATATGTTAATTATATCGCGCTGAGCTCTATTTTACAAGTTGTTTGACAGTTTTTGTTTTTCAGGTATAATTGTGACCGGTATTTTTTTGGTGTTATACCTAAACCAAAACCAAGGAGGTACGCTATGGAGCTGTTGTCGGGATTGGGTGCTTTGAAGGACTTTTTACGCCGTACCAAACGTCGTAAAGGGTCACTGCATGTGTCTATCAAGGAGGCGAACCAGCAAAGCTTTCTATCTGGCAAGGTGACCAAAGACGGCATTAAATTGACCGAAACTGCTGTTGAGCTTACCTACCACGATGGCAAGGCCAAGAATCCACACGTGACTTATATCGGCGAACACGCATCCAGTTCTGGTGCGAATCGCGATTCGGCCGAGTGGAGTCGCAAGTCGGCCTCTGGTTGGGTACAGGGCAAGGTGACCTTTGTGCCCGACAAACGAGCGGTGAAAAAGCCCAAAAAATGAAGCGTTTCTGCTTCCAACCAACACCCGGCCGTCTGGCCGGGCTTTTTTATTCATACGCGTGGTTGACAGAATAGTAATTGAATGGTAATTTGTATATACAGCACTTGACCCGTTATCAGCGGGGAGCCGAAAGAAGAAATTCGCTTTTTGGCGAATATTAGACCTTTCCGGGGTGGCCCGTTATCGCCGCAATTAAGTAAAAGCACAAGATGGTACCGCCCTACACGGGCTCTTGGCACACAAAAAGTGTGTTTTTTTATTATAAATCTAAGTATGTATAATTCCAATGAAAACGAGCTTGAAATACTTAAATATTGGGACGACCATCAATGTTTTGAAAAATCGGTAAATGAACGACCGGAAAACAAGCCGTATCTTTTTTATGACGGTCCGCCATTCGCCACTGGATTGCCGCATTATGGTCACATTGTTGCGTCTTTGGAAAAAGATGTAGTACCACGTTATTTTACTATGCGCGGTTTTCGTGTAGAGCGTAAATGGGGGTGGGACTGTCACGGTTTGCCGATTGAAAATATTATTGAAAAAGATCTCAACTTGACCAGTAAAAAAGATATCGAAAATTATGGCATAGATAAATTTAACGAAGCGTGTCGTGCCACTGTGTTGAAGTATGCGTCTGAATGGAAAAAGACTATCAAACGTATGGGGAGGTGGGTGGATATGGAGCATGATTACAAGACCATGGATATTGATTATATGGAAAGCGTATGGTGGGTATTTCGTCAGCTTTGGGACAAAAACTTGCTCTACAAAGGTCACAAAGCCATGCATATTTGTCCACGTTGCGTAACACCGCTTTCCAATTTTGAGGTGACTCAAGGATATAAAGATGTCAAAGATATTTCGGTAACGGTGAAATTCAAATTAAAAAATGTTAAAGAAAAATTGAATCTGACTGACGAAGTTTATGTTTTGGCTTGGACTACCACCCCATGGACCTTGCCAGGTAATGTACTCTTGGCTGTCGGTAGGGGCATGGATTATGCAGCGGTAGCAATTGAGGGAGAGTCCGGTGTATATTTATTGGCACACGAAAGACTCGAAGCGGTATTAAAAAATAAAAATTATAAAATTATAGAGAATTTTAGTGGTGATCAGTTGATTGGCTTAGATTATGAGCCCCTGTTTTCATATTTTGCCGATACCGCCAAAGCTTTTCGGGTGGTAGATGGCACTGCCTTTGTTACCACAGTAGATGGCACTGGCGTGGTTCATATTGCGCCGGCATTTGGAGAAGAAGACTATCAAGTGGGTAAACGTGAAGGCTTGCCGCTCGTCCAACATGTGGGTATGGATGGTCGTTTTGTAGAAGAGGTGCTGGATTTTGCCGGTCAGGAGGTAAAACCAACCGAACAGCCAACAGCTACTGATGTAGAGGTTATCAAATGGCTTGATGCTAATAATAAATTGTTTAGCAAAGAGGGGTTTATTCATAGCTATCCACATTGTTGGCGCTGTGATGCACCGCTTTTGAATTATGCGACTAATTGTTGGTTTGTAAAAGTGACCGAGATGAAAGAAGAACTGTTAGCCAATAATCAAAAAATTAATTGGGTACCGGAGCATATCAAAGATGGCCGTTTTGGCCAGTGGCTCGAAGGTGCGCGTGATTGGGCAATATCACGTAATCGTTTTTGGGGCACACCGCTACCGGTGTGGGAGAGCGCAGATGGAGATGTTATTTGTGTAGGTAGTGTGCAAGAGTTGGAAGAATTGACTGGTGCCAAAGTGACCGATCTTCACAAACACAAAATTGATAATTTAGAAATTAATAAAAATGGCAAAGTGTACCGCCGTATTCCGGAAGTATTGGACTGCTGGTTTGAATCAGGAAGTATGCCGTATGGTCAAATGCACTATCCGTTTGAAAATAAAACCAAATTTGAAGCCAGCTTCCCGGCAGATTTCATTGCCGAAGCGCAGGATCAAACTCGTGGTTGGTTTTATACTTTGCACGTATTGGCCACTGCTCTAACTCGTGCTCCCCATTCGTCAATTCCAGTGGACACTAGCACCGCCGCTTTCAAAAATGTAATTGTACACGGTATTGTGTTGGCCGAAGATGGCAAGAAAATGTCCAAACGTCTCAAAAACTATCCAGAACCGGATATTATCTTGGAGAAGTATGGGGCTGATGCTATGAGGTATTATCTCATAAGCTCGCCAGTGCTAGACGGAGAGAATCTCAATTTTTCCGAAGCGAATGTGCGTGAAGTTTACACCAAACTTATTAACACTCTTTGGAATGTTGTTGAGTTTTACAAAATGTATGCTGGAGATAAAAACAGTGCCGAAGTTACCAGCGAACATGTGCTCGACAAATGGATTTTGGCCAAGTTGAAAGAGTTGATCAAAGATGTTTCTGCTGGATTTGAGAGCTACCAACTCACTCGCGCCTCGCGTCCAATTTTGGATTTTGTTACCGAGTTATCGCAATGGTATGTGCGTCGCAGTCGTGATCGTTTCAAGGGTGATGACACGCAAGACAAAGCGGCGGCCGTAGCTACTCTACGCGAAGTGTTATTAACATTATCCAAAGTGATGGCCCCATTTACTCCATTTATGGCTGAAAAAATTTATCAAGAAATGGGTGGCACGAGCGAAAGCGTGCATTTGGAAATGTGGCCAGAAATCGCGACGTATGAAGAACACGTGCTTACTGATATGGTACGTGCTCGTAAAATTGTCGAGCTTGGTTTGGCGGCGCGCGCTGAGCAGGGGATTAAAATTCGTCAACCACTACAGCATGTTTATTATCAGGCGGAAAAACTATCCCCAGGTTTAGAGGATGTTATTGCCGACGAGCTTAATGTAAAGCATGTTGTGCATACTACGGAAGTTACAGAGCAAGCGAACCGTGTAATCAAGGAAGACGCTATTTTGAAAGTTGGTTTGGATGTTGTTGTATCCGAAGAATTAAAAAAAGAAGGTTTGGCTCGCGAAATTGTGCGCACTATTAATCAGATGCGTAAAAATGCGAAACTAACTGTCAATGATGTAGTGAGTGTAGTTTATGAAACCGAAGACGAGTTGCTCGCCTCGGTGTTTGTGGAATACAGTGCGGAAATATCCAAGAGTGTGTTGGCCAAAGAAATAAAATCTGGCAAAGTTTCAGGTGAAGCTGTGGAACTCGATGGTCGCACTGTAAAAATCGAAGTAAAAAAATAAAGGCAAAATTAAAAAGGCCGGATACAATTTCTTTTGAGCGGGTTTGGACCCACAGGTCCACCTCGAGCCCTCGCGGGAGAGAAAAGCGAAAAAGATTTTGTATCCGGCCTTTTGTTAAATACTTTATTTCGGCAGCATCTTCTTGAAACTAGCCAACTCCGCATGATAAATCTTCGTCATCTTATTATTAAACTCTTCTGGCAAAGTTTCAGCATCTTTAGTAGTGGTAAAATGTTTGACATATTCCGACCACGGATGCAGGTGTTTGAGTTTATTGCGGGTAAACAGTTTCGCATAAAGCGATTGGTAATTTTTTTTGTGCAACGCGTAGAAAGAAAAATCCAATTCGTGTGCCGACCCAGTAGCGAATTCTGTTCCAAAGTAATGGTCAAACATGTGGGGAGTACGTAGTAGATTTTTTTGGTAGCCTATTTTTGCCGGGTCTACATCAGCTACTGCAGCAAACAGGAACATGCGTGCGCATTTGTAACATTTGTGGCACCACTGCGACCCTTTTGGCAACGGAAGTTCCGCGCTACATGAAAATTGGTACTTGCCATATTCTGGGTAGCGATGATGCAAGATGTAGAAAATATTTATTTCATCTAATGGTTGAAATGTACTACGTACCCCGCATTGGTTATTGGTGAGTAGGCGTACAATATTATTTTGATTGTCGGTGTTTTCTGGTGTCTGGTCACACGACAGCCATTCTTTCCAACCGTTGTTCCATTCGTATTCGTTGTTGGAATATTCACTGCCAAATAAAATGTATTTGGCGCCGTGTTTTAGAGCAAACGGTACCATCATTATGGCCAACACGGTAGTTTGTGTGCCCCAGCCTAGTTCGGTACGCGCAATACCAAAAGCTTTGCCGTAGCGGAATAATCCGGTGTCGTTTTGGAGAAAATAATATTTGAGGCCGAATTCTTTACTAAATTCTTTTAGTTTTTTCAATTTGTATGCCTGTTCATATGGTTGGGAAGGCTCCTGGCAGTATACCAAAATTGGTTCTATACCAACTTCGCGACAAAGAGCGACAGTGGTCAGGCTTTCTTTGCCAAAGGTAAATGGCACAATCGCCACTGGCTTTTTATTTTTTATAGTTTTGATTTCTTTTGGATCGGGGAAGGTAGAGTGCCCGCCCGGTTTGTAGACGGTTTCTAAATTATAGAATTGTTGTAAATAATGGAGTGTCGGTTTGTTATCGCCGGTCGCACAGTTTATTAAGTCTTGAATTTGATTTTTGTATAATAGATTCTCTGTAATGGGCGGGTTGGTGTTATATATTACTTTTTTCTTTTTTAAAGCCAACGGCACCACTTGAGTGGTGGCGTAAGTGAGATTCTCCAGCAAAGTTTGCTTTACGGAATTGGGAATACCACGCCAGACTTCTGTAGGGTATTCAATATCGTAATGTTTTTTTTGAATATCAATACGGACGCCGCGATTGGTCACATGGGCATCTATATATAAGACGTTTTTGTCAGAAGACATAATTATTTAAGTGAGTATTTACTTTTGTTGTTTTTGTAACGAGTAATTGCCAGCCAAATGATTTCTTCCACCAAGTCGGCATATTCCATGTTAATGATTTTTGCCGATGACACAAAATTACTATCAAAATCAATAGATGGGTGTGGGTTAATTTCGATTACAAATGGATTGCCTTCTTTGTCCACGCGAAATTCTACCCGGCCGTAGTCTTTGCAACCCATGATGCGATAGGTATCTAGAGCCACTTCGGTAATTAATGATTCTAGATTTTTTGAAATATTTTTGGGCGGACGTTGAATAGTAACATTGTTGTAATTATAATTTTGATTTTCTGTCCATTTCATTTCATAAGGGAAAAATGGCCAATTGCCCGCCGGCATTTTGTCAAAAATGTAGCGCGATAGCGGCAATACACGCAGATCTTGGTCTGTATTGCCCAGTATGCAAACATCGTATTCCTCACCTTCAATGAATTCTTCTACTAGCGCTGGACCGCCGTATTGATCGAATATTTCCTTTATTTGGTTGCGTAGTTGTTCTTGGTTTACTACTATCGATTTGGCGGTAATGCCATTGCTGCCATCTTGGCTAGCTGGTTTGACAATTAGAGGGAAACGCAGATCCTCATCTATTTCTTCATCTGGCGTGGTAGCGTAATCCCATTTTGGTATTGGTATTTCGTGAAATTCAAGTATTTTTTTCATTTTTATTTTATCCAGACACATGCCCAGAGTCGAGTAGTTGGATCCGGTAAATGGTATTTGCAGTATTTCAAGCATGGCCGCCATATGAGGTTCGTAGGTGCTAGAGCTGTTTAACATGTCGCATAGGTTGAACACCACGTCAACGTCACTTTCGCGTAGTTGGTTAAAAGCTTTGATATGATCGGAGAAGTCGTAGTAAGATATTTTGTAGCCGCGTTGTTGCAGCATGGCGCCAAATTGCTGGATTTCTTCGGCACTGTATTGATCCGGGTCCAGATTGTTATCCATACCTTCGACCGCGATACCAATATGTAGTGAGCGTTTATTCTCGGCTGTTACGCGTTTTACTTTTTCCAAACGTGCGGCTTTGAGTAGAGCTTTTTTGTTTAATACCGCCGCGGACAGGCGAGTTTTGCGCGAAGTTTTACCAAGGGAAGATTGTTGATCAAATTTAGCCACTTTGTATTTAATGTAGTTCAAAGCGTCACGCAGATTATCTTGCGCATCTAGAAAATTTTCTCCTGATACTGTAAGCCACCCCAAACTGTCGTATCCTTCTGGCGGCAATAATACCGGCTCACCCACGTCTTTATATAAATGTATTTCTTCAAAATATTTTTTACGTCGTAATTCGTCATCAACATTTAATTCCACCAATAATCCCGACGATTCAGGGTGGAGGTCCCAGCCTACAATATACTTTTTTGGTCGATCGGGTTTACGAATTTTAATATATTGTCCAGTGGCGATTTTTACTGCGTTTTCGATTAGGTCCAGGTCCCAAGAAGCGCGATTGTATGAGTAAACGTAATCTCCGCCCATACGCAAATTGAGTTCGATTGGCACTGGGCCTTGCGGGGTAGATTTGGCTTCATAATGCACTAGACAGTTTTCGATGCCGAATTTTTCCAGGGTCTCTTCCGCCATGTCAATCAGAGCCTCTTGATTGTGTTCGGGTAGGGTCGAGGGGATAGATTGCCCTTTGTCGAGAAAGAATTGATCCCAAGTTTTATTGAAGTTATCGGATATGGTGTAGAACTTTACTTTACCATTTTGTAATACCACATCAATATCCACTTCGTCTCCATCTAGAAATTCTTCAACAAAAATATCCAATCCATCAGACAGGGCAGATTCGGTTTCAGAAGATATGTTTTTCTTTATGTAATTGTAAGTATTAGTTAGTTCTTCTTTGTTTTCCACACGCACCACATAGGCACTGCTGGCGCCATAAGCCGGTTTAATTACCAGTGGGAAATTAAAACTACTAGCGATCATTTCTAAATCTTCGCTATTTTTAGCCATTTTGTGGCGGGGAGCGCGAATGCCGTGCTTTTCGCACAGCTCGCGGAATAGATATTTATTACGAACTTGTTTGGCAACATTATATGGTACGCCAATAAAATTAAATCGGTCTGTTATTTTGGAAGTAAGTAGTACGTCATCTTCCCAAAAGGTGAGCGCACCGTCAATTTTTTTGTTTTGATCATTTTTAATATAGGCATCAACCGCCTTGATAGCTTCGCTATGGTTGTAAGTGTCGGCGATAATCCACTCGTCAATATATGGTTGCGCCCAATTTTTTTCTTTGTTGAGTACAATAATATACAGACCCAATTTTTTTAGGCGCTGTAGTATGAATTTCTTTTTTGGGGAGCCGGTGTTAACCAGCAAAATTACCTTCCCGTTAAGTTCGGAGTTGTTTTCCATGTGTAATCGTGTCTATGAGAATATTATAATAGATGAATTTATTTGTCAACAATTTTTTGAGCAAAATTGACAGTTCGTAAGTGGTCTAGTAAGATTAAGGAGATAAATTTTTATGGAGATCAAAATCGAGACTGACAAAAAACGTTGCGAAGAAATTTGGCGGGCATTATCGCCCCAGTTTTATTTGTATGATGACTGGGATTTTAGAAAATTATTTGCCGATGCGTACGGATTTCCGCTCTATTTTATAGTTGGCTACGAACAAGATATGCCTGTGGCTTTGTTGCCCCTCGAGTTTGATACCGAGAAACGTTATTATGAATATTGGGGCGGTTTTTTTATGGAATTTAATCGGGTATTTGTACGCCCCGGTGCAAATGTAGATATCCAACTTCTTTATGATGCCGTGCCCAAACCCATGAAGCTAGTTTGCGCCGAATCTAGCGAAAATAAAGTAAATGGTTTTGTGGTAGATGGCTTTACTTATACTCTGGATATTCAAAATATGCAGGGCGTGGAAGACTATTTGTTGCGTGAATTTTCTGCCAAACGTCGCAAGAACATTCGCAATACTGTAGATAAAGCGTTGGTGTCCGGATTAGTAACCGGCAAAGGTGATTGGCGTGATCTGAGCAAATTATTCCAATACAATATTGATCGGTTTGCAGATGAATCTTCTTTTCATGATCAACACGAACAAGAAATTTTTAAACAATTTGCTTCTCTATCGCTACCTTGGGAGATTGTCGTGCTGCGGCACGGCGAAGAAGTGGTAGCGGTATCCATTGGGTGCCTGTATAAAGATCGTTATCAGTATTTGGCGGTCGGGTCTGACTTTGCTCGTGCTTCTGGCGCGGGGACGGTGTTGTGGCTTGAACATGTAACTCGCGCCATCCAATATGGTGCCAAATTTATCGATGCCGGCAGCCATGATTGTGGCTGGAAAGAGCTTTGGCATCTTACCAAAATACCCTTGTTTGACAGGGTGATATTGTAATTTTGGGGTTTGACTTTTGGTGTTGTAGGTATTACGATAGAATAATCCAATTGATTAAATTAGAGGTATTATTTGTTGGTTAAATTATGATTAAATTTGCTGAAGGTTTTCGGGTTGATGCAGCCAATCGTCTGAGAGTAGATAATGTTAAGGAATTGCCAAATTTTATTTTGGCCGGTCGTGATATCCGCGCGGCGTTGCGTGAAAAAACACGCGAGGTCGGGTTACCGGATTTACCGCACAGCATACATAGTGCGGAGGATTTTTCTGTTCAGGCGCGTGAACAGGTGGGGCGCTATTGGGTAGAAACCGTAGGTGAACAAGCGGCTAGACAGGCGACAGAGTGGGCCGGTGAGATTGGTGATGAAGATGAGTACCAGGAGTTAAAATCAAATTTGGTTGACCCTGCGAAATTAGAAGAATGTTTGCAAAGTCGCAAATTAGCTGCGTTTGAACAATTACGTGTTGTAAATCCAGATGCTTGGAAAACATTATTAATTTATTCTCACGAACGACAGCTAGCATCGGTTGAACTCGCGCGTCATTGGATAAAAACAGCCGATGACGAATATTTACAACCAACTGGTCTAAGTAAAAAAGAATGGACAGTGTTCTTGTATTTCGCCGGTATTTTAGGCAAATACTTTGATCAAGCTTATATCAAACAGATGGAGATGGCGGATCTAGACGGAGGTTCTGAAGAGAGTGAGTTATCTGAATTATCGGGCGGAGAATCTTTGTATGATTTTGAAGTAGGGGATACTAAAGAAGTAAAAACCTATAAAGAAATGTTCACTTTGGAATGGCCGAAAATAGTAGATCGTATGAATTTTTTGGCGGATAAAGTCGAGCAAATGGTAAAAAGTAACGACTTGCCAGCAGATAAATATGCAAATTTAGCTGGTTTTATTCGTCAGGCAGCAGAAGCTTATGGTTCAGAAGACAAAGATCCCGCTGTACTGGATAAAATATGGCAGAATTTATATGAGGCTGGTACTGAACTAATCAAAGATGGTTGCCCAATAGTATTTGTGCCACAAGGAAGTGCCGAAGTGACAGGCGACGCCGGTAAGGTGGATGTAGAAATGCGTTTAGCTCTCCACACAAATAAAGAGAAAGAGTTGGAATATCAGTTTGATGGTGTGCATCACAATGCTCAAATGATGGTGAATGAGCGCATTAACTATTTGAATGATAAAAATTTTAAAGTTCCGGATGTGGTTTTGAGTGTCCAGCCGTTTGCTTTTGGTCCAAATTTACATGCTGTCACTGAAGGTGAAGCGGGCGAAAAGTTTATGCTGGTGAATGTTGACGCCGTCAAAGAGGCGGCGGGTAGACAATACAAAATATTACAAAAAGTTTTTTCTGTAGACGATATTGATACCAATAAATTTGAACGAGCAGTATTAAGCGATACTGTGAATCACGAATTATCACATAATATAATGAGCACTGACGATAAGGCAGTGAAAAAGAGAATTGGTTATAGCAGTAATGTCGGAATTTTAGATGAGATAAAAGCTGACACATTGGGGATCGGATTGTCTGTGAATACAACCAGTGATGAAGAGGGTGATAGATATGTATTATTATCCAAAATTAGCACTGTACTGACGTCAACCATAGGCAAAACTGGTATTATGGAGCGAGATCCGCATTATTTTGCTGGAGCCGCAATAATTGCTGAGCTACTGGATCAAGGAATAATTGTACAGCGAGAAAAACAATTTGTCATTACAGATGTTCGTAAAGGTTTGTCTGTCCTTGCCGATTTGGGTAATACTGTTTTACAAACTATGTATTGTAATGAACAAGCCACACCCAAAGACACTGCTAAATATATCAGTGGATTAAAGAAAAAAATAAAAAATTCCGGTTTTAATAATTTTAAAAATTTAATTGATTTAGAATATGTTAGTTAAACAAATATTTGCATTGGGATTAAAGTTGGGTATGGCTGCCGATCCGCGCGGTACCAAAGGTGTAAGCTCGTATTTAGCAAATGTAAAAAAAGAATTTGATAATTTGAAGCCTAAGGATAAACCGTATTTTGATGAGGAGCGCCTAAACAACCCCTATGTGGACAGTCGAGTGCATGTGGATGATGGTAAGACCGAAGTTAAACGTGTTTTGACTGGTATTGATATTGGCGATGGCGAAATAATGCTGGCGTCACAGTTGGGCGAGCGCAATAAAAAAATTGACTTGGTGATTGCACACCATCCCATTGGTCGGGGTTTGGCCGATTTGCATGGAGTGATGGATATGACGGTAACTGTTTGGGAAAAAATGGGCGTGCCGGTGCATGTCGCCGAAAAAATTATGGAAGAGCGCGTGCGCGAGGTGGGGCGTGGCGTACATCCAGCCAATCATTATCGCCTCATCAACATGGCCGAACTTCTCAAAGTAAATTTGATCAATACCCATACCATTACGGATAATTTGGTGAATAATTTTTTGCAAGAATTTCTAACGAAGCGCGCACCCCACACGATTGGTGATTTGGTAGATTGTCTGCTCGAAATTCCGGAATATAGTGAAGCCAAAAAACGCGGCGCTGGTCCCAGTTTGTTTGCTGGCAGCCCCAAACACCGTGTGGGTAAATGGCTACTCGAAATGACCGGTGGCACCAATCCGAGTGATAAAGTGTATAAAGAGCTCTCTAATTACGGCATTTCCACTATTATCGGCATGCACATGAAAGATGGCGCGCGCGATATTGCCAATGAACATCATATGAATGTGGTAATTGCCGGGCATATGGCTTCGGATTCGCTCGGCATGAATTTATTTTTGGACGAGCTCGAGAAAAAAGGTATTGAGATTGTGCCGTGCAGCGGTCTTATTCGTGTGAATAGAAATAAGAAAAAATAATTTTATGCCTATAGAGTTTATTTTGTTGACATTAGTGGCGAGTGGGCTGATGATTATGATTGTCAGATTATTATTGATATTTACCAAAAGACACAATTTCAAAAAATTTTTAATATGGGGGGTTTTGGTATGGGTTTTATTTATTATGGCTTTATTTTTGGTTGGATCAAAAATACATTTTTGATATGATTAGTATTATAAAGGGTTTTGTTTTACAGAATTCTGGTACAGAAATTATAGTGATGACTTCGTCAGGTGTTGGTTATAATATTTTTGTCAGTCCGGCGCGTAGCGATGTGTGGAAGGTGGGGGCTGAGGCAGAAATTTTGACCTGTCATATTGTGCGCGAAGACAGCCAAGAGTTATTTGGGTTTGGCAATGAGACCGAAAGAGAGTTGTTCAATAAATTATTATCCGTGTCCGGGATTGGTCCCAAAAGCGCTCTGCGTCTGATGTCGCTCGGAACGGTAGAGGAGATCGGTGCAGCCATCAATCGTGGGGACTTGGTGTATTTGACCAAAGTGAGCGGTATTGGCAGTAAAACAGCCGAGAGGATTGTGGTGGAATTACGTGGGAAGATCGGCAAAAATGTAGAAATCATTGAAGGGGGAGATGTACTGGGCGATGTGGTGGAGGGTTTGATGGCTCTCGGCTATTCTGCATCCGAGGCGCGAGCGGTTGTGAAGCCGCTTAATTCTGCTGGTAAAACCAGCGAGCAATTACTCAAAGAAGCGTTACAAAAAATGAAATAACAAGGAGGCAAAGATGCACATTTTTTTGGCCCTCTTGGCGGGGGTATCGTTTGTGGGAGGTTTGTGGTCTGGTTACAAATTGTTCCGACTTTTTTGTCGGACACGTTCGGGGCTAAAATAGCCCCTCTTTTATTTTGGTAAATTTATATTGTTTTCCCCAGTAGCCAAAGAATAATCGCTTTTTGAATATGTTTGCGATTTTCCGCTTGGTCAAAAATGATGGAATTTTTATGATCAATGGCGTCGCGGGTGATCTCATAGCCGATATGGCAGGGCATGCAGTGCATGATTTTGCATTGGGGCGCGTAGTTATGAATCAATGCAGTATTCAATTGGAACGGCATAAAAGTGGATTTGCGACGTTGATATTCAGATTCGAATTCCGGCACTACTTTGCCGTCTTTGAAAAATTCCATATCCATCCAAGTGTCTGTGTGGACGTAATCGCTGTTGGTCATTGCCTCTTTCAGGTCAGTGGTATAAGTGACCATACCAGTGTCATTAGCCATTTTGTTTAATGCTTCGTCCACACTGGGGCCGTTGGCTTCGGGTGCGGCTATGGCCACTTTGATGCCCAACTTCGCGCAGGCTAGTTTTAGGGTATTTGAAACGTTGTTTTCAATTCCGAGCCAGGTAATTTTTTTCACATTTTCCAACCCTCCGGAATGTTCAGACATGGTAAGAATATCCCCGAGCGCTTGGCAAGGGTGGTATTTTTCACTACAAGCGTCGATAACCGGTATTTGGCTATAAGACGCCGCTTGTTCGACATCAGCCGCCTTGAGAGCGCGCATCATGAGTACATCGCCGAAACGCATCACCGCGCGAATTTCGTCGCCAAAATCCGTGAGAGCGAATTGAGTGTTGCGCGCATCCAAATAAATTCCGTGGCCGCCCAGCTCTGTCATACCGGCTTCAAATGACAATCTGGTGCGGGTTGAAGTTTTTTGGAACAACATGATTAGGGTTTGGTTTGGCAGTATGTCCACTGTCTCGCCGGCTTTGTATTTGGCTTTTAACCTTTGGGCAATTCCCAAAATTTCTAAAATATCTTCTCGACTTTGTTCTTTGAGCGATATAAGGTGACGCATAAATTAGATTTTATAATCTTTAATTTCATCTTGCGAATAGGTGCGTTCGCAATAATGACATTTTAATTGTACCATTTTTTCGGCCTGTACGTGAAATATGGTATTCATGGGTTCGTGATTAGTAATGCATTTGATATTGGGACACACAATCAACTGTTCAATTGTATCTGGAATTTCCGCTTGAAATTTTTTGTATATTTCAAAGTTGCGAATAATGTTTATGGTGGCTTCGGGCGCGAGAATCGCTACGCGAGATATTTCCTCTGGGGTTAACTCGCGATTTTCCACTTTGATCAAGTCTTTAAATTTTAATTTTTTACTGGGAAAATTTAATCCCACACTGACAATGTGGTTGTCGCTGGCCAAATTGAGGATGCGAATTATTTTGAGTGCTTGTCCGGCGGCGATGTGGTCAATAGCCGTACCGTCTTTGATGGCAAATACCTTGAACGCGCGTAGATTGTTTTGCGGTTTCATATTGAGTGAGTAATTAATTATGATAATTTACTAAGTACCAGTGCCAGTATTGCTTGTCGGACGAATAGGCCATTCTCGGCTTGTTCAAAATAATAGGCGTGTTTGGTTTTGTCCACGTCCGTTGATATTTCGTTTACCCGTGGCAGGGGATGAAGTATCCTCAAATTAGGCTTGGCATCACCGAGCATGTTTGTGTTTAGCACAAAGGCGTTTTTTACCCGTTCGTAATCCATCGGATCGGCAAAACGCTCTCCTTGGATGCGGGTCATGTATAGGATATCCACTTTGTTGATTACTTCTTCAATTTTTTTATGTAAAGAAAATTTAATTTTTTTAGATTTTAGTTCACTGCAGATGTGGCTAGGCATTTGCAGTACTTCGGGTGCTACCAGATATAAAGTAGTGTTAAAATGAGTGAGGGCTTGAGCAAGCGAATGCACAGTGCGACCGTATTTGAGGTCACCTACTAGCGCGATTTTGAGGCCGGTCAATTTTTTTTGTGTTTCCAAAATTGTAAATAGGTCTAAAAGGGTTTGAGTGGGGTGTTGGTTGGCGCCATCGCCGCCGTTGATGATTGGTTTATTAGTAGCTTCGGCCGCGCGGCGAGCCGCCCCCTCAATGGGGTGGCGCATGGCTATAACATCTACGTATTGGCCAATTATTTTGACCGCATCATATAATGATTCGCCTTTTTTGGCACTAGTGACAGCGGGATCGGCAAATCCAATCACTCGGCCGCCTAGCCGTTGCATGGCAGTCTCGAACGATAGGCGGGTGCGCGTGCTTGGTTCGAAGAAGCACGACCCCATCACTTGGCCGTCTAATAGTTTCGGCTGGTTTTTTTTCTTCAATTCACCAGCGACTTTCAAGATGTGTAGTATCTCTTCTTTGGATAGTTCCGGGATCGAGATAATGTCCCGTCCGAATAGCATTGGTTTGGGCATATGTAAAAAAATACCGCCTCGGGGGCGGTGACTAAAAAAATAAACAAATAGAGTCTTGGTGGTCTTGGAGAAAAATGGCATTAATCATATCTAATAATAAAGTATAACAGACAGAGTGTGACGGCACAAGTAATACTTATCCACAGTATTTTAAATGATAATTTTGCAACATTTAATCACTAAAACCGCGCCTCGGAGCGCGGTCATTTTTTATTTTAGTTTTTCTCTTAATAGTTTTTCGGCTATTACCGGGTCAGCGCTTCCTTCTGTGGCTTTCATTACCATACCTTTTAGAAATTGTAAGATTGGCTCTTTGCCAGCTCGAAATTGAGCTGCTTGCGCTGGATAGTTCTTAACAACTTCATCAATAACTCCTCCCAGAGCATTCTCGTCGCTCACCATGCCATAACCTTTTTCTTCCATGATGTGAGTTGGGTCCATATCTACTCCCGATTCCAGCATCTCGATAAGAATTTTTTGGGCATTGGTAGAATTTACTCGATTGGTAAAAACTAACGCCATCAATTCGCCAAAATTTTCCGGTTTAATTTTTAGTATTCGAATATCTATAGCGCGTTCGGCCATGGCACCCATGAGTTTGGATGTTATCCAACCACCAGCCAGTTTGGCCAATTGTGTTCTTTTGGCCGCAATAATATTATTTGCATCCGATGCTGTTTCAGGCAGATCCTCGATCCATTCATACAGATCACTCATTGCGCCCTCGGTAAATTCCACCCAATATTTATTGGCGGATAACAAGTAGGCGTCGGCATAAGAAAAACCATACTCTTCGTGTAGACGTTTTCTGGTTTGTGCTGGTAATTCGGGCAGGCTAATTTCGCCGGCGATTTTTATCGGGTTAAACGGAGGAATATCTGGCTCGGGGAAATAGCGATAGTCGGCCGAAGTTTCTTTTTCGCGTTGCATTACTGTCTCGCCTTTGGCATCATCCCAACCACGAGTTTGTTGTTTCCAAGTTTCGCCTTTGGCGAGCATTTCGGTCTGACGTTTGATTTCGTATTCAATCGCTTTTTCTACTGCACGGAATGAGTTGATGTTTTTGACTTCTACTTTGGGATTTAATTTATAATTTCCAGCCGGGCGAATCATGCCATTGGCGACATCGTACTTGCCTTCTTCTTGTAATGAAATATTTACCTCACAACGCATGTGGCCTTTTTCCATATCAGCATCGCTGGCTTCGAGTGCGCGAAAGATCATCTGTAATTCTTGGCAATATGCTTTGGCTTCTGCCGCACTTTGGATATCTGGTTCAGATACAATCTCGACCAGTGGCACGCCGGCGCGATTGAAATCCACCAAGGTTTCGCCAGTAGTGCCGTGCAATAATTTGGCGGTATCTTCTTCCAAATGTACACGCGTAATACCGATCGGCGCATTTTCGCGGTGATTTTTTCCGGTCAAAAATTGCAATTCAATATTGCCATGTTCGCCAATTGGCTGGTCATACTGTGAAATTTGATAGGCCTTGGGCAAATCCGGATAAAAATAATGTTTACGATCAAATTTGCTTTCGGAATTTATTTTACAACCCAAAGCCGTGGCAATTTTTACCGTCCATTCTATGGCGGTTTTATTGGGTACGGGGAGAGTGCCTGGTTGGGCCGTGCAAATAGGGCAGATGTTGGTGTTGGGCGAACCGCGATCGGGATCGTTTGGGCACGCACAAAACATCTTGGACTTAGTTTTTAGTTCCACATGTATTTCCATGCCGACAATTGGGATTAGTTTTGACATATTGACAAAATAGTATCTTTACAGTAGTTTTAATATTATAAGATGTTGGTTTAAACAGAAACAGGAGTACTTCACAACGAGGAGGTGATTATGGTGGAGTCAAATCAGGATGTGTTTGAATTGCCCAGCGAGAACCAATGGGCATATAAAATTGCAATTTGGGCGGGACAGAATATTGTGACTCGTGTCATCATAGTCCCAATTTTGGTCATATTGGCCATCTACAACTATGGGCTACCCATCATTTTCTTGGTCGAATCGATCCAAGAGCAGCGGTGGGGCAAGGCCTTAGCTTGGTTTGTGACCAACATTGTTCTTTACGGTATTCCGATGTGGGCGTTCTTTCATTATGTGTTGTGAATGCTCATTTACGGAAACAGCCGGACAAATCATTTGCCCCTTGGTAACTCTTGGGGCGTTTTTATTAAATCTGACTCGCTAAATTCAAAACTTCACTTTCGTGTAATCGCGGCCCGATAATCTGTGCGCCCACCGGCAATCCCGCGGCAGTCATCCCGGCCGGAATCGATATTGCCGGCAATCCCGCCACAGCAGCTGGGGATACAAATACATCCGCCAGGTACATGGCCAATACGTCATCCTTTTTTTCGCCAACTCCAAATGCTGGGAATGGTGATGTTGGCGTGATCAACAAATCCACTTCTTTAAATATTTTTTCAAAATCACGAATAATTAAGGTGCGCACTTTTTGGGCTTTGCGGTAGTAGGCATCATAATATCCGGCAGAGAGCGCGTAAGTGCCCACCATAATGCGACGCTTTACTTCTTCGGGGAACCCAGCCGCGCGGGATTTGGCATAAATATCGTATAAATTGTCGGCCTGTGCACGCACTCCATAGCGTATGCCATCAAGACGGCCCATATTGGAACTATCTTCGCTGGGCACCACAATGTAATACACTGGTATGGCGTATTTGGTATAGGGGAGTGAAACAGGAACAATTTTATGGCCGGCAGTTTTTAGAGCATTTATTTTTTCTTCTACAATTTTTTTTGTTTCCGCGTCCATGCCGTCTAGTTCAAAATATTCTTGGGGCACACCAACAGTAAATTTTTTCTTTTTGGAAATTTGTTTGGTGTAATCCGGCACTTCATCTGGTACAGTGGTGGCATCGTGTGCGTCTATTCCGGCCATAACCGAAAGTACCAGTGCACAATCGGCCACAGTTTTGGTGATTGGTCCAACTGTATCGAGTGATGATGCCATCGGCATGATGCCGTAGCGTGAATTGCGTCCGTATGAGGGGCGTAGCCCGACCGCACCGCAAAAAGCGGCTGGTTGGCGAATGGAACCGCCAGTATCTTCGGCGATTGAAAACAAACACATGTGTGCCGCTACCGACGCTGCCGATCCACCAGATGACCCGCCAGCTACTTTGGATTCATCGTGGGGATTGCGCACGGGGCCATACATGCTGTTCTCATTGCTGGCACCATGACCAAATGCGTCGCAGTTGGTTTTGCCAATCAAAACTCCACCGGCAGCACGGATTTTACCGATCACCGTGGCCTCGTATGGTGCAATATAATTATCCAAAATTTTGGCTGATGCGGTAGAGCGAATATCTACCGTGCAGATTGCGTCTTTTACCGAAAAGGGGATGCCGGTGAGCGGTCCGCCTTTACCGGCGGCAATAATGGTATCGGCTTCGGCCGCTTCGGCCAGTGCAGTTTCTTCGCATACAGTAATAAACGCATTGATCGTTTTGTTTTTTTCTTTTATCACATCCAAACAAGCGCGCGTCAAATCAACGGCTGTAAATTGTTTGTTTTTCAACCCTTCGGCCGCTTCAGCAATTGTGAATTCGTTTAATTTTTTGTCCATATTATTCAAAAACAGCTTTTACTTTCAAAATTTTGTCTAATTTTTCCGGGAAGGCGACGATAATTTTCGCGCGCATTTCTGGCGAGCAAGGTTCGGCCACATCCGCGCGTACCACATTTTCGAGTCCAGTTACTTGGCAAGTTTCTGGCACACCCTCGGTGTCCACTTCGTTTAGCTGTTCAATATAATCCAAAACAGCCGTTAGTTGCTCGGCATACATCCCTTTGTCTTTTTCCGACAATTCCAATCGGGCCAATTTGGCGATTTCTTCAATTTTTTGGGGGGTTAACTTCATATTTAATTTAGCAGCTGTATTATATCGAAATGCCTATTTTTGCGCAAGTTTTAGACGATTTAGGAAGCTGCGACCCACCGTTATACCAACTACAGTACCTACGATTGCTCCGGCTACAAAATCCGAAAACCAGTGGATGTTGGTGGATATTCCAGTACCAATATATAGTGCGTATAGCGGAGCCAAAAATCTAATTATTTTATTTTTGGGGTATAGTGTTAATAAAGCGATCGCCATGGCGAACGCCACAGTAGTGTGCGATGATGGCCAGCCCCAAAATATTCCGCCACGCATGAAACCAAATTGAAATACATGGCTAATGTCGGTAGTGCCGCCGATTTGGTGAAAAGGTGGCGGTACCCGGCCGGTGAAAGTTTTATAAAATGCCGACACAAACCATCCTAGTGCCGCTGCTTGCCCCAAAGCGTAAGCGGTGTTTTTGATTTGTAAATTTTTTAAAAGTTTGCCAAAAATTAACACGATAAACGGTGTGAGTATTGGTAATAATCCACCCACTATCGCCGCTGGGAAAAGTATGGCTTGCAACGTGTTCGATCGGGTGTGGGTAAAATAAAACCAATCAAATCCACTAACTACAATGGTATAAGTGATAATAATGGTTAAAATATGCCAAAAAAATATTTTGCCACGGAAACAACGGATTAAATTTTTTGGTAGTTCAAAGAAAAATCCTGACATAACTAACAATTTTATCCAAACCCCGGTTTTGTGCCGGGGTTTGGATAAAACATTATATATTATAATTGTGGTTGTTCAGCGTCCATTTGGCTGGATGTTGGAGGTTGGTTTTGGCCTGGCGCCGGCGGCATTGGCTTCGGTGGTTTTTGCGCTCGAACTTCCTCTCGTTGTTTTTTTAGTTCTTCTTTTTTCAGCTTCAACGCTTCTTGTTTTTGTTTTAGAAATTCCTGTTTCTTTTTCAGCTGTTCTTTGTAAGTTGACAATAAATTTGCTTTAGTGGTTTTGGTGATTTTACGTATCGCATCCATTTTGGCCTTATATTCATCGCGAATGGCTTTGATTTTTTCGTTCATTTCTTTAATCAAAGCATTAATTTGTTTTTGGTTTTCTTTATTGATGATGTTTAGTTCTTTGTTGTAATTCAAAACCGTTCCGGGTGGCGTCGGAGTGGGCGAGGTCATGATTGTTGGGGTGGGTGTTTCGCTGTTTAGTAAAGTAGGCTCTGTCACAGTGGTCGTGGTAGAATCTTCTTCTTGAGCCTGCGCCGTCACCACGCCGACTGTTAACGCTCCAACCAATATTAATATTGATAAATAGTATTTCTTCATATTTTTAATGTTTAATTTGATATTTTTTTCGACATTTAATCACTGTTTAGGATGACGGTATTTTAGCATACTTTGCCAAAATTATAAATTATCAAATTTTGCTCCGGGGGCAGGGGTCGAACCGACGACTAATTGGTCATACTTATCCAAAGTTTTTGATAAGAGGTGGGTTATATCATTTCCCGAATTGATTAGGAGCAGGGTGTTTCGGTTGATATTTTTTCAACCTATTCTCTGTTGAGGTGGTCTTCATATTTTATATTCTCAGAAAATTAAATTGGAAAGAATTTATTTTATATGGCATAATTAATACGATAAAAAGATTATTGCAAAATTAGATATTAGTATGAGAACACATATTAAAAAAGTAGTTATATTACCCGGTGATGGCATAGGGCAAGAAGTGGTTCCGATAGCTGTCCGTGCGTTAGAAATAATCATAAGAGAAAAAGAGCTGCCAATTGAACTACAGTGGGGTGAAGTCGGAGAGATTGCCTACCAACACACAGGTCAATATTTTCCTGAATTATCGAAAAAAATATGTGATACTGCTGACGCAATTCTTTTTGGAGCTGTAACTAATAAACCTCTTTTAGAATTGAGGAAAAGGTATGGTTTGTTTGCAAATATTAGACCTGTTGTGGGAAACAAAGTCGATTTGGTAATTTTTAGAGAACTTACTGGGGGGATTTATTTTGGTAAATGTGGAACTAAAACAGTTAGAGGAGTTAAAAAAGGATATCACACAATGGAATATAGCTTACAAGAAATTAAACGAATTGCTAGGTTGAGTTTTCAATATGCGACTGAGCATAACAAAAAATTAAGTTCATTAGATAAAGATAATGCTTTGCCCTTTTTAAAATGGAGAAAAACAGTAACTCAAGTTGCCCGGGAGTTTCCCAAAGTAAAATATCAGCATATGTATATAGATAATGCTTTGGCACAGGTGTATAGGGACCCAAAACAATTTCAAGTTGTATTATGTTCTAATCTTTTTGGTGATCTTTTTAGTGATTTAGCCGCCGAAATTTCTGGGGGATTAAGCACCGCTGCGTCTATTAGTTTGAATGATAAAGGGTTTATACTTTGTGAGCCGGTTCATGGTACGGCCCCAGACATAGTTGGTAAGAATATTGCAGATCCCACGGGTGCTTTACGTTCAGTCCAGTTAATGTTAAGTTATTTCGGATATAAAAATGAAGGACAAATTTTGGAGAAGGCAATCAGCATCACTTTAAGGCAAATTGATAAAAAAATACAGAAATTTTTGACGAAAGATTATGAAAATAAATTGGTATCTAATATTAAAAAAATAATATGAAGTTAACAATGATATTAAAAGATAATATTAATACCGATGACATAATTCCTGCGAAATTTTGTTCTTCTTATGATCCTAATGAGTTAAAAAAACATGTTTTTGAGTATTTATTAAAGAAAAGTGATTTGAAGGGCGTGAAAATTATTCGTGCTGGTGAGAATTTTGGCTGCGGCAGCAGTAGGGAACATGCAGCGATAGCTCTTAAAGCATTCGGGATAAAAAAGATTATTGCAAAATCATTTTCTGATATTTTCTACAGAAATGCAATAAATATCGGACTGGAAGTAAGGCAAATATTTGAGAAGAAGACTCCTCTGCTAATTAATAAAATAATTAAAGCCGGAGGATTGTCTAATTTCAACAAAAAAGAAAATGAATTTTTTAAAAAGGAGAAAAAACAAACCAGAAAAAGGACGATTGTTGAAAAAATTATTCTAAATGCTTGTGGCGGAAAAGGTGTTAAAGCCGGACAAGTTGTCTTTGCTAGACCGGGTTTGGTTATGAGTCATGATGCTGTTGCTCCAAATGCAATTGATTTGTTTTATGAGCTCTATGGGCGGGGTGCTAAGATAAAATATCCTGGCAGATTTGTTTTTGTGGGCGATCATTTTATCCAAGCGAACGACATCCGGAGAGATCCAGGCCCTATTAGGCTGTACCAGAAGATGGTTGGCTTTGCTAAGCAACAGAACATTAAAGTTTACAAAAAAGTAAAAAACAATGAAGCGACTGGAATTTGTCATATTCTTTTGCCAGAGAAAGGGCACATCTTGCCAGGGCAATTTGTGGTGGGGACGGATAGTCACTCCTCGACTTATGGTGCATTAGGTGTCTTTTCTAGAGCGATAGGCACTACTGATTTGGTAAACCTTCTCAAAACAGGAGAAGTGTGGCTGGAAGTTCCCGAAACGATAAAAATAACAATTAACGGAAAATTAAAAAAAGGAGTTACAGCAAAAGATGTAATATTATTTGTGATTAAAGACTTGGGAAAAAACGCACAGGGCAAGGTGCTTGAATTCTATGGGGATGTAATTAAGGATTTAGATATTGACGAAAGATTTGTGTTGGCGAACATGTCTATTGAAGCGGGCGCGATGTGTGGAATTGTGCCTGTTGATAAAAAGACAATTGAATATTTGAAGAAAAAAACAAAAAAGAAATTTGTTAAAGTTTTTGCTGACAAAGAAGCAAAATATATTTTTGAAAAAAAATACAATTTATCTTCATTGAGTCAGCAAGTTGCAAAGCCGTATTCTCCTGTAAATACAGTAACTAGGGATAGCTTGAAAAAGATAAAAATTAATAATGCATATATAGGTAGTTGCACAGGTGGCAAGTTGAACGACTTGAGAATGGCCGCTGAAGCACTAAAAGACAAAAAGATCAACGCCGAAGTAAAATTATATGTTGTTCCTGCGACCCAAGAAATAAAAAAACAAGCAGCCTTTTTAGGATATCTGGATATTTTTAAGAAGGCCGGTGCAGTAATCTTGCCATCAGGGTGTGGTGCTTGCATTAATGCTGGTAGAGGAGTTTTGCAAAATAATGAAATCGGTATTTTTGCCACAAATCGTAATTTTATCGGTAGAAATGGACATCCTGATTCAAAAGTATATTTAGCCTCTCCCGTTGTGGTGGCAGAATCAGCAATCAGCGGATATATAGGAAATTAGATAATCAAAAAAGCAAAAAACAGTGCAATTTATTATTTATCACATTGTGTTTATTTTTGCTCCGGGGGCAGGGGTCGAACCTGCGATATCCACGTTAACAGCGTGGCGTTGTACCACTCAACTACCCCGGAATGAATCGGTCTAATTAAAAGACCCTCCATCGTGGGAGGGTCTTGTTATCTTTATTTTAACAAAACTTACCCACGTACTAGAGGGTTGTTATTATTGTTATTTTGGACGGAAAGTTTTGTCATATATTTTTATGCTATCACTTGTGTCAAAGACTGTCAAGTTTTTTATGATTTGTGTTCTGCCTCATGAAATAGCACAACCATGGCGGTTACAAAAAGTGGTGCTACCAATATGCTAATTATGATTGCCGCTAGGCTCAAAATTACATCTAATATTCCACCTATTTTAGTGCCAAGTTGCATCAACATTCCGGTAGCTACGGCACTTACTACCCAGACCAAAAACATTGGCGCCACAAAACGCCATAGAATTCCCCACCAACGTCCGGCTACCAAAAGTTGGCTTTCTTTTATGGATTTGACAACCGGCGCTCCATAAATCGCGGTTTCCATCCAAGCGAACAAAAGACGTACGTAGTATCGCACCAAATGGATAAGAGAATAAAACGTCAGTAAAATGAATAATATTTTGATAGCCGGGGTGAAGTTTTCAATGCCGTCATTGTGTAGCAAAAGACTGGCGATAATATACAGAGCGCTGGTAGTCAGTAGCGGCCACAAAGCGTAAAGATTGGTCATAATGATTGTGCCCAATCCACGCAATAATACTTTGGACGATTTTTTTAGTGTATTAATTACTGTGTCCGGTTTATTATTGCCATAAACAGTGCTGATTGTTTTTACAAATGCGAATTTAAACCATAATCCGGCCACACTTATGAGAAAAGAGAATAACACAACAAGCGCCGCGATTGACGCCGCTACACCTTTGTCGACGTATAAAGCGGCGAAAATTAATGGGATGCTAACCAGATACATGACCAGTGTAATTAATGCGGGGACAAAACTCAACAAAATATATTTGACGTATGTGCCAAAGTTTTTTTTGTACAAAAAATAGCTTCGGCTGATAATTTCTCCGGCCCCAATAAGCATATGATTATATGGTTAAAATCGATTTTAGAAGCGTTACAGCCTCTGCTTTCATTATATCAATTTTTTGGTCGGTGGACAAGGTGATAATTTTAGTGCCGACATCAGTAAATAACTTTTGGAATTCAGGCGAGGCGAATTGTTTGGCGAATTTAGTTTGAAATGCCAATTTTTCAAAGATTACATTGTCTTGTTTCTCGGTACGTTTAGCCAGACGTTCCATTACTGCTTCCGGACTCACTTGGGTGAGTAACAAATAGTCGGGGCGATGCTTTAGGGCGAGTTGATTGCCCGGCAAACTAGTCACCTGCTCCAGATTAAGTCCGGTTTGTATGGTTTGGTAAGTGAGTGACGTAGAAACTCCGCGATCCTGGATAACGCATTTTTCCTGCGCCAAAAGCGGAATGATTAATTTGGTGTACAGCACTAGACGGTCGAGCGAGTAGGCTTCGGCGATAGCCAAAGATGGGTAGGAGGTGCCGTTGCGGATTAGTTCTTCTCTAATCACTTTGCCAATACCGGTATAGGTAGGTTCGCAAGAGAAAATAAATTCATAGGCGCGCAGTTCGGATATGTCTGGCAAGTGTCCGGTGTCCAACATGTATTTTTTTAAATCAAAAACTGCATTACCAGATTCGGTAAGATGTTGTTTCCAGACATCGATTATAGTGCCCTTGCCCGATCCGTCGATGCCGTCGATCATTATGAACATAGTTTTTAACTATTAGGTTTTTTTGGCATGAAGTTGAACGCCGGATTGAACATAGTAGATGCCCAGGAAGCCGAGCCTTCTTCCATATTGACGCGAATGTATTTGGCCAACAATGGCTGCACTTCGTTGAGTTTGTGCCACATGGCTTGGGCGATACGGCGATAAGAAATATGACCCTTGAGACCAGAACGCAAAGAAATGAAGTGATGTAATTCGCGTAGATTAGCAGTAATTAGCGTACGTTTGCGAAATCCCAGCGGCACTACATACTGTGCTTCTACAGGGAATCTTACGTATATTTTTTGGTATAAAGCCGCGGCTTTTTCCATGGTGGCGCGATATTTTTCTTCCAATCCAGCTTCTATTATTTCAGTTGGGGTCTCGAAACCGTGTATGATTGTTACGGCTTGGTTGGTCTGGGTGCACATGCGGTGACGTTGAACATCGCGAAAAGCGCCGTAATCCATAAGTACATCAAATGTATAATATACATGTTCGAGTTCACGCAGTGGAGCGTCAAATGAGGCGCGACGCGCAAGTGATTTTTCGATTATTTTTTCTTTTTGTGATTGCTCCATTTTTTTCACTGTTTCCAGAATTTGGTTGTATGGCAATTGTGAAAAACGATATAGCAAACTAGCCACCAATTTATTTTCGGCATCGTGATCATAATCCACCAAAGTGACCGGGCTCACCGGAGTGGGGTCGGCTGTGAGTGTGGTGTTGGCAAGTGTTTGTAACTCTGGCAAGGTTTCTTTGGTGTATTGATTTTCGTCGGCAAATTTGATGAGAGTGGGGACTATCTTGAGCGCCTCCTCTTTCATCGTGCGCCCAATATCTTGCATTTCGTCCAATGGGTGTGACAAAAATTTCACAATCGCATGTTCAAGTACGCGCGCGTTGGCAGTCATGCCTAAATTAGTGAGAGTAGCAGTGGGCAAAAGATAACGGTTGTTGTCACAAACGCGCGCTTTGATAGTGGCGGCGTAGGCCTTTTCCATTTCGTCTTCTTTGCGCGGGTATTTTTTGGATATAAATGCATGCATCGGTTCGTACATGGCCGTATAGGTGTCGTAAATTTCGTTCATGGTATTTTCAAACTCGCCAGCCAAATCGGATTGCATAATTTTTTCCGGTTTGAAATAACGATCGCGATCGAACACTTGGTAGCGAGTTGATTTTTCGGTATAAGATGCCAAGCGATTATCCTCGATGACTTTGGTGGCCAGAATAGAGACATTTTCTAACGCTAAGTGCAAAGTAGCGTGTTCGGCGACGCTACTGTGGCCATAGCCAACTACCCATTTCTCGTGAAAATCAGCCGATTTTTCATCAGTAAGTTCGGATGCGATGTCGGCAAAAGATTCGGGGGAGCGAGAACATTTCGCGAATGCTACCGCCACTACTTCCGGTTTGAGATGGTCGAGTGAGTAAACAGATAACTTATTTTTGCTAGAAGTGTTCATATTTTTTTAGATATTAAGCGGCTTTACTACGATCCGTTTGTTCAGTGTTGGATTCGTTAGCGATTATTTGGCGTAGAGCTTCTCCGGTCTGTAATTTGTATTGTTCTGTGCCCAGATCGTAATCCATTCTTCCTTCTGATCGCGCCCATTGTCGGCGTAGATCGTCCACTTGTTGTTTTACAATATCGTTGTTGCCGGGTAATTGTTCATATATAGCATGCCAGACATATTTATTCTGATTTTCTTCAGGAGTATTGTAGGGGTTACCCATCTCAGCTTTTTTCTGGTCAAATAATTTTTTCAAACCATTGGTGTCATAATCAGATTGGGTGTAGTCGGCTTGAGTTTCTCGGGTAGTGGTAGAATTTGGCCCATCGACTGTGGTGATCATCGGTGGCACTACCTCTAATTTTGGTTTGGCACTATCTCGATTGTCAGCTATGTCGTTATGAGCCTCTTCTTCGGTCATAGGGTGGCCGATCATGTTGCCGCCATAATTTTCTACCCGTGGCATACCAGAAGTTGTTTCGTCTTCATCTTCATCTAGATTTACTGCGTCTTTTGTTGTCGGAATAACCTCCAGATCTGTCAGAAACTCTTTTGGTACAGAAAATTCTTCCCCTTTTGAATTGACGAGGTTTATTTCTCCATTATTGGACATGCCGTTGAATGTGAGTATTTCTCCGCTAACAACATCTTTCAACTTATCTCCAATTTTAAACGGCATTGAAGTTTCTTTTTGAGCAACCGTCGGTTCGGTGTTGGAAATGCTTGTTTGCGCGACTGCTTCTGGTGTTGTTTTATTTTTGGCCACTGGTATATCCATTTCATCAATTGTTATGCCATCGTCTTCTAATGATTTTCCAATTTGTCTAGCGGCTTCTATCCGAGCCAATTCTTCCATATTACCAGATGCCAAAGCGGCATCAGCCGCCGCATCATACGTAGCTGTTTTTTGCGCTTGGGCGAGCGATTCGACCTCGGCTTGTTTTTTATTGGCTTCAACACTAGCCATTTCCGCTTTTTGTTCGGCAATTGCTTCTTGTGTCATTTTTTGCCATTCTATTTCTTCGTCAGCACCCTCGAGGGCGGCATCAATGGGGTCGATGTCATCTTGAGCGTGGGCAAATAGAGCTTGTTCTTCTGCTTCCAGCTTGTCTATTTCCTCCATATTGATTTCTCCTTCTTCTGGATGATTTTTACTAATGGTTTTAGCCAGATCTCTGATGCGCTGGAATAACCCGCGTGTTTCTTTGCTAGTAGACTGTATAGCGCCCTTTACTTCCTGTACTGTTTCTTGGGCTAATTGTTCTGATACTTTTTTAGCATCTTTTTCTTGATCAGCCAGATACCGCTCCTTTTTTTGTAAATATTGACTAAAAGCCTCGACATCGCCCAACATACCTTTGAGATAGTCTTTAATACCTGGCTTTTGTGGTCGGCGTGCGTCCACTGCCTGTCCGGCGCGCAGTTGTTCCTCTTTGGACATTTGCTCTGGTTGATTGGCCATATATTTAATAATTATAATTCATTAATTTTTTGACGTAGCATGTCTGCCTGCTTACCTTCGGCGTTTTTGATGGCGGCTTCCAGGGTTTTTTTTGCTTTAAGTCGCAGTGCTTCTTCTTTTTTTAAAAAGTCAGTCAGTATTTTGCCAGCGTTGAGCAACGCTTGTTTTGTTTTGATGGGATCTTTCATAAAATATTTTTTAGATAAAATTATTTGCCCGTACTACCGAACCCTCCGCGGTTAGAGCCAGAGATTTCGTCGACCTCTTCCCAATCAGCAATATCGACACGTATAAATAATCCTTGAGCAATACGTTCGCCGCGAGCCACTACTACTGGTTGGTCGGTAAAATTATAGACCATAATTTTTAGTTCATCTTCCGGTCCGCAGTAATCCTGATCGATTATCCCGACCGCGTTGGGCATTGTTAGGCCTTTTTTACGCGGAGTAGAGGAGCGAGCGATAATGGCAAGCATATATCCGGGTGGAGTTTGTATTATCAGACCAGTGGGTATCAATGCTATTTCTTTTGGTTGGATAGTAGTATCGACGTTGGCCGCCAAGTCGAAACCAACCGAACCGCCGGTATGATATTGTGGTAGCGGTAATGTTTTGTCGATGCGTTTTATTTTAATTTTCATAATATTTTGGTATTTGGTAGAATCCTTTTTCCGGAATGATGTGGCGCACGCCACCACGTGGATTCTGTACGTCACCGTTATAGCGTGGTATTAGGTGTAGATGAAAGTGGTGAATAGTACGCCCGGCCGCCTCACCCTCGTTTATTCCGATATTGTAGCCATCAGGGTGAAATTCAGCGTCGATTTTTTCTTTGGTCAGTTTGATTGTATTATGTAGCTCCAGAATCATTTTTTCATCCAGATCAAAAAATGATTCAATATGTTTCTTCGGGCTAATCTCACAGTGTCCGGGCGAAACAGGGAAATCGTCGTAATGTACGATATAATAATCGGTTTCAAACATTATTTTATGTCCTTCTTTGTGCGACCAGTCGCAGAAAAAACAATGTTTGTCTGTCATAGATTAAGAATATTTTTCTACCAATTTATCGAGTTGTGCGTACAAATCATCCAGAGTGCCGTTGTTGTCGATTTGTTCAGTAGCTTGTTTGGCGATATCGGCGATTTGTAGTTCGGCTTCTTTTTGGTGATCAAGTTTGAACTGTTCAAAAGTTTTGGTGGTGTCATCGGCATTTTCGCCACGTTTGACGATGCGTTCATAGCGTTTTTCCATATCGGCAAAAATGTGCACCAACACAAATCCGGGTACCTGTTTCAGAAATTCGACGTCGCCCGGTCGGCGTACGCCATCGATGCTTATGAGTACGGCACTGTCGCGTTTAGCATCCTCGGCCATGGTTTTGGATAATGTTTCTTCGCCAAAGTGAGTACGAATGGCGGTGGACATAGTCTGGAGATTGTCGCGGGTAATATCCAAATATAGTCGACCACAAAGATCGCGTAACATGGTGGAGAAGCGGTAAGTACTAGCGCCGTGGCGAGTTTTGAGATATTCATTGGCCGTGCCTTTGCCACTGGCAATTTGGCCGACGAAACCAAATATGATTTTATTGGTTGGCATATTGTTCGATACTGTCGTCGAAATAAACAAGTTCTATTCCAGCGTCATGAAATAATTTTTCTGTTTCCTCATAAACATGATAGCGTTTGGCGAAAACAGCACGTTTTATTCCTACAGCTACTAATAACTTGGCGCAAGTAGGACAAGACGTATACTTTTCATAAATTGTAGCCCCGTCAAGTGCCACACCACGTTTAGCGGCTTGGCAAATAGCATTTTGCTCCATGTGAATAGTGCGCATGCAATGTTGTGATACTTTACCGTCTTCGTGGGTAACGGTTTTTATTTGGTGGCCAACATCATCGCAATGTGGTTGTCCAGGAGGAGATCCAACATACCCAGTGACTAAAATTTGTTTATCTTTTACCACAACACAACCGCCGCGACCACGGTCACAGGTAGATCGAGTAGCTACTGTTTTGGCTATTTCCATGAAATATTCATCCCAACTGGGACGTACGTACTTGGTTTCTGACATATTATTGATTGATAATGATAAATTTATAACAAGACGCAACCCTTGCAGTGGGTTTTTCTCTTTTCCAGTGTATCAAATCACCGATATTTTGCCAAGCTGTATTTTGCCACAGTTTTTCCCATTGTAAATTTATTTTTAAAAGGGTATAATATGGACATCTGACTATATTATTATGTTGTATTTATCTCAAATTTTGAATAATAGAGTAGAGGACAGTGCGGATCGTTATGTTGGCCGTCTCATGGATATTCTGGTGAAGTCAGAGCCAGGTACATATTCGCCGCTTATGTATTTGGTGGTGCGGCGCAAAAAAGAGGATTTTATTATTCCGTATAGTTTCGTAGAAAATTTGAGCAAAGCTGACGTTTCACTGAAAACTTTGTTTGAAAAGTTGGAATATGCACAAATCGATCCCGAAGAATATACTTCGTTGAATCGCGATGTTATTGATCAGCAGATTGTGGACGTGGCAGGCGCGCGCGTGGTGCGTGTCAATGACCTGTCTATTGGTATGCTAGAAAACAAGCATCATATTTTAGGTATTGATATTAGCGCCAAGGGCCTCCTACGGCGATTAGGCATAGCGCATTTTGATTTATTTGGTTTGTTGAAGGTGAATTTATTGGATTGGCGTGTAGTACAACCAGTTAAAGGCGCTTTAAAGGTAGATCAGCTGTCCAAAGGGCTGCAGCGTTTGCATCCAGCTGATTTGGCTAATATTATCGAAGATTTGAGCATAAAACAAGGCGGTAAATTGGTAGATTCTTTAGACTCAAAAGAAGCGGCCAAAGTTATTGAAGAGCTTGATCCGCATTTGCAAAAAGTTTTGATCAAGCATCTTGGTCCGGAAAAGGCCTCAAAGATTATTGAAAAAATGTCGATTGATGAGATTGTGGATTTAATGCAAATTTTACCTTATTATGAAGCAAAGGATTATTTGTCAAATTTGCAGCATGGTAAATTACGCACGATCGAGAATTTAATTGCTTATGAAGAAGATACTGCTGGCGGTTTGATGACCACTGATTATATTACCGCGCCCCCCGAGTGGACAGTGGGTAGAGTTATAGAAGAAATCAGAGCGGTATCTGGTGCTTTGCGTTCGATATTATTTATATATGTGGTGGATGCGGATGACAAATTATTAGGCCCGGTATCGATGCGTAATTTGCTTATTTCTAATGATGATGTTAAGTTAGCGGATTTGTTGAAACCAGCGGAGCTGCTTTCTACACTTAAGCCAGAAGATAAATTGGATGAAATTGTGAATATTATGACTAAATATAATTTGTATACCGCTACAGTGTTAGATGGCAGCGGCAAATTATTAGGCATAGTTTCTATTGATGATGTGATGCGTTGTTTGGCGCCCAAAGCGTAATTCGTGTTTTTATGAACAAACTGTGGCAAAAAATAAAAAATCACCCTTTCATGGTGCGTTTGGCTGTGCTTTTTGCGGTGATTGGCCCTGGTATTATTGCTGCTAACGCCGATAATGATGCTGGTGGAATTACCACCTACTCTATTGTGGGTGCGCATTATGGACATAGTATGCTCTGGGTGCTTTTTTTGATTACTATTTCTTTGGCGGTTACTCAAGAAATGGGTGTGCGTATTGGTTTGGTAACCCGTCAAGGATTAGCCGGTTTGATTAGGGAGAATTTTGGTGTGCGGTGGACAGTTTTTGCAATGTTGCTTATGTTGCTGGCTAATTTGGGTACAGTGACAGCGGAATTTGCCGGTATCGCCGCCGCGTTTTCTATCTTTGATATCAGTAAATATATTACGGTACCTTTGAGTGCGCTTGCTGTATGGTTTATATTATTTAAAGGATCATTTCGTACTACGCAGAAAATATTTTTAGTATTTTCTGTTTTTTATATTACTTATATTATCAATGGCTTTCTTATCAATGCAGATTTTTCAGGGGCACTACGTAGCCTGGTTACCCCCACCATTGAATGGAGTGCTCCGTTTTTTATCACCATGATTGCCTTAGTTGGTACTACTATTACTCCGTGGGGACAATTTTTTATTCAATCGTATGTAGTCGACAAAGGATTGGAGCTAAGACATTATCGTACTGAAAAATGGGAAGTTTATGCCGGCGCATTGATTACTGATGTTGTTAGTTTCTTTATAATTATTTCAACTGCCGCCACGTTATATACAAATGGAGTGCATATTAACAGTATCCAAGATGTGGCTTTAGTACTTAAACCCCTGGTTGGTAATTTTGCCCAGTTATTATTTGCCTTCGGTCTTTTTAGTGCCTCAATGTTAGGAGCGTTTATTCTCCCCACCGCTACTGCCTATGCGATTTGTGAAGCTTTTGGTTGGGAATCCGGTTTTGACACGAATTGGAAAACCGGTAAAACATTTTATGGTATTATTTTGGCTTGTATTGCCATACCGGCGATTGTTGTATTATTGCCCAAGATCTCGCTCATTAAAATCATGATTTTATCTCAGGATATAAATGGTATTTTGTTGCCATTTATTTTGTTATTTGTAATGAAAATTATAAATGATAAGCGCATCATGGGAGATTACACCAATAAACCAGTTGGCAATGTGATTGCTTGGTTAACTATTATTGGTATTATTGTCGCGACAATAATATTGGTCGGGGCTTCTTTGTTGGGTTATAATTAGTGCTTATGAATAGAAAAATTCAATTTTGGTATAAATATTTACGCGTTAATTGGTGGTATGCTATTGGAGCTGGCTTGGGTGTGATGCTGCTGTTGGCCATTATACATGCTATGATTTGGCCACCACTACGAATTATACATCGCAACGATAATCAAGCCGCGGCTGGCATGGAATCTACCGCGCAATCGCCTTCACCTGAGATTACCGATGAACAGTGGTTAGATATTGAGAATGAAGAAGACGGCATATATTAAAATAAAAAGTCGTTGGTTGAAGGCCAGCGACTTTTTTATTTGTAAATTTATAGATTAATTAAGTGAAGAAACTCGTCAGCGGTTTTTACCCAAGAGAAATTTTTGGCGATGATTTTACCGTTTTCGGCGTAATATTGCTGTAGTTTGATGTTGTTGAGAACTCTCACAAGCGCTTGCGCAATATCATTGGGTCGGTTTGGATTTATTAAGGCTGTGGCGGGGCCGCCAATTTCTGGCAATGAAGATCGATTGGATGTGATTACCGGTTTACCAATACTCATGGCCTCGAGTACTGGGAAGCCAAAACCCTCGTAAAAACTCGGATAAACAAATGCGGTCGCCGCTGTGTATAGGGCCGCCTTATCTTCTGGTGCAATATATCCTAAAATATGAATCTTGTTCCGAACGGGGGAGATATTTGCGCGGTCGTATATTTTAGAATTTTTCCAACCACTCGCACCGGCGATTACCAGATGATACTCTTTTGATATTTTTGGGTAAGCTTGTTCAAATGCTTCGATTAGGCCGATTATGTTTTTACGAGGTTCAATGGTGCCTAGGAATAAAATGAATTGTTCCGGCAATAGATATTTATTTTTGACTTTAGTTATGATCTCTGGGGTGGGTGTACCTAGAGTCGTAGCCAATCCGGGATAGATATTCGTTATTTTTACCGGTTCGATTTTGTAATAATTTACAATATCTCGTTTGGTGTTGTGTGATGGTGTGATTAGTATGTTGGCTCGGCGACACAGTTTTTTTGGCCTTATCATTTTGTGCCATAGTTTGGTTTTGGTAGTATAAAACTCCGGAAAGAATTCGTATGATAAATCATGAATGGTTAGGACAAACTTCGTGCTTTTACTTAAATTAATGAAATTTAAGTTTGGCGCAAAAAAGACGTCAATTTTGGCACCGGTATATCTGGTGATTAGTCGGTCCAGTTTGATTACGCCGCTCAGTATGGCAATATTGAATAATTTGTTTGGAAAGCGAGTGTAAACATAATGCACATTGGCGCATTGCCACTTGGGAATATTTCGGGAAATGTTTGAATAAGAATTATAAAACAAAAAATATTGATTATCACGATCAATAGTAAACAGAGCATTAAGAAGTTCAAAGGTGTATTCGCCTACACCGGTGCGCATGCCGTTCATGAGCGGGCGAATATCAATAGCAATGTTCATAATGTACTAACGAGAGTTGGTGCGGGTTGATCCTTCAGTAGGTTGGCTTGGTTGAGTCCTTTGCCAAATTCTTCATACCGATCGGCCACGAATTTTTCCAATTGTTGTTTGAAGTTTTCGATGTTGTATTTTTTTGCGTGGGTGCGAATTTTATCAGCATCCCAAGCAGTGTGGTCAAATTTTAACAACGTGTCTAGCAAGTTTTCCCAGTTTTGACCATAAAAGAATATGCCGGTCTCTCCCGGAATTATTGTTTCAGTGGCGCCGCCATCAGCAAAGGCGATTACCGGCCTACCGGCAGCCATCGCTTCAATGGCGGTGATGCCGCAATCTTCTATTTGAGGGTTGATGTAGGCGCGTGCGTGTGTCATGAGTTCGTGTTTCTCCTCTTCGGTTATTTGTCCCAAGAATTCAATATTGGAGCGTGCGTGTTTTTTTAATCTTTTTGCTTCCGGACCAACTCCAAATATTTTAAGCGGCCACTGTAAACGATTGAATGTTTCTACTAGCATGTCTATGCGTTTGTATGGTACCAGTCGGCCACCAGCCAAATAATAGTCGCCAATTTGTTGGTCGGCCATGGTAATATTGGTGTTTACCGGGGGGTAAATCACTTCGCTAGGCCGACGATAATATTTTTGAATACGCGCCGCGACTGTGTGTGAATTGGCAATAAAGTGGTCCACTCGATCGGAGCTGGCACTATCCCATAGGCGCATGCGGTGAATCAATCCCGGCAACAATGATTTAATTATGAAATTATATTTTAAGTCAGCTACATATTGATGAGTATCTGCCCAAAGAAACCTTGGTGGAGTGTGACAATAAGAGATATGCAGCGTTTTTGGTGGAGTAATAATACCTTTGGCAAATACACTGGAAGATGAAATTACCACATCAAAATCATGCAAATCATGACGTTCGGTAGCGATTGGCATCCAAGGCAGATACCATTGATAAATATTTTTTACTCCTGGAAATTTTGCCAAAAAAGATTCTCGGATTTTGTTGGTATCGATATAGTCGATTTTTTTCGCATCGTGGAATAAAACAAAAATGGGCGCTTCGGGCCAAATTTCATGCATGGCTTTGAGAACCCTTTCTGCCCCTCCATTTTGTGATAAATAATCGTGTACCAAAGCCACTTTCATAAATATTTCGGAGTATAATAATTATTTTTGTGCCCAGTTCGCCCGAATATTATTAGATTTATGAGGGCTCATAAGTCACAAAAATAGTTATTATACTCCTTGAATTTCTACCAAGCCCCTTTTCGCCATAATACCACAAATGGTGTTTTTATCAAAATTACCAAATCTATGAGTAGATTCCAATGTTCCAAATAAAAAGTATCTAGTTTTACTTCGGTTTCGAAATCCAAATCACTGCGGCCAGAAATTTGCGCGAGGCCGGTAATGCCCGGCTTGATAGTTAGCACAGTCTTGTGGTGTTTTTGATATTGGGCCACTTCGCGTGGTTGGTGCGGCCGCGGGCCTACCAGTGACATATCACCACGTAATACGTTCCAAAATTGCGGTAGCTCATCAATAGACCAGCGACGAATAAATTGGCCAAATGGCGTAACGCGCGGGTCGTCTTTGATTTTATATACTGGACCAGTTTTTACACTTTTATTTTTTATCAGTTCGGCTTCGGTTTGCAGTGCTTCAGTGCCAGCTTGCCCGAATTGAGTGCCGGTACAATACTTTTGATACATCGAACGAAATTTGAGTGCAAAAAAATTTTTACCATGTCTGCCTACGCGTTCATTTTGGTATATTAAAGGCCATCCGGATTCGACTGCTATCACTACGGCGCATATTAAATAAATAGGGGAGAATATGATAAGCAATATTAAACTGCCAATAATATCGAACAGGCGTTTGCCGAGCGCGCCCCAACCAGATAAGCGCGTGCGTTTTATTTCGATAATCGGCACGTCGGCTATGGTAGCTATGGCGATGTTGGTAGAAATAGTGTCAAACAAATCAGCACTGTATTTAAATGTAATATTGTGTTCGTTGGCAAAATCAATTGCTTCTAGGGCGGCATCTTCGCGGGCTTTGGGATCGGTAAAAATTATTTCATCGGGTCGCAATTGTAATATTGCGGTGGCACTAATTTGATCAAATTGAGAGAATTGCCCAACTATTTTTTGTCCAAAACTTTTGCGAGCAGCCAAAGTTTCGACTATTTTTTGGGCAATTGATTCTTGTCCAATTACTACGGTGCGACGCAATCCGATACCGGCGCGATAAAGCGCGATTTTCATCAGTCTCATCAAGATTCTTTCGGTACAGACAAACAACATGGCGAATAACCAGCCGACCAATACCAAAAATCGCGAGTCGAATTTACTAAGCGTAAAAAATACATAAATAGTGATGGCGGAAAATCCGGTAGAGCAAGCAAAAATTACCCGATTAAGGTCGCGAGTTAATTTACGATTGGGGTCAGTATGATATAGCCCGGCAAAAGCGAATATCACTACCCACCCCGCCGCTACAATAAGTACGATGGGCCAATATTTCGGCCAAGAGAGGTTGAACAGAATAGGTCGAATAGCACGTACGAATTCGGTATAGCGTAATGAATAGGCGGCTAGCCCAGCTAATACTAGTGCGGCGTAGTCAATTGGTAGTTGTAAAAATGAGAAAGTAAGCTCAAAACGTTTCATAGTAGTGGCTAATGATTGATGGGGGTATTGTATATTTTTTTGCCTTAACCGTCAAACATTTCCTTGATTTTTTGCGGTAAAATCATTACAATAACTATATATGAAAATATTTATCCCAAAGACAAAAATTAGCAACCCCGAAGAGGCTATTCGCCGTTGTGGCTATGGTCGTGTGGTAGATCGGCGGGAAAACAAAATTAGTTACGCCCGTAGGTTAAGCGGGGCATTGTATCCACGTTATCATGTATATATCGAAGACGCGGGAGACAATTGGTCGTTCAATTTACATCTCGATCAGCGCGCGCCAGTGTATGCTGGAGTGACCGCTCATGCCGGCGAGTATGATGGACCAGTGGTAGAAGCGGAGGGGACGCGGATAAAAAATTTACTTTTGCAATAATAAAAGCCGGTATGTGCCGGCTTTTAAGTCTTTATATTTTTTTCTTCAGTTCTTCCACTTTGTCCAATTTTTCCCAGGGATATTCGGCCCAGCCGAAATGCCCATAGGCGGCAGTACGGCGATATAATGGTTGCATTAAATTAAGATGTTCGATTATTTTGCCGGGTCGGAAATCAAAAGTGTCTTTTATAATCTGCTCTATTTGCTCGTCTGCAATTTTACCGGTACCAAAAGTATTTACATTGATACTGGTTGGCTCGGCGCGACCGATTACATAGGAAATTTGTAGTTCACAGCGTTCGGCTAGCCCGGCTGCTACAATATTTTTAGCCACATACCGCGCCATGTACGCGCCCGAGCGATCCACTTTGCTCGGATCCTTGCCAGAGAAACACCCGCCACCATGTCGCCCCATACCACCATAAGTATCCACAATAATTTTCCGTCCGGTAAGGCCAGTATCTCCTTGTGGCCCACCAATTACAAACCGGCCGGTCATATTTATGTAAAATTCTGTTTTTTCATCGATCCAACTATCGCAAACCGGCTGGATCACTTCACGAATAATATCTGTACGTAATTCTTCGAGTGAAATATTATCGTCGTGTTGTGCCGCCACAACCACATTATGCAAACGAACTGGTTTGTTATTTTCATATTCTATGGCCACTTGAGTTTTTCCGTCCGGTCGTAAATATTTGAGAGTACCGTTTTTGCGTACGTCGGCTAATTTTTTGGCCAATTGATGAGCCAGTGAAATCGGGAGTGGTATTAATTCAGGTGTTTCGTTGCAGGCATAACCAAACATTAGTCCTTGATCGCCGGCGCCTTGTTTTTCGATGGCGTTTTTGTTTACACCTTGGGCGATATCCGGCGATTGTTCGTGGATAGACACTAGAATTCCGGCATGATCAGCATCGATGCCATAGGCCGGGTCAGTGTAGCCAATATCATTCAAAACCGCGCGCGTAATTTTTTGAACATCCACATAACCATTCGTGGTAACTTCACCGCCCACAATCACAAGGCCGGTGGTAGTGAAACTTTCTACAGCCACATGTGAGTGTGGATCTTGCTCCAATAATTTATCCAACACGGCGTCGGAAATTTGATCGCAAATTTTATCCGGGTGTCCTTCAGTGACTGATTCGGAAGTAAACAAAAATTTAGACATATATTGTATTAAAACTTGTTTATAAATAAATGAAGACGCTAGCCCGGGTGGGGGCATGTGCGCAGACGGAAGGAAGTTATCGAGCAGTAATCGACCAAGCACCGATCGATAACCAACACCGTCGATAATATTTTATCACAACCTTGACAAAATGGTCAAAATGTGCTATATTACTGGGGTTCGTGGTTGACGGTCGCGTCCACGTAAGTGGGCGAGGAAAGTCCGAACATCCTTGTTTTTTACAAGTCGTGGCAGTGGGTAATGCCCACCCTAAATGCAAATTTAGCGGGATAGCGGCACAGAGACAATACTAGCGAAGTGGTTGTTGGGCGCGAGCCTAACGACTGTTCGCGAAAGGTGAAAAGTAAATGGAGGTTTTGGTTCTAGATCAAAGCCACTATTTTCCCGACACAGTGATGTGCGCGGGTGCCAAGCCCTGCCTGATGCAAGAGCAGTGTCTCTCGATTTGTCGAGATTCAAAAAGTTCGCTCGCATATGATTGTGTTGGCAACAGCACAACTAGAGAAATGATCGTCGTTTCGTGCGCCTTCGCGTATGAAATTACAAAATTCGGCTTATAACCACGAAATCAAAACCCCACCGTATTATTGGTGGGGTTTTAGTTGTTCGTTATAGTTTAATCCAATATCGCTGGACAACTTCGCCGTCGTGCAGTACTTCGTTTTCTAGCACACCACCATTGGCGATAATGGTTTGAGCCGAAGCAGTATTGCTTTTGTCGCAGGTAATCAACACTTTTTCCATCCCGAGCGCACGGCATTTTTCTAATCCCAATTTGAGCATGGTGGTAGCGTAGCCTTTACGACGTTCAGATGGACGAATACCATATCCTATGTTACCACCAAATTTATATAAGTAATCATTCAGTTGGTGGCGGATATTGATAGCGCCGATAATTCGTCCAGTCTCATCTACTAAAAAATAGGTATCGGCCGGCACCAAGTGCGTGGGGCAAGTTTCGATGTCGGCGATGGCACGAGTGTCTTCGAGCCAGGTTGCAAAATCACGATCATCAGCATCACTGGAACTGGGAACTATTTCGTCACCGGAATTTTTCCACTCTGTGATATAGTCCCAGTATTGTAGTTCGATTTTTGAATCGGGTAGTATAAGTTTGGTTGTCATAACTATACTATTTATTTTTGGCAATGTTTAATCCACCATTTTTTACAAATAGGTACAGTGAGCGTGGATAACACAAATGCCAGCGCCGGCACGATAGCATTCACAAACGGTTTGTCGATTTTCGCAAAAAAGAAAAATATTCCCATGACCAAATAGGTGAGTATCAGAATAGTGATTTTTCTGGTCCAGCTGGTTTCCCAAGCTTTATCTGTTTCAACGCGTTGGTTGCGTTGTTTGATCGCGTTGATTTCTGTTTGTAATTCTTCTATAGAGGGCATAATATTAGAGGTGCTATTGTCATAATTATGATTTCTAATGAGCCGGATATTCTTTGTTAAGTGATGCTTTACGAAATAACCACCTATACTTTAAATCTTTTTTTAATTTTCTTAATTTTTTTTGTAATCGCAGACTCAACATCAACATCAAAATTTGTCGCTAACTGAAGAAGCAGAACGACACAATCAGAAAAACCTGATTCCAACAGCTCCCTGCTTACTTTTTTGCGCCCGATCTTGTGGTTATAAATCTGGGCAGATAATTCACCTAATTCTTCCAACAGGTGTACTAGTGTAGTGTCGGCGTCATGCTTGCCTGGATATTGAGCATCAATTTTAGAAATTAGGTTTTTCGTTTCTTTTTGTAATTCACTAATATTCATAGTGTTGTTTCTTAAAATTTCACTTAATGGGGCGCGTTTATACCATCGTCCCGCCCGAGCACGACCTTCATGGTCGGGCGGGATGTGGTATATACGAAGTTCAGCTGTAGTTTTGTGTTAAAATTGCGCGGTATCGCCAACAAATTATGGAAACTGAATTTGGGAGAGCGAACGTTAAGAATTAAGCTTAAGCCAGCCCTATTTTGAATTCTTTGTATCTGTTTTTATATTTTCTGCCTTTATCTATTAAAATACCTTTGCCTTTATTATGATGTATGGCTAATATTTTGCCAATAAATATAATGTGGTTGCCCGCGTCCACTTCTTTGTGTAGCTTGCATTCAAAGTTGATAGTCGCTTTTGCAAGTAAAGGTGTTTTAACGTGTTTAGCTTTGGCTGTTTCGATTTTAATCTCATTAAATTTATCAACTTCATCACCGTGATTATTGCTAAAATAATCAACAGCTTCTCTTAACGATTCATTTGGTACAGCTACAACAAATTCTTTGCTTTGTTTAACTAGTTTATGTGTATAACCTGACTTAGCTAGAGAAACAGCCAAAAGCGGTGGCTCACTTCCGCACCGCATTATTTGACCTGCAATCATGCCGCTTGGTTTCTTATTACTATCAACTGAAATTACAAAGACGAATCTTGATGGTTTAAATATATCAAAAGCTTGTTTTAATGTTATTTCAATCATAGGTTTTATACATTAAATAATAAATGGGCTGGCTTAAGCTTAATTTAGTTCGCGAACCTCATACATGCTGTTATTGGATGTTGGTAAAAATTTTATTCCGTTCTTTTTGACCAAATTTCTCTGATTTTTTCTTTGAATAATTCTTTGTCCCCATTTTTTGCTACGCTTATTGTCTCGATGATAAGTTCGTCTAATTCAGCCACTTTTTCTGGATCACTTGCACCTAATACTTCTGGCAGTTGTTTATCAACGAATCTTTGAGTATATGTCTTAACTTCTCCTGACGCAAACCTGTCCATCCATTTTTCTAAATGGGGACTCTCTAGAAAAGTTTCAGACCAAGGAACTTCGTTAAAGAAATCATGAGAAATTCCCCCTACTTTTTTGGTTGATTCAACGTGCATTTTTACATCGTTTGGTTTCCAGGAATCCATATTAAATGAGAATAAAATTTTTACTAATTTCCGATAACTACCTTTATCACAACTCGTAGCCAAAATGGCTAAAATATGATAAAATTTTGGTTGAAAATAGGTTATACCCCCTGGGGGTATAACTAAATTGTATTTTATACTGTTTGCATTTAAATGACAATATATACAATCGGTGATATAATATTTTTAAGATATTTAATATAAACTTTATTTTATGGCCAACAAATCATGTCCAGTATGCCCATCGCAAAAGATTGCTGTGATTGGTGCGGGAGCGGTCGGGTCCACCACCGCGTATACCATTATGCTTCGCAATCTAGCTGCCGAGGTTGTACTCATTGATCTTAATTTACCAAAAGAAGAAGGTGAAGTAATGGATATAGATGAAGGCCTGTGTTTTGTGGAAACCGGTTGTGTCAAAACTGCTACATTCAAAGATGCTGCCAATGCCGATATCATCGTGATCACTGCTGGTGCTCCACAAAAACCGGGCGAAACTCGTCTGGATTTGGTCAATAAAAATCGCGAAATTACCAAATCAATTTTTAAATCAATTGGCAAAATTAAGTCAACGGCAATTGTAATTATGATTGCTAATCCAGTGGACGTGCTTACGTATGTGGCGCAAGAGATTTCCGGCCTGCCCCGTGCGCAGGTGTTTGGTACCGGCACCGCTCTGGATACCGCTCGTCTGCATTCCGAAATATCCAAGAAATTAGGCGTTTACGCCCAGAGTGTGGACGGCTATATAATGGGTGAACATGGTGATAGTGAATTCGCCGCTTGGAGCACGGTCGGGGTGGGCGGCCTGTCGGCCGATGATTTGAAATTGTCCGCTACCGACAAAAAACAAATTGAAACTATTGTGCGTACCGCCGCGGCCGAGATTATAAATCGCAAAGGTGCTACTTTTTACGGTATTGCAATTACTGTTACCGACATTATCGAAGCGATACTTTTCAACCAACACAAAATTTTGCCGTTGTCAGTACGAGCGGATGGATATAATGGTGTATCGGGTGTATGTATTGGTATGCCGGCAGTGCTGGGCAGAAATGGTGTAGAAAAGGTTTGGCCGGTGAAATTATCTGCTGAAGAGAAGGCCAAATTTATAAAATCCGCAAACACGTTGAAAGGTTATCTAAAATAGTTTTTGAGAAAAAAGGCAGTTAATATTTTGACTGTCTTTTTTGTTGTAATAAAAAAGGCCGCTAATGATGCGGCCCGCGCAGTAGAGCGTCCAAGGACTCTTTGATCGCCACCAACAGGTTGGCGGCCAACCACCAGGCTCCGTGCCTGATGTCGTCGGACGTCCATCCCAGCATCCTGCATGCTATGACCGCAACGGCCAACAACATGAGGATGAAAGCTGTAATTACTATAATGTCGACCCAGCGGTCGCGCACAAACGAGCAAATACTTCTATTGAGCCACGCCCCCTGTTTCATGACGTTTCCTCCTGCGGTTATCCTCCTTTGGTTATCTATCCTAGATATCGACATGTTATATCATTTTTACACCAAAAAGTCAAGGGTATATAGTTCGTATTCGCAAACAAAAAACCAGCTCCAATTTAGAGCTGGTTTTTATAATCAAATAGTATTTACACCTCAATCACCACCGGCAACACCATTGGTCGCTTCTCGGTTTTGGTAAACAGGAATTGTCCAACATAGTCGCGGATTTTATTGCGAATATTGTTGGTATCTGCCCAAGATTTTGGATCAGAATCAATAACTATTTTTTTCACGCGATGACGCAGATCTTCAATTAATTCTTTATTTTCTTTGAGGAAAATAAAGCCGCGAGAAATAATATCCGGGTTTTGTATCAGTTGGCCGGTTTTGCTGTCCACAGTAGCGATCACTACGATCATGCCGTCTTCGGCTAGTACTTGGCGATCGCGTAGTACAATATTAGTTTCGTCTGATACACCGAGGCCATCCACGAATACATAATCAGCGGCAATTTTATTTTTAGTCAATTGTCCTGCGCCGGATTTGAATTCCATTACCTGACCATTATCAGCGATAAAAATATTTTCTTTGGCGAATCCCATACCCTGCACAACTTTGGCATTATAATGTAGCAAGAAATGATTGCCTTCAATCGGGATAAAATATTTGGGGTTAATCAAGCGTACCATTAATTTCACATCATCGGCTTTGGCGTGGCCGCCGGCGTGCACATCCATCATTTGATAGTGAATTACTTCGGCGCCTTTGCGGAATAGAGTATCCTTGAGGCGTTGTACGGTACGTTCGTTGCCCGGAATTACCGAAGAAGAAAACACAATTGTGTCGCCCGGTATCAGTTCTACGAAACGATGTTCGCCGTTGGCAATGCGCATTAGTGAAGCATTTTTTTCTCCCTGCGCGCCGGTACACACGATCACTACTTTGTTATTCGGATAATTTTTGATGGATTTGAGATCCACCAAAGTGCGCGGATTGAATTTCATGTAGCCGAGTTCTTTGGCGATCTCGACGTTTGATTTCATAGAGAATCCATCCAGTGCCACTACTTTGCCTTGACGTTCGGCCGCTTCTACAATTTGTTTGATACGATTGAGAAGCGAAGAAAATGTGCCAATAATCAAACGGCCCGGCGCCTTGGAGACAATATCGTCCAAATTGGTACCGATTTCAGATTCAGACATTTGATGCCCCGGTTGAGAGGCGTTGGTAGAGTCAGAGAGTAGCGCCATTACACCTTCGGATCCAATGCGAGCGATTTTTTGCAAATCAGCCGGCTGATCATTGCTGCCCGGTTGATAGTCAAATTTCCAATCGCCGGTATGCACCACCACACCTTCGGGAGTGCGCACCACAATACCCATGGAGTCCGGGATATTATGATTGAGATGGAAGAATTCGATTTCAAATGCCCCCAGTTTTAATTTGTCATTAATGTTGACGTTGTGAATGTTGAGAGGGCGCAGATCTTTGTAATCTTCCTGGCGTTTTTTGATAATTGCTGTAGTGAGTGGCAAGCCATAAATAGGCGGATATCCCAATGTGGGTATAGTGTGGGGAATCGCGCCGATATGGTCCAAGTGGGCGTGAGAAATAATCACACCACGAATATTTTTTTCTTTTCCTTTGAGATAAGACATGTTGGGGATAATATAATCAATACCCGGCATATCTTCCTCAGGAAATTGTAAACCCATATCGATGAAGATGATGTCGTCTTCGTATTCGAGTAGGGTACAGTTGCGGCCGACTTCTTCTAGGCCGCCTAGTACGGCGATCTTCAGTTTGGTATCGCCATTACGAAAGCGCGAAAAAGACGGTCGGTAATTGCCGCGCGTATTACGGACCGCACCATAAGGCGTGGTAGGTGAGCGACGCCCTACAAATCGACGCGGTGGCCGATTGCCTGGGGTCGCAGGTTGTCTGTGATCAGTTTTTGAGATCATCATATATTAATAGACTAACGGAATGGTATTGTGATGTATCCATTACCGTATACATAAGTATATGTGTAGGTTGAGCCTACATAAATACAAAATAATTAATTAAGTAATTAAATTCCGTAAACTGTGTGCGATAAGAGGCGCACGAAAATTGAAGGAAGTTTAATTTTGTGGGCACGGGGAGACTCGAACTCCCAAGGGTTACCCCATACGCTTCTGAGACGTACGCGTATACCAATTCCGCCACGTGCCCGCAGTTGTGAGAATAAGAGACGATTATGTTCTCCATTTCCACCCCCAGGTAGTTTTCATATACCAACCAGACATATTATTGTAGCGTTCCGTCGGAGAAGATATGCTAGTAGTATCAATACCTTTAATTTTTTTACTCACTGCAAAAGTGTAATATGGTGAATACAAGAAAATCGCTGGCACATCTTTCACCAAAAGATCTTGAAACTGTTTGTATAACTGATTGCGTTCCACAGTGCTGCTGCTTACGCGTGCAGATTCTAGTAATTTATCAGCGTCACGATTGGTGTAGCCCGCCAAATTGAGTCCGGGATAATTGATTTGTGAAGAATGCCAAAATGGGTATAGATCGGGATCGTTGCCAACTATTTCTCCGTATAATAACAGCTGGTAATCTCTGGTGCGAAAAGCTTCTTTGGTGATTTGTCTGCTACCGATGACCGATATTTCTGTACGTATCCCCAGCTCTTGCCACATTTTAACCAATAAATTGGCGGTCTGTTCGTATTCCGGCGTGTCAGCTGTGGTGATGGTTAATTTTAGAATATTCCCGCTTTTATCTTTGCGATAAAAAGTTTGGTTGCTATTCATTTCTGCCCGTACGGCAGCGTCAACTGTTTTGTTTATCTGCTCGATTGTACTAGAGACCATTTCTGGTGTAGAAGACACTTCTTGTTTTATTTGGTCGATTTCGGTTTGTTTTTCTTTTAACATTTCCACTTTTCGCAGTTCAAAATATTCTTCGGGTTGAATTTTAGTCCATTTTTTGTCCAATAGCGCGTTAGCTTCCTCAATTGAATAATTTATTTTTTTGATATCCGGATAATAACCTATACTGCCCGGGAGCAGTGGTGAATCAATCGGTTGGCCGTCTTGATTCAAAACTTCGTTGACAATTTGGTTTTTATTGATGCTTTTGGCTAGCGACATGCGCACATCATCATCTTTGGTGACGCCGCTTGCTGTTAGATTGAAAAAAAGCGCTGTGTATTGAGGTAGTTGTAAAGAAAAAAGATTCAAATTTTTTCCATTAATTTTGTCCTTGAATTTTTTAGGCACAAAACTTAACGCGTCGGCGTTTTGTCCACGCAACGCTTCCACGGCTTGAGTATATTCACTATAAAATTTAAAAGTCAGGTGTTGTAAATAGGGGATTTGACGATAGTATTTGGTATTGCGTTCTAGGCTGTAACTCTGGATATTGCCGGCATCGTCTTTCACTAGTTTGGCAAATACCCACGCGCCCGTACCAATGGGTTGCAAGTTATTGCGTGCAATCTTCATGCCATTAGTTGGGATATTAGCCCAAATGTGTTCGGGTATAATGCCGTTGGTCAAACTGCTTAGAAATGGCGCGAAAGCGTCTTTTAAGGTGAAATTAACGGTAAAATCATCGATTTTTTCTACTTTTACGCCTTGATAGGCGGTGATGAGGGGGCTGCCCACTTCCGGGTTCTGAATAGTATCGAAAGTAAATACTACGTCATTGGCAGTAAATGGTTCGCCGTCAGACCATTTGACATCTTGCCGTAATTTAATAGTATAAACCTTTTTATCATCGCTAATTTCATAGCTAACCGCCAATTCCGGAGTCAATTTTTGGTTATTGTATTTGAAAAGACCGGAATAAACCAAAGATGTTATGTCGGCATCAATATCATTAGCCGTAGAGAATATTGGATTGATATATTTGGGCTGGCCAATCATAGCTTCGATATACTCGCCGCCATTTTTTGGGATGACAATCACATGTTGTTGTGTGAGTATGCCCAACCACGCGATGATAGTAATCAAGATAATTAGGGCTGCGCCGCTGATAATTCGTTTCTCTAGTGGGCTAAAAAATCTAGTGATATATTTGACTTGATTCCAAGAAGGCAAAAACCAAGGTCTGGCTTTTGCCATTAATTTTTTATCAAAATTTTTGTATGCCGCCGGGCGAATACGATCGCGCCAGCGATGAAAAACAACTTTCCAGTTCATGAAAATGAATTAAGACGAGTATTCTTTGGTAGTTTCTAGAAGACTAGGCGCAGAAGAGAGGCGCCAAAGAAAAGAATAGCAATTACGATGGTGGCGTAAAAAAGCACTTTATCCACACCGCGTTTGGTGCTGTATACATTACTTGATCCACCAAAAACACCAGACAGGCCGGTGCCTTTTTGTTGTAATAGTACAATGACGATTAATAGGATGGCCAAGACAAGTTGTGCGATATTATAGATAGTTTCTTTCATAGAAGATTTATAAACAGTAGAAGTATTATACCATAGATAGTGATTTTTGTCAATCTTGGCTAATAATAGGCTAAAAATACGAATATTAGCAATTGGCCCTCGGGGTATTGATTTATTTGTGATTATGGTATAATATGGGTATCTAATAAATAACCCCATAATATATGGAGGAGGAAAATAATCTTCAGTCTTCAGCGGAGGAATCGCCCTCGTTTGAGTCTAGCGTGGATGAGCAAGGCAATCCCGATATATCTACGACAATTTTGCCGACCGCCAAACGTCATTGGTACCAAACTTGGTGGGGGATTGGGGGTATGGTTGTGGGCGCGATACTATTGGTTCTGGCCGGATTATTTCTGGTCAATTTTATTAAATTTTACCAAATGATCAAACAGGGCAAGGGTGCTGAGTTGGAAGCCAAGTATAATGGCGCTGCCTATCAAGTGAATCCACAACTTACTGCTTTACGTTTGGAACTGGAATCAGGCGACCATCCGTATTTGGGCAATCCGCAAGCACCGGTCACGATTGTGGAGTTTGTGGATTATAAATGTCCGTACTGCAAAGATGAGGCGTCGATAATTTATCGTCTGGGACAAACGTATGGCAATAAAGTCAAAATCATCATTCGAGATTTTCCGTCCGAAAGCTTGCATCCGGGAGCAACTGATATTGCTAAATTAGCGAATTGTGCTTATAAAATGGGGTTTTATTGGCCGGCTTACAATTGGATTTTTACCAATCAAGATAATTTGCCGTCATCCACCGTATCCGATGAGTACGCGTCCCAATTTGCCAACGAATTCGGAGTTGATAGTAGTAAATTTTTAACTTGTTTCAAGTCGCCGGAAATCAATTCTTTGATCAATCGTAATTTTGCCGATGGTTATCGTTTTGGTGTGCATGGTACCCCGACTTTTTTTGTGAATGGCGAGAAAACACAAGGAGTGATTGACTATGGTATTTGGGAAGGTTATGTAAAACAATTTAAATAATATTATTTAAAATTTGGTTATTTACTAGCTCATAAAATAAACTATGGATAACAGTAAGATTGTGGTCAGGGGTGCGCGCGTGCACAACTTGAAAAATGTTAATTTAGAAATTCCCAAAAATAAATTGGTGGTGATTACTGGTTTGTCTGGTTCAGGTAAATCCAGTTTGGCTTTTGATACTATTTATGCCGAGGGTCAGCGTCGTTATGCCGAATCGCTTTCTTCTTATGCGCGTCAATTTATGGAGACTCGCGATAAGCCTGATGTGGACAAAATTGAAGGTTTGTCACCGACTATTGCTATTGATCAAAAGGTTTCTACTCAGAACCCACGCTCCACTGTAGGTACAGTTACGGAGATTTATGATTATCTGCGTTTGTTGTTCGCTCGTGCCGGTACCCAGTATTGTCCGGATTGTGGCGAGCCGGTAAAAATATATACCGCGGGTGGTATTGTGGAATTAGTACGTGTAAAAGCGCGCAAAAGCATGGAGACCGTTATTTTGTCTCCTTTGGTTCGTGGTGCCGTAGTAGAATCAAAAGAAATCTTGGAACGGGTAGAGAAATCAGGCCTGGAATGGGTGCGTGTTAACGGACAAATTATCAAAATCAACGCTTTGGCCACTTATCCATTTCGCAAAGGCGATAAATACACTGTAGAGTTGGTAATGGGCAAGATTACCGACATAAAAAAACAAGATCCCACCAAAATGATTGAACAGGCTTTGGATTTGAGTAATGGCTTGGTAATTGTAGTGTCCAACGGTAAGGACGAAATTTTTTCCACTGTTGGTTTGTGCGTAAAGTGCGGCAAAGTGATGCCATCACTCGATATGCGTAGTTTCAGTTTTAATAGTCCGTTTGGCGCTTGTAAGCGTTGTACCGGCTTGGGTATTACCATGGAAGTAGACCCGGCGCTGGTGATGCCTAATCCGCGATTGACTCTAGCCGAAGGCGCTATTCAGCCTTGGACACGCATTACCGGTAATCAGGCTTGGTATCAGAAAGTTTTATCGGCCGTGGCCGCTCGTTATAATTTTTCAGTAAATACGCCGGTAGTGGAGCTGTCAGGCAAGATTACCGGCATGATTTTGTATGGCACCGGTGAAGAAGTGTATGAAGTGGACCATAAAAAAGTCACGTTTTTAGGCGTGGTGCCGGATCTGCTGGATAGACATCTCAAGACTGATTCGGATTATGTGCGTAAAGAAATCGAGCAGTATATGCGCGAGCAAACTTGTCCGGCGTGTGCTGGCAAGCGTCTACGCGCCGAATCTTTGGCAGTACGATTTGGCGATTACAATATTGCCGACATGTCAGAATTGAGCATCGAAGAATTGATCGCCGTGTTTGATAACAAGAAAAATAAAAAAACCGATAGTAAGTTAGGCATAGCCGATAGTATTATCAAAGAATTAATCCCACGTTTGGGCAATCTGAATCGTGTTGGTTTGGATTATTTGAGTTTAGATCGTTCAATGAATACATTGTCTGGCGGCGAAGTGACTCGTGTACGTTTGGCTTCGCAATTATCTTCTGGGTTAACGGGTGTCATTTATATATTAGACGAACCTTCGGTTGGCTTGCATCCCAAAGACAACAATAAATTAATAGAAACCTTGCGTTATTTGCGCGATTTGGGCAATAGTGTGATAGTAGTGGAACACGATAGTGCGATGATGGAGGCGGCGGATTATGTAATTGACGTGGGTCCGGGTGCGGGCGTGTTTGGTGGTGAAATTCTGGCGTTTGGTACTGTCGCGCAGATTAAAAAGAATAAAAAATCTATCACTGGTAAATATCTATCCGGTGAAATTGCCGTCGAACGAGAGTTGGTAAAAAAAGACAAAAAAGTAGAGAAAAAACCGGTTAAAAATAATACCATCGATATTATTGGTGCGTCAGCATTTAATTTGAAAAACATTGACGTGTCTATCCCGTTGCAGAAATTAGTGTGTGTTACCGGTGTGTCTGGTTCCGGTAAATCCAGTTTGGTCATTGATATTTTGGGTAAATCTCTCAATAAACATTTTTATCGTGCCAAAGACGAACCAGCCGCCCATAAAACCATTAAAGGTATTAATCATATTGATAAAGTGATTTCGGTAGATCAAAGTCCGATTGGGCGTACACCGCGCAGTAATGCGGCTACTTATACTGGCATTTTTACGATTATTCGTGATATTTTTTCGGCCTTACCCGAAGCCAAAATGCGTCGTTATGATGCGGGTAAGTTTAGTTTCAATGTCAAAGGTGGTGGCCGTTGTGAGGCGTGTGCTGGTGAGGGTTATATCCGTATTCCAATGCAATTTTTGGCCGATGTATATGTAGAATGTTCTGAGTGTGGCGGCTCGCGCTATAACCAAGAAGCACTAGAAGTTCATTATCGCAATAAAAATATTGCCGAAGTGTTGGCGATGAGCGTGGAAGAGGCATATAGATTTTTTAGCGATGTGCCACTTTTGGCTGATAAATTGAACGTATTGCGTGAAGTGGGTTTGGGTTATGTGAGTTTGGGGCAACCGGCCACGACGCTGTCTGGTGGTGAGGCCCAACGCATCAAGCTGGCGTCCGAATTGGCGCGTCCTAGCACTGGACAAACACTGTATATTCTAGATGAGCCTACTACCGGTTTGCATTTTGAGGATATTCAACGTTTACTCACGGTCATGACCCGTTTGGTGGACAAAGGCAACACTGTTTTGATTATCGAACACAATCCCGATGTGATACGCGCTTGTGATTGGGTAGTGGATTTGGGTCCGGGTGGCGGCAAACATGGTGGCGAGGTGATTGCTGTGGGTACGCCAACTGATCTCAAAAAAAACAAAAAGAGTTGGACTGGAAAATATATCTAAAATTATAAATAAAAAAAGACGTATATTATATATTTTTGTGTCCTTCGACCGTAGGGTACGTGGGCACTAAAATATATAATATACGTCTTTATGTTTTAGCTTATTTTACCTCATCCATCTTTCTTTTAAATTTGCGATCGCGCAGATAGGTGAGTTTGGCGCGGCGGACAGCCAATTGTTTTACCACTTCCACCTTGGCTATTACCGGAGAGTGAATAGGGTAAATTTTTTCTACTCCGATACCTCCGGATACTTTGCGCACTGTGATAGTGGCGCCGGATTCATTTCCGTGACGGGCAGCGATAATCGTGCCTTCGAAAATCTGAATACGCTCTTTTTCTTCTCCTTTAGAGTTGGTTTCTTTGATTTTTTGATGAACTTTCACCACCATGCCGGGTTTCAGTTCAAGTTTCTTGTCTTCTGACATATTTGAAAGTTTAATAGCAATGTGCCGCTTATTCTACACTAGTGGGCGTTTTTTGTCAAGCGCTATGGCGCGATTGCCATTCGCGTATTATTTGGCTCACTTTGGCCACAGTTTCCGGTAATTTTCCTTCGAAATTTACCACTTTATAATCATAGGTCTGGGATTGAGTAATTTCATGTTCAGCGGTTTTGAGCCTTTCTGCAATTACATTGGCAGTAAGACCACCACGATTACGAATACGCTCGTATAACACCTCGATACTTTCTGGATATAAGAAAATGGAAAGATGTGGGACATTGGTTTTGTCAAAATTCGCTTTTCCATGCACATCTATGTTTGTAAATACTAAATCGTGTTGTGATAGCAGATCATCAAGGACCTGTTTTTCAGTTCCGTAGTAGTTGCCCACATAGTCGTTGTATTCATAAAAAACACCAGCCTTAATTTTGTTCTCAAATTCGGCTGGTGTTACAAATGTATAGTTTACTCCGTTAACATCGCCCGGACGCAGAGGGCGAGTAGTGGTAGTGATCAGGCGCGCGGATCCAGGAAAAATTTTTATTAATTCGGCAATTACTGTGTCTTTGCCTCCACCAGAAGGTGAAGAAATGATTACTAGTGTGCCGATTTTTTGCATATATTTTAGGTAAGTTCGTTGAGAAAACTTTTTAAATTTTTCGGCAACGGCGAATTGAATTCTTGTTGCTTGCCTTGCAGGTCTACAAAACCAAGTTTGGCACAATGCAAGAACAATCGACCGCATTTTTTGTCCCAGACCGGTTTACGTTTTTTGTGAAAATATAACGGGTCGCCCACGACCGGGTGGTTGTACGCGAGCATGTGGGCGCGAATTTGATGCATGCGGCCGGTGTGCAAAGTGACACGCAACAGCGCAAAATTGACGAATCGTTTTACGATTAGAAATTCAGTGAGCGCTTCTTTGCCCTCTTCAGTATCAAACCCCTTTACAGTTTTGGGTATGGCGGCCATACGTTCAGATGTACCGGATCGATCAATAGGGAAATTGATCTCATCCCAGTCTTTTGCCACTCGTCCGTGTACTAGCACGTCGTATTCTTTTTGGATAGTACGATTTTTAAATTGTTCTTTCAGTTTTTCAAACATGGCGGTAGTACGCGCTACTACCAACAAACCAGAGGCCTCGCGATCGAGTCTGTGCACAATACCCGGACGCTCCGGATCGTCACCAATTTTTTTAAGAGCGGGATATTTTTGGACCAATAGTGCCGCCAAGGAGTCGGATTCTTGCTTATTGGTGGAGTGGGTGAGCATGCCTACTGGTTTTTCTACCACCAAATAATCAGGAGTTTCGGCAATTATCTTTATATCGCTAACTGTGAATTTTTTCCTGTTAATTTTTTTATCAGGATTTTTCTTTGTTGTTTTGTTAGCTGTTATTTTTATTTTATCGTTTAGAATCAGACGCAGGCCCGTCTTTTGTGGGATTTTATCATTGACTAGTATTTCGCCGTGTTCAATCATCTTCTGGATTTGGCTACGAGTTATTTTTAATTTGTCAGCCAAAAAGACATCCAATCTGGAACCGGCAATATCTGCAGTACAAGTGAAATTTTTGGATGTTGTCATAGGTATAATTAGTGCGCCTGGATGGACTTGAACCATCGACCCTTGCCTTATAAGGGCAATGCTCTAACCACTGAGCTACAGGCGCAAGTGCGGGTATAATATCACATTTTACATAAAATTCAAGGGTAGTGATGTGGTATGCCAATATATGCTTTATGACTCGAACAAAAGATATGATTAGCGTAGGTTTAAATCATTTTAACTGATTTTTTGCCAATATAGACAGGTGGCATAAAAATTGTTAAGATATATCCACTATGGACTTGAACACAGCTATATATTTAAAAATAAACAGCGTCTTTGGTCGAAATAAGTGGTTAGACGCATTTGCCCGTGCCGGTGCCGAATGGGTGATTTTTGGCATGTTGGCTTGGTTTGTGTTAGCTGTTTTTTTTGCCTATGCACCAGATTATCATAAATGTGCGATTGTTACGCTTGTTTCATTTCTAGTAGCTATTGTAGGTTGGGCCATTAACTTTGGTATAGCATTTATAGTGCGTGAGCCGCGACCCTATATCGCTCTGCAACAAGATCACTCCATGTTTCATCCCTATATCCCATCGTTACACCTATGGAAATCTTTTCCTTCCGATCACGCCATGTGGTCGTTCACTGTTTGTTTTATGGCGTTGGTTTGGCATTTGCCCATGTCTTGGCCGTTATTTGGTCTGGCTTTGTGGGTTGGTTGGGCACGAATTTTTGCCGGCGTACATTACCCCAGTGATATTATTGGCGGTTTCGCAGTGGCCGCATTTACCGGTTCACTATCTAATTGGATTATCAATATTTTACATGTATGAAAGCAATAATTTTGGCAGGAGGATTGGGCACACGTTTGCGCCCACTGACCGAGAATACACCCAAACCATTGTTGCCAATTAGTGGTGTGCCGATTATTGAGCATGCAATCAAAAATTTCAGACAGCACGACATTGAAGATATTGTGTTATCGATCGGTTATTTAGCTGAAAAAATTCGTGATTATTTTGGTGATGGTAGTAGGTGGTCGGTAAATATCAGCTATGCAATTGAGGACAAACCGCTCGGCACCGGCGGTGCTATCAAAAACGCGGCGCAAGGAGTTAATGAGACTTTTGTGGTGATCAATGGCGATAATTTGGCAGACTTTGATTGGACCAGTGCGATCAATACTCACCGTACGACTGGAGCCAAAATCACTTTGTCTTTGTACCCGGTGCAAGATGTCACTCAATTTGGTATTGCACAACTAGATAGTGGAAAAATTTTGAAGTTTATTGAAAAACCTAAAAAGGAAGAAGCACCGTCAAACCTAAACAATGCTGGCGGTTATGTGTTTGAGCCAGAGATTTTAGATATGTTGCCAGAAGGTGTTTCGTCTATAGAACGCGACTGCTTCGAAAAATTAGCTGCCTTGGGTGTGGTATTTGCTCACATTCATGATGGCCAGTGGTATCCTACGGATACTTTGGAAAAATATCGTCATGCGGACGATAATTATAAACCATATTTATAATGTCTTTACAATCTAAACTTACAATTGTATCTGTACTAATTATAGTCGCCCTGCCTTTGGGCGGTTTTTGGTATTATCGAACGCATCGTCCCAAACCTCAGCCCATCCCACCGCGTAAAGAAATAAATATTACTGTCATACCCGGTTGGAATTTACGTCAGATTGCCGATGATTGGGTGAAAGATGGGATTATCAAATCACCTGAAGAATTGAGTAATTTACTCGGCGTATCTGCTTATAATTACAAAGCGCATGGTACGGTGGCGCCTGATCTAAATTTTGTAGATGCTTCCGGCACGACGCAATATCCATTGCTTAGTACCAAACCACGCGGTGTGTCCTATGAAGGATTTATTTACCCCGACACTTATCGTGTCTATGCCGATGCCAAACCCGAAGAAGTACTGCGTAAGATTTTTTCCAATTTAGAGAAAAAAGTTACCCCGGAAATTCGCGAAGAAATCAAACGACAAGGAAAGAATTTTTTTGAAGTATTAACTTTGGCTTCAGTGGTACAAAAAGAAGCGCCGTCAAAAGAAGACATGGGTATGGTGGCTGATATATTTTTACGACGTTTGAAGCAGAACTGGGCTCTGCAATCATGTGCCACAGTCAATTATATTACTGGCAAGAATGATCCCGGTGTCACCAATGCAGACAGAGAAGTGGACTCATTGTACAATACCTATAAATATCCCGGTCTGCCACTGGGACCCATATCGAATCCTAGTATCGAAGCTATTCGAGCTGTGGTATATCCCATTAAAAATAATTATTGGTATTTTATGGCTGGTACAGACGGAGTGACTCGTTATGCGCGCACTTTGGATGAACATAATTATAATGTTGCTAAGTATTTACGATAATATAAGGTGAAAACATATAAAGTTTTCGCCAGCGGCCATCGCACCCCGCCATAGTGGGGCGTAGCGCCGACAATCCGGCGCAAGTCTGGCCGCCAGAAAAGTTTATATTTTTTCACCTGAATTGTATGGACACAAATGATTTCAATTACAATTTACCCGATGAGTTAATCGCCCAAACGCCAGTCGAACCGCGCGATTCTTCGCGTCTCATGATTATTGATAAAGATGTACACAAAATCGAGCACAAACACTTTTCGGATATCATTGATTATTTGCAACCAGGTGATTTGTTGGTATGGAACAATTCCAAAGTGTTCAAAGCGAGATTATTTGGTCGAGTTGAGCTGGATCAAGATACCGATGATATTCCCGGTGTTAAACCTAGTACAAACAAAATTTTGAATGTTGCCAGCAAGATCGAAGTATTTTTGGTACGGCCAATGGAGAACTTCGGGGTATGGAAAGTGCTTGCCAAACCAGGACGTAAATTGCGTTTGGGTATGAAAGTGGTATTTGCTCCGGATTTTGTTTGTGAAGTTATGACCAAAGAAAAAGATGGTACTATTTTGATGCAATTTCAAGATAGTGATGTGATTGTGCGTGAAAAGGCCAATAAATACGGCGAAGTACCGACACCGCCGTATATCAAGGTGGATAATAATAAGTTTGAAGCAATAGGCGTGGAAGAAAGGTATCAAACAGTATATGCCAAAAACGAAGGGTCGGTCGCGGCTCCGACTGCCGGTTTTCATTTTACACCTAATCTGATTGAACAAATACAAAATAAAGGAATAGAATTTTCCGAGGTGACATTGCATGTTGGTTTGGGTACTTTTTTACCGGTGAAAACCGATAAGATTGAAGAACACCAAATGCATGCTGAATGGGCAGAGATATCGGCCAAGAATGCTGATTTGATAAACAAAGCCAAAATTGAGGGTAGGCGAGTGGTCGCGGTTGGTACTACTACCGTGCGTACGCTCGAAGCCGTTGCCAAACAGTATTGTGCTAATAAATGTGATACGGAACGCAATGTAGTTCATCCGTACGCGGGAGATGTGAATATATTTATTACACCAGGGTTTAAGTTCCAAGTGGTTGACGCCCTGATTACTAATTTTCATCTACCCAAATCTACGCTGATTATGTTGGTTTCGGCTTTTGTGGGGAACCGAGAATTTTTGCTTGATTGTTACCGCCAAGCGGTAGAAGAAAAGTATCGATTTTATAGTTTTGGCGATGCGATGTTGATAAAATAAACACAAATTAAAATAACGACCTTGCGGTCGTTATTTTTTTACAGATTTTAGCCTTCAATCGTTACGCCCATGTTTTTTGCTGTGCCTTCTACCATTTTCATGGCGCCGGCCAAATCTTTGGCATTGAGGTCAGACATTTTCTTTTCGGCAATTTCTTTTACTTGAGCTTTGGTGATTTTACCAACCTTCTCTTGTAATGGCTTGCCAGAACCTTTGGCGATTTTGGCGGCCTTTTTGACAAGCTCGGCCATCGGAGCAGTCTTCATGATGAAGTCAAAGCTGCGATCGGCGTAAACATTGATAATCACCGGTACGACTTCGCCTTTTTTATCCTGGGTTTTGTCGTTGAACTCTTTACAAAAGCCTTGGATATTCACACCGTGTTGGCCCAAAGCCGGACCAACTGGAGGTGCTGGGTTGGCGGCGCCGCCAACGATTTGTAATTTGATTTGGGTAAGTAATTTCTTAGCCATAGTATTTGATTTTTATTAATTCTGTCGAGAAGCGCGACAGGTGTTTTGTTAAATCTTTTTTACTTGTAATGCATCAAGCTCTACCGGAGTTTCACGACCGAACATCGAAACCATTACCTTCACACGACCGCGTTCGGCGTCTACCGCATCCACCTTGCCCTCGAAATTTTTGAACGGACCGTCAGAAATGCGTACCACACTGCCGATTTCCACATCGATTTTATGTTGAGGAGCGCTGTCACTAGTGCGTTTGAGCAGAGCGTCGATTTCTTTTTGATCTATAGGAGTAGGAGTGGTGCCGGAACCCACGAAGCCGGTAACATTGGGAGTATTGCGTACCACATACCAGCTATCATCGGTTACTACCATTTCTACCATCACGTAACCCGGGAAGATTTTTTCTTCCACCGTGGTACGTTTGCCATTTTTGATTTTAATTTTTTTCTCTTTCGGTACCAAGACATTGAAAATTTTGTCTTGCATATCAAAAGATGCCACACGTTGCATCAAATTTTCTTTGACATTTTCTTCATAGCCAGAATAGGTATGTAGTACATACCAACGTCGTCCCAGGTTTAGTGTTTGTTTAGCCATATGCCCGCCTTAATTATTTTATTAAAGATTCAATGCTTAAATTAAAGACGTAATCCAAAACAGCAAAGAATACTGCCATGCCAACAGAAAGCCCAATGACGAGCAAGCTGTAGTTGATGGTTTGTTTTTTACTCGGCCAGGTGACTTTTTTCATTTCGGCATAACTGCCGACGAAATAGTCTCGAATGGCATGAAAAATATTTGTCATATATTGATTTTTTTCAGGTTTTTTAAAACAGCCTTGAGGCCGTTTAATATGATGCTAGTATAACAGAGACCGGGCACAAAGTCAAGTGATGTTGTGCACAGGTAATTTGGCTAATTATAAACAAAAAAGCCCTCACCAGAGAGCTTTTTGTGTATAATTAATTTTTACACATCAATATTCTGCACGCTTTTGGCGTGGGTTTGAATGAATTTTTTGCGCTCGGATACGTCGTCACCCATGAGAATTTCGAAAGTGAGGTTGGCTGCTTCGGCATCGGCTACGGTGACTTTTTTCATCATACGTTTTTCGGGGTCCATGGTGGTTTCCCATAGTTGGTCGGGGTTCATTTCGCCCAGACCTTTGTAGCGCTGGATGTTTACTTTTACACCGCCAATCACTACGGATTCTACCGGCGCTTCTTCGTCGCCGTCGGCATTGACTACCGGTTCGGCAGTGGGCTCTTCTTTGGTTTTTTTGGATTTTTTGTCTTCGGCCGCCGCGGCTTTATTTTTGCCCAGATCGGCAATGATTTTGTCTTTAGCTTCTTCGTCGTAGGCGTACTTCATTTCTTTGCCGTACTTTACACTAAATAGTGGCGGTTGAGCGATGTAAATATGCCCTTCAGTGATGAGGGCCGGGAAATAGCGGTAAAAGAAAGTAAGTAGCAAGGTTCGAATATGTGCACCATCCACATCGGCATCAGTCATGATTACAATATGATGATAGCGTAATTTGGAGATATCAAATTGTTCGCCGATATTTGTACCAAGCGCAATAATCAAAGATTTTAGTTCGTTGTTGGTAAGAATTTTGTCCAGACGAGCGCGTTCGACATTCAATACTTTACCGCGTAAGGGTAGAATAGCCTGGTGTTCGCGATCGCGACCTTGTTTGGCACTACCGCCGGCCGAATCACCCTCGACGATAAACAGTTCTGATTCCTCGGCGCTACGACTAGAGCAATCCGCTAGTTTGCCTGGCAAAGTAAAACCTTCCAAAGCACCTTTGCGCAAAATAGTATCGCGGGCGATTTTGGCGGCATTGCGCGCTTTGCTGGCCAAAAGACATTTGCCGACTATAGCTTCGGCGTCTTTGGGGTGCTCTTCCAAGAAAATCACAAATTGTTCACCCATTACTGTTTCTACAGCTGTTTTAGCTTCGGTGTTGCCGAGTTTGCCTTTGGTCTGGCCTTCAAATTGCGGTTCGCGAATTTTGATAGAAATAATTGCGTTGAGACCTTCGCGTACATCTTCACCGGTAAGATTGTCGTCTTTTTCTTTTAAAATATTTTTGTTGCGCGCGTATGAATTGAGTGAGCGGGTGAGTGCAGTACGAAAACCCTGCACATGGGTACCGCCATCGGGGTTGAAAATGTTATTGGTAAAGGCGAATAAAGATTCAGTGAATTCGTCGGTGTATTGCAAAGCAATTTCTACATTCACACCTTCGGCTTCACGTTCGGTGTAGAATACATTATCACCTTTTACTTGTTTGGTGTGGTTGAGATGGCGCACATAAGAAGCCACCCCGCCTTCAAAGAAAAATTGGTAAGTCGGAATCGCAAAATCCAGTGCGGTTTTATCGGCAGATTTTTCTTCTTCCGGACGTTCGTCTTTGATAATTAATTTTACACCTTTAGATAAATATGCGGTTTGGCGTAAATGATCCACGATGGTTTTCCATTCCCAATTGATGGTTTCGAAAATTGTTTCATCTGGACGAAAGGTAATGATAGTGCCGGTGTCTTTGCAGTTTCCGATCGCGGTGACTTTTTTTACCGGGTGGCCGCCGTTTTTGTATTCTTGTACCCAAATTTTACCATCGCGGTGTACTTCGGCGCGGACATAATTTGACAAAGCATTTACCACCGAGGCACCCACACCATGCAAACCACCAGATACTTTGTAACCTTCACTACCAAATTTACCGCCAGCATGCAGTACTGTCATGATAACTTCGAGTGCTGAAATTTTTTGAGTAGGATGAATGTCCACCGGGATACCACGACCGTTGTCGTGTACAGAAATCATGTGATCGGGGAGTAGGGTGATGATAATGTCGGTACAAAATCCCGCCATGGCCTCATCAACAGAGTTGTCTACGATTTCCCATATCAAATGATGAAGACCGACTGGGCCAGTGGTACCAATATACATACCCGGACGTTTGCGTACTGCTTCTAGACCTTCGAGTACGGTAATATCTTTGGCACTGTAGCTTTCTGGCTTGCCGATAGATTTATCGGCTTTGACGGGTTTACTGGCCGGCGCGATTTTGACGTCTTGTGCAGGCTCAACTTCGGTCGATTTTGGCTTTGGCAAAACCACCTGTTTTGGTTCAGGTTTTTTAGCAATAACAGTCGGTTTGGACTTTGGTTTTGCTTCTTCGGTAATTCGGCCGCGGACTACTCGTTTTAAGGGCATAAAATAAGGGTTTTTAGATATTTGAGTATAAAAATAAGACAGTGATATTTTATCATATTTTAGCCCTATGCGCAAGGTAAAAATAGGGGGTGAATGTGTATAAGTTTTGTTGGTTTAATTAGTGTTTTGTCCGGAATTATAGACAGTAGCATGCTATTGACAATATAATGTTGTTGGGGGTAATATAATTTATTGTTCATTGAAATTAGCAGTAATATTAAAAATACCAACGAGTGATGTCGCATGGTGCGTGTCATTACGAATGGTAGATTGAAACGAAAGGGAAGAGCTGTGGCAGTGCCAATGCTACTTACGATAAAATTTCGGCGGAGTATAAAGGGCTGTTGGGCCGGGCGGGTTTTTTTTCGTCCAATATAGTTGCGGAGTTGAGGGCGAAAATGCCCCCGCTCGGCAATCATACCGATGACTTGCGGGATGTGAAGTTAGTCGCGTTGCCGGCCAATGAGGAGGCAATAAGTGTCTCCCGGGCACTGGAACAACTGCGTGCAGCGACAAAAAAGAAGCATGTCAGCCCTTCGGGGCTGCGATCTTTGCTACGTGCTATAGAAAAATTCCCCCCGTCTCGAGATTTATACTACTTTTTACCCGCCGTGTTTGGCGGGAGAGTGGTGTACGCAATGATGCAATGGGTGTCTTTGCACCCACGTTCATTATTGTGCCGCCTCATCGTTCAAGGCGAGTGGCGGCTGATTTTACAGGAGGCCGATCTGTCGGCCTCTATAGAGCCGGGCGCTCTGGCGCAGTGTCGGTTTGTTATGTTAGAGCGGTAGTAGATAAACTGATTTTTTTAGGTCATTGCTATCTTGCATTTACGCGAGACGGCAATGGCCTTTTTTGTTTCTTCATTTTAACTTGTCAAAATACGTAAAATCCGCTAAACTGCGGATATTATGTCACGAAAATTTCATATTTTGACACTGGGTTGCCAGATGAACAAAAACGATTCCGAACGAATTGCTGGTTTGTTGTTTTCGCTTGGGTTGGAACAAGTAGAAAAATCGGACGACGCCGACTTGATCATTGTGAATACTTGTAGTGTGCGCCAAACAGCCGAAAATCGTGTTTTTGGTTTGCAGGAAAATTGGAAAAAATTTCGAGTGGTACGACCGCATTTAATTACGGCCGTAACTGGGTGTATGCCAGGCCGAGATCGCACCGGAGAAAACAAAAGAAAATTGTCAGATGTGGATCTGTATTTTGGAATTGAAGAGTTAATTCGTTTGCCCGAGTGGATTGCCAAGAGATGGGGAGATGAATGGATGAAAGAAAAATTGGATGATTATTTACTGATCGCACCACTACGCACGAGTAATTTTCAAAATTTTATCACCATTCAAACCGGCTGTGATAATTTTTGTACTTATTGCGTGGTGCCGCATGCCCGCGGTCGCGAACGCAATCGTCCGGTTGTAGAAATTTTGTCAGAAGTTCGTGTTGCCGTGGACAATGGCGCCAAAGAAATCACTTTACTTGGGCAAGTAGTAAATCATTATATCGCGCCAGACAAAGAAAGTTTTAGTAAAAATAATCCATTTAAAGATAACTTTGCGGCCCTGCTCTGGGAAATAAACCAAATTCCAGGTGAGTTTCGCATACATTTTACCGCCGCCGATCCGCAGTATTTTTGCGACGAGCAAATTGAGGCGCTCAAATTGCCTAAGCAGGTAAACTATCTACATCTGCCAGTACAGTCGGGGGATAATGAGATTTTGAAAAAAATGAATCGCAAATATACGCGAGAAGATTTTGTTAATTTGATTAAAAAAATTTACCTTGCCAAACCAGGTATGGCACTGGGAACAGATATTATTGTTGGTTTTTGTGGTGAGACCGAAGATCAGTTTGGGCACACAGTGGATTTGTATCATCAATGTGACTTTGATATCTCGTATCACGCCATGTATAGCGAACGTAGTGGCACAGCTGCGGCCAGAGCATTCAAAGACGATGTATCCAAGGATATAAAAAAACAACGTTGGGAGACGTTGCAAAAATTAATGGAAGAAATTGTTTTGCGCAAAAACCAGAAATATTTGGGGACGACAGTGCGGGTTTTGGTAGAGCGTTGTGACGATGGTGTGTGTGCCGGCAACAGTGACGAATTAAAATTGGTAGAGTTCCCAGGCACGTCGGATTTGATCGGTCAATTTGTAAAAGTAAAAATTAATTTTGTGGAAAAATGGGTGTTGCGGGGAGTGATGGCTTAGATTTTTTTAATTAAATCAATCATATTGTATTCGACGATTCTAGCAATATTATTTTTCATATTTTTAAAATTCCCCACTCAGAACTCTGATATTTATCCTGCTTTGCTATTATCTCAATTTGCTTTTGTATCTCTAAAATATCCTCATTATTTAATGGCTCAAATTTATCGTAGAATCCAGATTCACGGGCTGGCAAATACACCGACTCCGGAAAAACCTGATCTTTTGCCTCAAAGGTACGACCGAACACATGCACATGCAAAAATGGCTTTTCACCAGTTTTGAATGCCCAGTTTCCCATATCCTGATAATTTATTTTAACAACTTTAATCCCACGATTATTCAAGCCCTTTTCCATTGCTTCACCAACAATCATTGTTAATCTCATAAGTTCAATTGCAACAGCAGGCGTGAGATGTGTTCGGTCGGGAATCGAAGCATCTTTTATGCGAATACGAATATGACCCCCATCCGTGCGACTGACAAAAGGTTTTTCATGTGATTCAACGATGAAGTTTTCAGTTAGATAAATTTGAGCCATATTTTTAAGAAAAGATATTTTGCCCTTAAGGACTTTTTAAAAACTAAATTTCGTACAACGTACGCGTATATACGAAGTTTGACTTATTTTTTCGCAAAATCATCTTCCGTTAAATTCGTTTGACGCAAAATAGACCTAAAAGTTCCGTAAGGAATTTCATTGCCATGTATTGGCACTATCGCCGTGAGTGTAGGGTGGCCAGTTTTACGGTATTTGGCATGGCTGCCTTTTTGGCAAACAAAAAAGAAGCCCTTAATTTTTAGGACCTCTAACACGCGTTTCAGTGGAAACGGTTTAGGCATATTGAAGTTGTAAAGACACAATATTCGGTCTTTCAACCTTAGTAAATTTAGGAGTACGAGTATCTTCTAAATATAATTCTAACGCTTCTTCCAAATTATTCAAAGCTTCTTTTTTGGTTGCACCAAAACTGGCCACATCAACATTTAAACATTGAGAGACATAATATTTACCTTCTTTCCAGATTGTCGCTTTTAGGTCTATTTTGCTCATATATTTACTAGTTATGCTTCCATATTACCACCAAATAAAAAATAAGTCAAATTTGGGCGAACAAGCGATTAAAAAAATTATTTTTTCTGTTTGTTATCTTTTAGCGTATTTTTGTTAGGATAACAACACAACACATTGTCTAGATACTCAATTCCGCAGAAATACTTGCAAATAGAAACATTTTTGACGGCGCATTTGTGTGTATTAGTATTTTCCTTCTTATTCCACGGACATTGCGTTTGTTTCCACGAAGTTTTATCCCCGGAAGTCAAATCAATATCCATATTTGCGCCGTCTAACTGTAAAATGTTTTGTTTTCCACTCATAAAAGAAAAAATAATTTTATTTCGCTTGTGAGCCGTATATACGCTGTTATACAATGTGGGCTGTGAGGAAGACGGCTGTGATTTTCGTCTTCCTCTTTTGGTTATGAAGGGTCAGATGCGCAGCAGGTAGGCCTCCCACGCTACCAGTCGTAAAGTGTTTTTCAGCCACCCATCCTGCTCCTCGAACAGGAAAATGATGCTGACCGCATTGCCTGCAAGATGCGCGCTTAGCGCCGCCAAGGCCACGATGACCCCCCACGATTTGAAGGGGATGAGCGGCCAGCATACGGCGCCGAAAAGAACTGTACTGATGACCAGACTAAGAGTGAGGCATGCCGCAAACTTATCTTTCGTCATGTTCGTTGTCTCCTTTCTCACAGCCCATATTGTATAACGAATCGGCGTATGCGAAGTTGCCGATTTTCTCCTTAAATCATATCAGATATACGAAAAATCGGCAATTTGGGCGGAGCAAAAGGAGAATATATGGATAATTCACTTCAATTTCGAGCCCTTTTGGAATTTCTAACAAAAAACCGCCTCAACCATGGTGGTATATTGGCGGGATAGAGAAACAAGGAACAATCCCAGTGTTCAGCAGCAATAGACCCAATATCCCTTGTCGTATTTATCTGCAAACCCAGATTGCTGCTCACCGCAATTAGGGCACTCTGCGGCCATGTAATTATGGTCGTTCCAATCGCGGCCCCTTTCTAGCCCGCAATGACCACATTTGCTGCATTTGCGCTTGAAATATGCCCCGTCGCATTCCCTCTTTTTAGTTTGTTTTTCTCCCATCGTTCTCCCTCCAGATTGTTGTTGTGTTACACAGATACTAACATAGGGAAATGTTTTTGGCAAGTATTGGTTCCAGCAATAAATAATTCCAAAAGGGCTCAATCAAATATTATCGTAATTATCCATATATTCTCCTTTTTCGTAACCGCATACGCCGTGTTAGGCGATGTTGGCTTTACCCTCGTTACATCAATTGTTTGCGGGCTATTTTCGGGTCTTGACAGGCCGCTTACTTACATAGTATAATATCTCCACTATGCAAGAAATACTCCAAAAACTCCAAGAGCACGACAAACGTTTTGATCAGATGGACAATCAAATAGATTTTATCGTTAAAAAAGTTTTAGAACATGATGAGCGGCTGGATAAAATTGACGAAAAATTAGAACAGGTTTCTACTAAGGAAGATATATCAAGGATAACAAATACTTTAGATAAAATAGTTAAGCTTTACGAAACTAAAGACCAAGAATTAATGCTTATATCGCGCGGGTTAAGAGATGTTGAGGACCAAGTCAAGATTAACACCAAAGATATGCAGAAAATGAAGCCCGCCCTCGGATTAAGTTAAAACCAACTAAACAAAAAGCCGCTCATCGTGGGCGGTTTTTTAGTCGAACAAATAGCCCACAAATAATTGAACGGGAAAGACAATTTCGCCTAACGAACGCGTATATACGAAGTTCGGTTGTAGTTTTGTGTTAAAATTGCGCGGAGCGCCAACACAAAACGAAAACCGAATTTGGGCGAACAAGCGATTTTAAATAAAATTATTTTCTCAATTTATCTACAAAAAAGTAACCAAGTATAGCCCCTATTATTATTCCATATGACATAAAGCACAGTGGGGTTGTTATTAGGTGGAGTAGTTGGCCAGAATTATAACATTGGCCGGTACATATTATAGTAGCCAGATAATCAAATTTTGTAAAAAAATTGAGCAAAGAAGTAGAGGATTTGCTTGAAAGTAGGCCAATATTATAAATAACGACTGAGAGCGGCATTATTAGTAAACCAACAACCCCGCCAATGATTGTACATTTTGACGCTGGTGATATTGTCATATATTAATTGAAAAAATAATTTTATTTCGCTTGTGAGCCGTATATACGCTGTTGTACGATGTACCAATAAATTCTTCATTAAAATGAATTGGGGATTTACTCGCTTAAATGCTCAAATTTTTGTTTCCAAGTTGCGAGTTCGTCAAATATCGGATCAACGTACGCGTGTATGTGATGTTCGCCGTAGGCGAATATGGGCGGAGGTTCACCGTCAGGGGAACCGTAGCCACATACACGCTGTTATATGATGTATACTTTTCCTTTTCGGCCCGTCAGGGCTCGTTTTTATATACCGGACAAATTCGATTTTATCCTCTTTGGTGGGGGTGCAAGAGGGGTTAGGGGTGAATTGCGTCCCCACTCACATCGTTTAAATTTTTTTGTATCGCGCGCTTCTTCCGAGCCCAATCCGCTCAATCTTTTTCAGTTTGAGCAACACATCAAGGGTTTGTTTTACTGTCGGCCTGCCGATTTTAGTATTTCCTACAATATCACCAGTGCTTGTCTCTCTGTTTAGTTTCTCAATATATTGCCAGACGATAAGTTGCTTTTCCGACAGTATTTTTTCTATGTTTTCTTTGGACAACAATTCGACAGCCATTTCCGATTGTTTCAAAATCATATCCAAAAAGAAATCCAGCCAGTCAGTGATGTTTTCATTATCTGTCCCGATGGTTTTTTGACTGCGACGCAAGGCCACATAATAATCCGGTTTGTTATCTTCAACTAATTTTTCGTGAGAGACATAGGGGATATACAAATATCCCGCTTGTAATAAGAGTAGGTTGGTAAGTACGCGAGATAGTCGTCCATTGCCGTCGGTAAAAGGGTGAATTTTTAAAAATTCAACCAAAAAATTACCAAGCACGAGTAATGGGTGATATTTATTTTCAGCCAATATTTTTTCCGTCCATTCCACCAAATCTCGCATCTGTCCCGGAGTAAGATATGCCGGCACGGTGTCAAACAGAATAGCGACTGATTTTCCGGTATCATCTAACATGTGCACTTTATTTTCACCTTTTTTATAGTCGCCGCGATGTTTCTCGTCTTTCTCCACATATTTCAATAGTTCCTGATGAAAATGTTTAATCAAATTTTCGTTGAATTTTAAATTTTTCCAAGAATTAAAAACATTTTCCAGCAGTTCATAATATCCTTGCGCTTCCTGTTTATCGCGATTGGTGAATTTTTGGATGTTAATACCGCGCATCAGTTTTTCAACATCCTCGTCGGACAAGCGAGAGCCCTCAATGCGAGTAGAAGCGCCGGTGGAGGTGATCAAAACCGAGCGTTTCAAACGCCCCAAAACTTGTGGGCTAAGGCGAGCGCCGGTTATCCACTGTCCTTTTAGCTCGTCAATTTTGGCGATTTTAGAGACAATAACAGGCGAAATTTGCTCAATTCGTTTAGCGAGATGATCTGTGGGCAAGTGTTTTTCCGTTAATTTTTGGCTAGCATTAGGCATATTTTGAATTGGATATTTTAACTATATCCAATTATATCCAATTAGGAAGGTTGTGTCAAATAGTGTAAGTGTAATATTGGGGCGATTGGAGCAGGTGGTTCGCGCAAGATACGCGCAACAATCGCGTAAAGAAAATTAGTTGTTATTATATGCCATTTGCCAGATCGATTTCATAGATTTGGATATGTCTTCGTCGTCAATCAATACTCCAATTTTATTTGTAAATGATAGCATTGCCACGCTATTATCAAAAATAAGTATTTCGTTAGGCAAAGGAAACTGTATGCCGTCAAAAAATCTTATTTGGCGTAGCGATGTCTTTGATTCTTTTAAATACCGTTTATTTTCCGGGGCATTTGGCATTAGTACTCGCACATTAATTTTACGGCGCAGACGTTTTTTTACATAATTATTAAAAAAATCCTGGCCGACAGTATTGAGTAAATTTTGCGGGTGAGCAAAATTGTAGATAATTTTCTCTTTGCAATTCAAAGTGGCCTCATATATTTGTCTGATGCCTTCTACTCCTTCGAAATAGTTGACCTTTGGTTGGTTTGTTGGCCCGCCCAATAATACGAGTCGTGGCAACAACGTTTTTGCTATTTCGATCTGTCTTTCCATTTTGGTCAGTAGTTGATTTGGATCAGTAATTGTAAAAGTCTGAATTTGCCCAATAGTCAGACTGCGCGCCATCCCATGTTTGGCCAATCTTTTTAGAATTTCATATGTCGTAATACGATTCAGTCCGCATTTTTTGGCTATTATACTGACTTTAGCGCGGCCAGTTTCCAAATTTGCAAGGTATACGCGCGCCTCTTTTTCAGTCAAATTAAAATTGTCAATTAATTGGTTCAACATATCATATGCAATAAAATAGTTGTAAAAAATATTTACAGTTATTGTAGCATAGTTTATTTCTGTTGTCAATTTAGCCAAGATAATTGATTTACATTGTAATAATGGTTGACAATAATGATCATTTTTCTATAATGCTATATCACACCGCAAGTGTGTTGTAGCCGGCGATCGGCTCACAGGTTCTTTCCATTACAACAAGGAGGTGGCTATGGTTTGGTTCTTCTTGTTCCTTACGTTGTTGTTGGCATTCGCCACTACCGTATTTAGAGGTATGGTCGATAGGGATTTCATGACGTCAACGGCATCGCAACGGCTTGCAGCGACCGCGCTTGAGTTCACTACAGCCATGAGCGGCTTGCTGTTTGGAGAGGAGTTGTGGCGCATTATGCACTGAAGATAGTGTAGCTTCCGTATTCGGTATGACGCCTCGACGAAGAAGGGAGAGTGTGGTGAATACATTCGTGGTAGAACTGCTATTTGGTGTGGTGGAAGTCGCGGTATTCCTATACCTCTTATCACTACCTAACAGGCAGTGAGAAAGGAGAACACCCGATGAACCAAAATTCCGCCGTGCCTCTCGCCGGATTATCTATGATGGGTTTGAGCTGTGGGGCATTGTTTTGGCCTTGTGTTGAAAAATTCGGTTTTCTGTCGCTACAGCTCGCGGTTCTTGTTGTACTCGGGATTGGGGTTGGAGTTACGACGAGTCTTTGGGTGAGCGCGGATCGGGGCAGGCGTTGGTTGTGGTGGACGGTGTCGTTCTGGGTCGCGTTTCAACTGTGGGGAGGCCCATGGCTGGTCTGGGGTTAAAGTATAGATTTGTGTGCTCGTGTGGCCGCGATAATAAAACGCGGCCTTTTTTATTTTAAAATTCGTCCCGCCCCGCCGCAGTGGGGCGGGACACCTAAGTTCCCCCCCCCCATCAAATAAATCAAAAATCGAATTTGTCCGGTATATAAAAACGACCCGCTCGTGGCGGGAAAAGGAAAAGTATATTTCATATAACGTTTCCCGATGAAGCGAAGTTTTGCAGATTCCTTTTTATAAATTATTATTCATCTGCAAAATTTGGGTCGGAAGAAAATTTTACTCCTTATTATCATTATAAAGGAAATTTTCTGGAGCCGCTTATCGCGGTGTTATGTGATGTGTCACTCAGCTAATTCTATCATTAATGTATCATAACCCTTTAGTATAAAATCAGAATCTGATACACCTAGACTTGCAAGAAATTTAGATAAGTTTTTCTGAACCTCTTGTCCATCCTCGTTCGTGGTTAATTTTTCAACTTCAATAAACGAACCCAGTTTTTCAACTTCGTCTAGGCAAATTGTCATATCTTGATATTTTGACTCAATGCGGGTCTTGCTAACTCTTATTACTTCATAATAATTCATATAATTCAAAATATCTTCGGCTTGTTTAGGATCGTTTATTATAATTTCTCTTTCTATATTATCAAGTTCGTTTGTTAGTTTTTTTTTCAAAGTAAAAGTATATTTTTTATCATTAGTATTTCTTATTCTTAGAGTAACCTTATCCTTTAAAATTTCTTGGGTCTTCGTTGAATTGTGTAAAAAAATAATATCTTTTTGGACAAGAGGTTCGGAAAAACTACAACCCATTTCAGTTAGCTTGATTTTAATACTTTGTAAGTCTTTAATTTTAGCTTTAACTTCTACTTCTTGCATATTAGCTGAGTTATATTTCACATAATGTGCCGGCATATCTGAAGTCGCATAGCGATTTGGGCGCAGGCTTTGCAAAAGCCTAAGCCAGATATGCCGTGTTATATGATGTATGCTTTTCTTTTTTCCGACGATAGTCGGACACTTTTCTATTTCTATTATAATAACAAATTTTATTTTTTATTTAATATTTTTTAACATATCAATTGTCATTTTTTCCAAATCAAAAAAATGATTCCATTTCCAATCAGTTCTTGCAGAACTATCGTCAATTGATCGTGGCCATGAATCAGCAATTTTTTGTCGGTCGTCAGGATTATAGTCACAGGTAAAACCGACTACATGATTGGCCACAGTTTGTGCTAATTCTTTAGCTGAGAAACTTATAGCGGTCAGATTATAACTAGTTCTAATTTTAATATTCTCAATTGGGGACTCCATCAACTCAATAGTAGCTCGCACTGCGTCAGGCATATACATCATTGGCAAGATTGTTTCAGGTTTGACAAAAAAAGTATATTTTTTGTTTTTTATCGCTTCAAAATAAATAGCTACAGCATAATCTGTAGTGCCACCTCCCGGTGGGGTTTTATAACTGATTAAACCAGGATAACGTAAGCTTCTAATATCTAATCCGTATTTTTTCCAATAATATTGGCATAACAATTCGCCGGCAACCTTGGTGACACCGTATATGGTTGTTGGCTCAAGAATAGTTTTTTGCGGCGTATTATCACGGGGAGTTGTTGGACCAAAAGCAGCGATGGAACTAGGCCAGAAGATTTTTTTGACACCGCATTCAAGGGCAATATCTAGTATATTTTTCAAGCCGCCCATATTAATATTCCAAGCTAAATCTGGATTTTTTTCTCCGGTGGCGGATAAAATTCCCACCAAATGAAATATAGTATCGGGTTGATATTTTTTTACCAATTCTGACAATGCATTTTTATCAGTTACATCAACGCTTACATAAGGTCCGTTGCTTAATTCTCCTGTGATTTGTTTAGAATGACCGACAGCTACGACCTGTTGGTTCCCATATTTTTTTCTTAATTCCAGCACTAATTCTGAACCAATTTGTCCGGTAGCTCCAGTGACGATAATTTTATTCATAGAATAAATAATTAAAAATAAAATTTGTTCATTATAGAAAAGTGTTAGGCGTTAGCCGTAAAAAGAAAAGCATATTTCATATAACGTATCGGCGTATGCGAAGTTGCCGATTTTCTCCTTAAATCATATCAGATATA
>CAYXJO010000003.1:0-94355 GCA_964465205.1 uncultured Gammaproteobacteria bacterium
CTCAATCGCAAGATTGTGAACTTCGTCGACGCGGTGCAACATCTTCGGATAATTGCACTGACGAAGACTGTGTTTTTGTCACATTTGTGAAGTCAAACTAAAAACCGTCGTAATGGCGGTTTTTTGTTTGGAAAATGATAGTAGATTGTAGCACAAGTACTTGATTTATTTTTTTGTCTTTGGCATAGTAATTCTACTTTGGGCGGCGAGCTCAGTTGGTTAGAGCGTCACATTGACATTGTGAAGGTCACAGGTTCGAATCCTGTGTCGCCCACGAGCACTTGATTTTTATAAAATTAAATGCTAAAATATTGAAAATAAAAAAGGGCAATTAGCTCAGATGGTTAGAGCGCGTCACTGATAATGACGAGGTCGGAGGTTCGATTCCTCCATTGCCCACGATAGATCACCCTTGACAAAGGCGTGATTTTTTGTTACGCTGACTTGTCGTGTTCTTTTGAATTTAGGTCGGCCCAAAATGGGCTTGGTGTTCAAACAACGCAGAGATGGAGGAAACCATGAGAGATTCCGAATTTAAGCCTTTCGTGGTCTCAGGCGGTCGTTGGGGAAAAAACCTTTTCCGAGTGGTCCAGATCAACGGCCAGGCTGAAACTCAACCCACTCGCGCGGACCTGGAAAAGTTCTTTGGCAATTTGCCGATGGTTTTCAGCGTCGGCATACCAGGCACAGACGGTTGGTGTGTCGAAGTGAATGAATCACTCGACGTGTATGTGAGCGGTTTGATCATTGAGATGTATCCGCCCAAGGGCCGCGTCAGCTACCGCACCAATTTCGACGCGCGGGCCGCCAGCGACGTCGTTCGCCAAATGAAGGTGGACAACGTGGGCGACATGCAGCATCTCAACGGCCAGGTGTGTTCGCGCGTGCATGTCGACCCGGCCGTGCTCGGAGCCGTCGAATGGTCGACGCGCATCAACCACAAAAAAGTCGAAATCGACTACTTCGTCTATCCGCGCACCAAACGGGAAGAGCCGCAGGTCGAACCGTACCGTTTCGGCAAGTTTGGAGTGTGCAACTTGCTCGATATCATCACTGGCGACGACGGGCACCTCAAGGTGCAGTGTCTCGAAGAATGCCGCGACCTGATCTTGTATGCGGTCGCGACCATGCGCGCCAGCTATGAGAATCCGGACACGCCCAAGGATTATCCGATCCGGGTTTATTACTCCGGCGCCTGGGCAGACATCGAAAAGGCCGCCAAAGCCAACGACCCCAAGAAGTTGGTCCGCGCTCTGGAGGCACTGCGTTCCTTGATCCAGTGGGAATGACTCATACCTGCTGATCGCCACCACTATACCGGCCCTTTACCGTCGAAAGATGGTCAAAGGTGCCGGTTTTTTATTTATTCCAGATATTTGCCAAACCGTGAAAAATGATATATAATACCCATTAGCTTTGAAGAAAGCAAACATTTTGTCTATCTCTATTATTTATGTCAGATTCCAAATTTAACTGGCCAGAAGCTCGTAAAAAGATTCTCCAAGGACTGGTTTCTACTGGTTTGTTTTTGCTCGAGCTTATCAAAGTATCTATTCTCGCCGGTATCACCATCGGTCTCGTACGTTATTATTTATTCAAACCGTTTTATGTGAAGGGCGCCAGCATGGAGCCGAATTTTTACGAAAAAGAATATTTGATTATCGATGAATTATCTTATCGCTTTCATGAACCCAAACGTGGCGATGTGATTGTATTCAAATATCCGGAAAATCCGAAAGAATATTTTCTCAAACGTATTATTGGCCTACCTGGTGAACGAGTAAAAATTTCCGAGGGCAGAGTAATAGTTTATAATGACGCCCATCCGGAGGGGTTCGAGATAAAAGAGTCGTATTTGCCCAGTGATTTACTTACTGCCGGCGACAAAATTACGGCACTCGGCCCCCATGAATATTATGTACTTGGTGACAATCGTCAGAATAGCCATGACTCACGTCGATTTGGCCCGGTAGACAGAAGTTTAGTTGTGGGTCGTGCCTGGTTTCGAGGCTGGCCATTCTCGCGCATACAGACTTTTGATACTCCGAATTTAGGAATTTAACATCATAGGTAAACTATTATTTCGAATATGTCTAAAAACAAAAAAATAAAACCAATGAAGAAAAAAATTGTGAAAAAAGTTGTGTCAGCGAATAAAGCCGTCAAGAAATCCAGCGAAGAAAATGTTGTTTCGGAAAAAGGCAAGAAACAATACAGTGTTTTGCGTGGCATGCACGACATTTTACCAAAAGAAGAGCGTTATTGGAAAGCTTGCTACCACAGTGCCGAAGATTTGGCGGAATATTTTCAGTTTGGTCGTATCGAAACGCCGGTGATGGAAGAAGCTAATTTATTTGTGCGATCCATTGGCAAAGGTACTGATGTGGTAGATAAAGAAATGTATTTATTCGAAGATCGTGATGGCGACAAAGTCTGTTTGCGCCCCGAAGCGACCGCTGCAATTGTACGCTCGTATATTATGCATGGTATGTGGAATTTACCACAGCCAATTAAATTGTGGTACTGGGGACCGATGTTTCGCCACGATCGTCCGCAAGCCGGTCGCTATCGCGAGTTTTTTCAGGTCGGTTACGAGACCTTGGGCAGCACCGATCCTTCTTTGGATGCAGAACTTATTGTGTTGGCGTACAATTTTTACAAAGATCTTGGTTTGCCGGTAGAAATTCATATTAATAGCATTGGCAGTGTAGATGATCGCGAGCGTTACAAGGCCGAATTAATTAATTATTATCGTAGTAAGCGTGCTTATTTGTGCGAAGATTGCAAAGCGCGTCTCACTCGCAATCCCTTGCGTCTATTGGATTGTAAAGAGGCTAGTTGTCAACCAGTCAAAGAAGAAGCGCCGCAGATTATCAATTGGTTGGGGCCGGAAGCCAAAGCACATTTTATGAAAGTATTAGAATTTTTGGATGAACTGGGCGTGCCATATGTACTCAAACCGTTTTTAGTACGTGGTTTGGATTATTACAATAACACTGTATTTGAATTCTATACTACTGCCGGCGAAGATGGTGCGCAGAGTGCTTTGGGTGGGGGAGGGCGCTATGATGGTTTGGTAGAAGCCATGGGAGGTCGTGCCACCCCAGCGGTTGGTATGGCAATGGGTGTTGATCGATCGATTCTGGCCTGGAAACAATATAATGAGCAAAACAAACTCGCTGTCTCTGGTCCGGTGTATGATGTGTTTTTTGCGCAGTTGGGCGAAGAGGGCAAACGAGTGGCCCTGCGACTTATTAATGAATTGCGCGGCAAAGGCCTGAAGATTGCTTTTAATTTCTTCAAAAATTCGCTCAAGACTCAACTCGAAGCCGCGAACAATTTCAAGGTGCCATTTGTAATCATTTTAGGACAAAAAGAAGTGCAGGATAAAACGGTTATTTTGCGTGATATGGAATCGGGTGTTCAGGAGATTATTGACCAGAAAAAGATTGAGAATTTGCTCAAAAAGAAATTGGGCAAAATCTAGGTATATCTAGGGTTATCCACAGTTTGACGAAAAGGGATTTTTGAGGTACAATAATTTTGTATTTAAGTTATCTAAATTTACCTTGGAGGTGAATATTTGTGTCAGAAACAAAACGTCGTAAAAATGAGTCGTTCGAAGCGTTTATGAGACGTGTAAAGAAGCGTTGGCAACAGTCGGGCAAGCTCATCCAAGTGAAAAAAATTCAATTTCACAAGGATAAACCCGGTAAAAATATGCTTCGCAAGAGTGCGTTGCACCGCTTGAAGATCGGCAATAAGATGGCCTATCTTAAAAAGATTGGCAAATTAGTGGAAGATAAAAAACGCCGCTAGTTCCAATTTAACCATTTTAACTCCATTGTCTCATGCTTCAATGGACTAAAAACAATTTCCGTCTCGGAGTAAAAACCGCTACTATTGCAGTTATGTTTTTAGTGGCGGTTTTTGCGTTTTTGGCCTATACTCCAGTATTTGCGCAAACCGCCGTGCAGACAGATAGTGTTGCTGATCCCAATAGCGAGTTGAATAAGGGTGTACAGGTTATTCAGAAGCCATTGGGCCTATCAGCTACTGATCCGCGTATTATAGTGGCCAATATTATCAAAGTGGCTTTGGGGTTGCTCGGTATTATCGTACTCGTACTCATGTTGTATGCCGGATTTTTGTGGATGACTGCTGGCGGCAATGAAGAACAGATTATCAAAGCCAAACAAATTCTCAAAAATGCTACGATAGGGTTAGCGATTATTTTGATGGCTTACGGTATTGTAGCTTTCATATTTCGTATGTTGGGTGTGGGTGGGTTTACCGAAGGTGGTACCATTGAACCGGCGCTCACTCAGAATTTTCGTGGTTCGGGTGGCTTGGGTAAAGTGGTCAAGGATCACTATCCGATGCGCAACCAGAAAAAGGTGCCGCGCAACACCAAGATTATTATTTCTTTTTTTGTACCGGTAAAAATTGATACTTTTGCCATGAGCTCGACTAACAATAACGCCGGCCCGGGTGCTTGTGGTAATATCGGTGCTAGCATGAATTGGGAAACTGATTGCAGTAAGTTGCGTGATGGGCAAGATCAACTTAATGTTTATAAATTAATCAAACAAGGTGATAATATAGTACGTGAACAAATTCGTGGCGCTGCCTTACTATCTAATGTGAGCACGCTCGGTAGTCGTACTGGTTATTATACTATTGCTATTCGTCCATATGACTTTTTGGGTAGTGACACCGAAGAAATTGGCTATGTAGTACGTTTGGGTAATGCATTGCGCAAAGACGATTCCACCAACAACAATCCGTCGATTTTTGAAAACAAAGCGATCGGCAATGATTATTATGAGTGGGAATTTACTTGCAGCACTGAGCTTGATCGCGATCCGCCCTATGTCAAAAGTGTCTATCCGGGTCGTAATGCAAAAGAAACCAAAGATACGGTAATGCAAATAGAATTTAGTGAAGCAATGGATCCGAGTGGAGTACAAGGTATGTTTTCTACCACCACCTACGGTGATCAAACTTATTACACCTTGGACGGTAATAATATTTTTATAAGAAGCGACAACAGTTCTATGCCGGTGGGTGAGATGAATTTGACCAATGGTTTTACCACTTTGGAATTTACCCCAACCATTCGTTGTGGTACCAATGCTTGTGGTGATCCGAAATTTTGTTTTCCGGTTTGTGATCGCGGTGGTAGTTGTGGTAATGTCGCTCGTAATGATAGAGGCGAATGGGTAAGAGGTGATAATTTCGAAACTTTATTGCGTGCCGGACGCGTCATTAATTCTTCCGCTTTTGAGGCAATTCCTTTTTCTGGCATTATGGATGCGGCTGGCAATGCGCTGGACGGCAATCGTAATGGCCGAATAGAATTGGCCACCACCACTTTGCCGGTTTTCCCCAATTGGGAGGAGCCGGATAATAATTGGTGGAATTTTATTTTGAAAGATGAATTAGATACTATTTCGCCATTTTTGAATCAAGTTTATCCTACCTACAAAGCAGCCAATGTCCCGTCTTGGGCGCCGTGGGGTTTGGTGTTCAGTAAGCGTATGCGTATTGATCCGATGTACAATATTATTGTCGATGAACAGCCGACTCCGCAAGAACGCGGTGACGGTATACCGCTCTGGAAAGTGCCAAGAGTATATTTTGGCGATACGACTACCACCGCCGAGATGCTCCACGGTCCGTTTTTAGATGGTGCGAAACAATATTATTATCCGATTGCTACTTCGGTAATTCAAGATACTCACTTCAATTGTTTTTATCCGGGCGCTGGGCCAGGGCAAGGAAGTGGTTCGCCGCGTGAGGTGATTAATTATAGTAAGGGTGGTGATTATTCACAAATATGTTCAGATGGTAGTCGGTCAAATCCAAATTGTTGCAATGTCGAGTCTTCTCAGACAGGCGTGCGTAATAAAGATTTTTGTTGCAACGGAATTGTGGAAAGTGATACCGATGGCTACATTACCACCACCGAACGTTGTACTAATTATTTCCGAAAAAATTATAATTAATTTTCATGAACAGTTTACGTCATAAAATTTTATACCTCACCATTATAGCGGCTGTGCTCGTGAGCGGGTTTTTTATTTTTGCAAATTTGGCGCAGGCGCAGGTGGGCACGGTGGCAGACCCGAATAGTGAATTGAACGTTGGTTTGCAAACTATTGAAAAACCTTTGGGTTTACCGGCTACAGATATTCGCGTGGTTGTGGCCAATATTATTCGCGTGGCCCTAGGGTTGCTTGGTATTGTCGTATTGGCACTTATGCTTTATGCCGGATATCTCTGGATGACTGCTGGTGGCAACGAAGAAAAAATTACCGAAGCGAAAAAGATTTTACGCAATGCCGTAGTGGGTCTGGTGATAATTATGTCGGCGTATGCGATAGTGAGTTTTGTGATGCGTCGATTTGTCGAAGCTACTACCGGTCTGCCGGCGCACTGTACCGATGGTGTGATGAATAAAGGTGAGGGCCCACAAGCCGATTGCGGAGGAGAGTGTGGCGCCTGTCCACTACCTCCATGTCAGGGTCCATCATGTTATAATGCTTTGTTTATAGAAAGCTTACCGCCTAGTGGTGACGTCTGTATTCGTAATGTTCACCCGGTGATTGTATTCAATCGAGCAGTCGATATTGCTACTATTCCGGGCAATATTATTATCAATAAAAAATCAGATGGATCAGTTGCTGGTGGTTCGTGGAGCTATTTGCAAACCGGCGGTACTGTTCACCAAGATACTATCGTATTTACGCCCAATGGTGCTTGTCCGGATGATGGTACTAGCGATTGTTTTGATGCAAGTACCGAATATCGATTGACCATTCCGGCCACCACTAGACGTAATATAGTTTCACTGACCGGCGGATTGTCGCTTAGTTGTGGTATACGAGCTGGTTGTAATGATGTGCCGTTCAAAACCGGCGAAGGTGTTGATCGCTCAGCTCCGACTGTGGAGATTACCGCTATTGACCCCAATGAAGCCGGTAAAAATATTTGGGTAAATGTGCACTTTACAGATGATAATGGTGTGCAAACACTATTATTGGATGCTGACGGCAATCGTATTACCAGTCGTGTTTTGACCGGTTGTCAAAAATCTGGTGATGTGCCAATGCTCTGGCCAACTCAGGGTTTGGCACCGGGTATTCATCCGCTCGTCGCCACCGCACTAGATTATGCGGCTTGGTCCGATACCGATAATTATGATGCTGTACTGCGTGCCGCCCATTGTTTCAATGGAATTTTGGATCGTCCTTTGGAGAATCGTAACCCACTTTTACCGACGGATGAATTGGGTGTGGGTGTGCCTCCGGCCCCAGATTGTGGTGGTACCGAGTGTGGTGCGTGCGCGGGAGCGGCTTGTGATGTTGATGCGGATTGTGCCAGTGGATATTGCGATCCTGCCACCAAGACATGTGTGGATCGTATGCGTATCACCCGAGTCTCACCCATATCCGGCGCCCCTGATACATTTGTTTCTATTGCCGGTTTATATTTTGGCACTACCACCGGTAGAGTATATTTTGCCAACAAAATTAATCCCAATTCCAGCGATAGCGGAGATTGGATAGAAGCTCCACTTGCTCCATGCAGTGGTGCCAAAACTTGGTTGCCGTGGCAGCTGATAGTGACCGTGCCCAATGGAGCAGTAGACGGTCCAATAAAAGTAGAAACCGCCAGCTCCACCGGTCCGGATGGTGTGGAAAGAAAATTTATCGATGCCACTCATGATGATTGGGGGGTAAAAGCTACTTTTGATGTGAATGATTTGGTGCGTCCGGGTTTGTGTAGAGTATACCCAGATGCCGGTCCGTCTGGTTTGGATACGCTTTTGTCCGGTAAAAATTTCGGTAACACAATAGATAGCGCCAATGATAAAGTCATGTTCGGTGAATTGCGCGATAGTGCCGACAGCCAAGATCGCAAGGCTCTGGTGTCTCCGGTGGAAAATTGGGGATCGCAATTAATTGCCGCCAGCGTACCTACTTTGGATAGTGGCTGGGTTGGTACTGCTGTTTTCAATAATGATGTACAAAGTAATGTTTTAGCGTTTAGAATTTTGGCCGGAGCAGATGAAGATTCGCCAGTGATTACAAATATTACTCCTGACCATGGCGCGCGCGGGCAATATATTACTATTTCTGGCCGTAATTTTGGCCGTAATCAAGGTTATATTTGGCTCAAAGAAGAAGGTGATTCGCATAGCGATGCGATTAACACCGACGAAGACGTTTTTGCGTTTCCAGATGAATGTGGCAGCACTTGGAGTGATGATCAGATAGTAATCAAATTTCCGACCGAGAAAGGCATAATAGGTAAGTGGTATTCAGTGCAGGTGGTAAATGTTGGTAATGGAAAAAACAGTATCATTGATCGCAATATTGGTTTCACTTTGGGTGGTGGACAACCAACACCGGGTATTTGTCGCATGGATCCTGAGACCGGTCCGGCGCCTTTGGCGTCTACCGGTACCATGCGTATTATTGGTGAATACTTTGCGACCTCCAGTGGCGCCAAAGATTATTCTGATTCATATTATTGGCAACCTGCTGCTTCTAGTACTTCGGTGGTAAATCGTTTGCCGGCCGCGCGCGATGACTATTTTGTTTTGGGCACATCTGGTCCGGCATCTCTTATGCATGTGCGTATTCCTTCCGGGACCATCTCTGGTCCGGTAGTAGTGAAACGTGACGCTGATACACAAAATATTATTAGTAATCCAGTGAAGTATACCAAGTGGAATTGTGTAGAAAATAAAGGTGTATGTACCGACCCCGATACCCATTGTTGTACCGCTGGTGGCGATGCGGGTGTGTGCAAATCAAATACTGAATTATGCGAAGGAGAAAAACGCAGTTCTGGTTATGTTTGGATGTTTTGCACCAAAGATATTCCCGAACCACCTCGTGTAGTCGAACGTTGTGACAGTGAAACAGATTTAGGTCATAATTTGCCATCCCCATCACCGAGTGTGCAGTGGGGGAGAGCAGGTTATTACAATGAACATCAACGTGCTTGTCTTACTTCGCTTATTACAGTGGATTTCGTTGGTATGGGTGACGTTGATACGGTTCCGGGAAGCGGTGTGGTAGTGCGCGAGTGCGATAGCGCGAGTATAGATTTGGGTGCGCGCACTTGTCTGCGGGCCAGCGGTACCAGTGATGTACCATTGCGCGACTGGCATCTTACCAACAATGGTCCTTATAAATTAGACGTTTCTCAAGTTTTCCGTGGTCAGGCGGCTAAGTATGTGCAATTACAACCACAGGATACCTACAATGGCAATGGCAAATGGAAAAAAGATACCTGGTATCAAGTGGTTTTGAATAAAGACATTGTCGGTGGTGTTTCATCAACTGCACTTTTGGTGGAACGTGCTTGTGATAATTCCGAAGTTTCCAATTCCGCCTATTGCTTCTTGTTCAAATCCGGCTCCGAAGATTGTATGATGAAAGAGTTGGTCATCACGCCGTTTTCTTATTGGACTACCTATTTGGAAGCGCCTCTCATGCAACATAATGGTGCCGATAAATATGATTTGTATTATTCCGGCCATGGTTTGTCCGATCAATATTGTATCATGATGGACGTAAAAGGGTTCAAATGGGAGTGGAATGTCCAGAATCCATCTTATGCCGATATCCACGGTGCTCGCACCCGTCAAGATTATATTCAAATTGATAGTAAACAAAATACCGTAGGAGTTAATTTGCCCGGTGATGCGACTGCAGTATTGGCCACAGCATCTACTGGCACGGTTTCTTATACCAATTCCAGTTCACTCATGATTGATCTGTCGGATCCAGAAGTAATTGAATATTGGCCCAATTGTTTGGAGGCTTGTACCAACGCCGAAATCGGCGCGCGCTGGAATGTGACGATGTCTGCGCTCAATTTGGGTAAGGATTTTGCAGTGCAACTACGTGAATGTCAGGATGAAAATTGCCTGCAACTATCCGGTGACAATTTCGCCCAAGGGGCGCAGTTGGATTCGTATGGTACGGTGATGACTATCAAATTGCGACCGGGCATGTTACGACTTGATCCCAATACGCTTTATCAAGTGATTTTGTCTACCACTACTGGCAACATTAGTGATCCAAATTTAATTTGGTCTAGACAAATTTGGAGCGAACCGCTTAGCGCCGCTCATCCATACAAAAAAACTTTCCGCTGGCGTTTTAAAACCAAAAAACAAGATTGTTTAATTGACCATACTCAAATTATTCCGTCCAGCTATACGGCGCGTAAAATTGGTGAAAAATCAATATTTCAGACTCAGCCGTTTTCGGCTCCAGATGCGTGTAGTGCTGTGGGTCAAAGATTGGATGCTTGGAGTGTGGGATGGGCTTGGGGATCGACGGATAGTAGAGTGGCCACGATATATGCCACCTCGACTCGTGGACAGAATGCTTTTTGTAACAATAATTGTCTCAAACGCGGTAGTGAAGTGCCAGCTGGTTATGCTCCTGCCAATATGGCATTGTGCGGTAATGGTGTGGTAGAGGCTGGCGAGGATTGTGATTTGGGTATTAGCGGCGAATCGGCGCAGAGTTGTACGCTGGATTGTTTACGTCCAGGTAATAGCAATGTCGGAAATGGCGGTATGCAGTGCGGCAATGGTGTAGTGGATTGGCAAAACGGTGAAGAGTGTGACCCGGCAAGCACGGATCCCAAAATTAGTATTGGTTGTAATAATATATGTTTACGCGCCGGATCCAAGCGATCTACCGGCGCTGATGAAGTAGGAGCGTCTATTTGCGGCAATGGCCGTATCGGCGCGGGCGAAGATTGTGATCTAGGTATAGCCGCCAGCGCCAGTGTATCTACCTCGTCTTTGGCTTGTTCGGAAACTTGTCTACATCTCGGTAGTCGTATTTCGGCCGCGTGGTGTTATGTCCACCGCGATGATTGGGCCGGATTTGCTTCCAATACTTTTTGGGCGGCTTGTAATAACGCACGTAGTCAATGTGGGGACAAGATGGTGAGCCCAGACGAAGATGCTGTTTGTGAAAATTCTACTTATGGCTGGGTAAGCAGTACTTGTAATATCTATTGTTTGGTGAATAAATCTACTGTGCCGGCCACATCCACTTTGGCTAGCGCGAATTGTGTTTTTACTGATTATCCAAACAATACTCAACCCAGCGAAGGTTGTAATAAAAATTTGCAACATGCCGGTTCTTCATTGTTGTATTCCAAACCTTCCACTTGTGGTGATGGTGTGGTGGGGTTGGGCGAAGATCCGTTTTGCGAAACCAGCCTGGTGTCTAACAATCGTTTTGGTCGTATTGATCCGGTAGCTATGGCCACTGCGGTTGGTCTTAGTCCCTATGTATCTGCCGGCACACCACCGACCCAATTAACGTTTGTTGGCGCTACTACTACCGAGGGCACGTTTAGCAGTTTGCCAGTAGGGAATAACGCTAAGTATAGCATTCCGTGTGGATATAATTCTGATGCCGAATGTCAGGCGGCGACCAATGATCCGCATTATGCTGTAGCTGCTAACACCTGTTGTTATCCGCGTCCGCGTTGGTTGTCCAGTTATCCGGCCAATGCTGCCATCGGTGTGTGCCCCAATACCTATATAGAAGCTAGTTTTGATCAGACGATTGACCAGTTCAGCGCGCGCGAGAATTTCGTTATCGCCCAAGGTATTACCGATCCATCTTTTGGTGTTACTGAGTTATTTGATTATCATTTACCTCGACCCAAATCAGTTTATGCCGCCATGGCAAGATCGCCCAAACAAATGGCAGTGTCTGGTAAATATGCCTACGTAATTTATGAAGAACAAGATTTATTGGAAATTATTAATATTTCCGATCCGGATAATTTGAGGCGTGTCAGTTCGATAAAAAATGGCGATGGCGGCGCTCGTTTGGATCGGCCGGTCGGTATCGGTGTGTCTGGTAATTATGCATATATTTTATCGCGTAATGATAATGGAATTGAAGTTGTTGATATTAGTAACCCGGAAAATCCAGTTCATAAATATTTTCATACTACCGCCGATGCCAGTGGTGCTTTTGTTGATCCCAGTGCGATGGCGGCGGTAAGCGGTGCGAATGGTAGTATAAATTTGTATGCCATCAGCCGAGTGGCCGCTATTACCAACCCCAAATCATTTGTGTCTTGTTATGTGGCTGCTGGCCAAACTCCAGAGAATATTAGTTGTGCCAAGAAAAATCCCGGAGCGGACTATGATTTGTCCAACAGTGACACACTTTTTGCGCAACGTGTAGGTACGGGAATAATGGTCTGGGTTACTTTGGCCAACAATAACACTGCTCTTTATTGGTTTGTATTAGGAGGTACAACTTTTCAAAATTTAGTTCCCAATAAAATCAACCCCGGCATATATGTTTCTAGTGTGCGAGTTGGTGGTAATGGTGTGTATGTATCCGGAGTTAACTCGAGTGATAAACTAATGGTTAAATCATATGATTTTAATAGAGTTTACAAGAGCTACAATATTAGTAATGGTATAAATAGTGCCTCTTTTGTCGATTATTATCCAATCCCAAATTCGATCACTGGACAAGGATTTGTATTAGCAGCATCTGATGTGGGGAATTCTTTAGTGGTTTTGAAATCAGACAATAATTCTCTTAGTTATTTAGGTACTGTTAATAACAGTGATGATTCTAATTTGGTTGGTCCAGTGATTTCAACTGTGATTGGTAATAATTTGTTCATCGGATCGAATCAAAGATCTACTATAGAATCTTACGATTTGTCTGGTCTGAAAGGATTGCCAAATATTGGTACTACAGTGGCGTTTAATAATAGTCTCTATGTTGCTTCCGGGTTGTTAAATGGCGATGGCACGCGTGGTGCTATGCAACAGTTAAACTTAAGCGACTATACTCATCCGATTAATTTAGGTGAATTTAATATCGGAGCGACCATGTATAAAGCGGTAGTGACGGACGATTTGATTTTTGGTCTTTCCAACAAATCCAACGGCACCCTGCATGTAGTTGATATGTTTTTGCCAGATAGGCCACGCACTTCCACCCTGTCCGACAATCCAGCCGCTTCAATATGGTTGCAAAATCCAGTCGCGTTGGCTGCCAAGAATAACTATGTATATATTTTATCATTGAATGATGAGGGGTCATTACAGATAGTGGATACTAACACCACTACAGCACCAGCCGCGGTTGGTCGTATCAAATACGATGCCGCTACTGGTATTTATTTGCAACAGCCGCGCGATATTAAAATCAACGGTGATTTGGCATATGTATTATCCAATTACAATAACGGCACATTGCAAATATTTGATATTTCCACCGCCACCAATCCAGTAGCTGTTGGAGTGATAAATAAATCTATTCAAACTGACGTATATTTGCAGGGCGCTAAGGCTTTGGTTGTTAAGGATGACTTGGCTTATGTCGCCGCCACCATTGACAATGCTTTAACAGTGATTGATATTAGTAGTTCGACCAATCTTAGGCAAATTGGCCGTGCAAGGCATACTTCCATGACCAAACCGTCACAGGTTTTGGTAGAAGGGCGTTATGCTTATGTGGGCGGAGTCAATTTGGCTAATTATCCAGCTATATATATAATAGATGTTTCATCATCTACTAGTCCGGTATTGGTTACCAGTACTGTGGTTCGTAAATCCAATTCCGGCGACGAGATACAATCAATGAGTATAGTGGGTGGTTATCTGTATGTAACTTTAGTGAATGGTGTTAATTTGTCATCGCATATCGCGATTGTGGACATCAATAAATTTTTGGTACAAGGTGATTGTTATGGTACAAATGATGTTACCGGTTTAATTACCGGAGTATATGGGTCTGGCGGTTATGATAATTTACCGTGGTACAAAAAAGTCTGGAGTCGATTGGCTGGTTTTGTTAGAAAAGTGTTGGTTGGTGAAGTTACCGCCGCTGACAGTGTGCGCAAATGGTGTGTAGACAAAAGTTTGGGGGTAGCGCAAGTGATACCCGATAATGTCGGCGAAGGTTCGCGTATTCTTTATCGTTTGAGTAGTGCGCTTTCACCAGATACTCATTACGCGGTAGTAATTAAAGAAAAATTACGCGATATTCGAGGGGTGGCCGTTGGTTATGCTACCACCACTCCGTTGCGTAATTATAATTTTACGTTTACTACCAGGCCGAAAGTTTGCGCGGTGAATTCTTTGACTGTAACTCCTACGCTGTGGGCCTTCCAGAATCTCAATTCTTCCACGCATTTTCAAGCAGAAGTTTTTGCCGATAATGGCCAGCAGATTCAGCCAGTAGATAAATATTTTTGGGATTATATTTGGGGACCGATGGAGAATGAGTATGTAACTTTGACCCCAACTTCTTCTGATTTCAATACCACTACGCCAAAAAATAAAAACGGTGAGACTGACATTGCCGCCACTGCGAATATTAAACGTAATGATTTTAGTGACACACTTGGTTTGGCTGCTAGCGGCCAAGCGCATATAGTGGTGTTTTTGTGCAACAACCCTTGGCCGGCCAATGATTATCGTACTGGTCAGTTCCGAATTCCATACCAAGATGCTATTGGAAATAATGATGGCTTTAGTTTGAGCTTGAATTTGTTTGATGGCAATCCTATCCCAGCCGCCACCGGAGTGAATTTGACGACATCTAGTGATGGAGGATATTTCAATTTCAGTTCTTATTATTGCATGGATTCTAGCGGTAGCAGCGCCGGTAATTTGCCATTTTTGCGTCCCGCTGTACAAAGTAATGCTTCGATGTTTGATTCCAATAATGGTGTTTGTTCGCTCACCGGTAGTTATTGTGATGATACTGTTTCAGTATTATCACAGTGTAAAGCGCAATTTACCATACAAAATAATACTTATTTTGCTTCTTCCACTCAAAATATTTGTTATGGCAAAAAAAGTGGAACCACAACCTATTTTATTGGTTTGAATAATAGTCCATTATTCTGCTCTGATAGAAATACCTGTAGCAATGATGCCGGTTTTGCTCGTTGGAAACAAGCAGGTGAATATACTGATTATGGATGCGATATACCTACCAATAAGGTTTTACCAACTTGTATTGTGCGTGCACAGCCAATTAAACGCTTTCTATTCACCAACCAGAAAAACAACGATGTTATTGGTATTCAGGTGTTTCCTAATCCCAAAGTGTTATCAGTAGAGCAGTGGTTCAACAATGACAAAACTTTGGGTGGACAAGGTTTTTCCGGCAGGATGCAAACACTCACACTCGACGGTTTCCGTGCGGTGCGCGACAATAATAATATTTATGTTGATGTGTTTAATGTTAGTAGTGATAATGATGTTTATAACAAGAAATTTTTCTCCAACATTATATTGTTTAGTATCAATGCCGACGCCCAATCGGAAACTCGGCAGGTATTTGAGCAAATGCTGGGCAATCTTCGGTTTAATACCAATTTAACCAATTATGGTTATTGTGAGAACAATGTTGAACAGTTCGGAGCTTCTACTACCTGTAAAACCGATTTTGATTGTCCGCGCGGTCAGGTGTGTGCTAACCAGAAAATTAAGGTTCAAAGAAATTATCAGCGTTTGCGTGACTTGAAAGATATTTCGGTGGTATTGGGGCAATATTTCAATGCCAATAACCGCTACCCATCATTAAGTTCTGGTTCGTATTTACCGGGACAAACTTTAAGTACTTGGCCGGCTTGGACAGCGTTTAGCAATGCGGTGAATTACGCACTCAATCCCGATCCAATAAATAAAATGCCGATCGTAGGCACCTGTTCAGTTACCAGAGGTAAGATCTGTACCGGAGACAGCAGTCTGAACGATGATGTGGTTTGTCCGACCGGCGAACATTGTATTATTCACGAACCAAATACTGGTTGGAGCACGGTTGATCGCCGATTTAGCTTTGCATGCCACCCTTCTTCATCTGTCTATCGATACATGTTCAATACGTCTACGGCCGGGTTCGAAGTTCGTGCTCATTTAGAGGAACCTTTTGCAACTTTGGGCCCATTACGTGGATTTAGTTATTGGTCGTTGTTCAAACAAAATTATTTTGGCAGTGATTGGAGTAAGTTTATAATAGATGGAGCCAACGGCGCTTGTATTACCGGAGAAGAAATCTCTACAGTTACTCAAGGTAGTTGTGGAGATGGTCAAGTGAATTTGGGCAAAGGCGAACAGTGTGATCCGCCTGGCGCAAAACAATATAATACCGACGCTTGTGCCACTGGTGGAGCCAATGCCTCCGTGAAGACTTGCCAATCAAATTGTACTTGGAGCAGTGCCGCTAATATTCCGTGTTCCGGATTGGTGCGTACTTGCGGTAATGGAGTGCTCGAACCGGGTGAAGCGTGTGATCAGGGCCGATTTAATGGTACTTATAATCATTGTAATTCTGCTTGTACCGGATTTGAAAATAACACCAACGGTCGTTGTGGCGATGCGATAGCACAAGAGAAGAATGAGATTTGCGATATCATGAAGCCGCGTACCAGTGGTGGTTTGGGTATTTGTTCTGATGGTACGAAAAAAGGTGAATATTGCGCCAATGATGCCGAATGCCAATCGACGGTTAATAATGGAGTAGGTGTCTGTAAGACCCCAAATGTGGTAGGTGTGCGCTATGGTAAAACCAAGACTGAATCTTGTAATTTCGATTGTCAGTCGCGTGGTCCATATTGTGGCGATGGTATTGTCCAGCCGGAATTTGGCGAAGAATGCGATGGTAATCAAAGTTGTACGACTTGGGACGGCAATCCGGGTAGACGTTACTGTTTGCCAAATTGTAAGCAAAAAATTACCTTACCAGCCAATTTGGCTGCTTGGTGGCAGCTAGATGACGCCAAGCCGTTAGCAGGCACAGCACCAGATTACACAAAATATAAATTTTATAGTACCAAAGTGAATCCAGATGGCAGTACGGTGTTAGATGATACAAATAATAATATTTATGCGATCAGCGAAATTAATAATAATGTGATTGATTTCGACAACCATGCTTCGGTTGTTATTTCTCCGAAATTACCGATACGTAAGCCGGGCTATTTAGGGTCTGGTTATGATGCCACCAATTATTCGTATGAATTCGGTTCAGAGACCTTCGCATCCACGACCTTGGAAATTGATCAGAGTGAAAATGGAAATGACGGCAGATCTTTGACCTATATGGCCTGGGTTTATCCAACCGGGCTTGAGAATATTAGGCGTCAAGTATTTAGCGCGGATTTAGGTGGTTTTGGTTGGTCATTGCTTAGTTCCAATGAAGGTGCACCAGCAGGGTTTAATACTTGGCAATTTTTCAATAATGGCGATGGTAGAATTAATACCGGCATGAAAGTAGACGTCGGCTATTGGCAGCATATAGCGGTTGTATACGACAGACAACAAGGAAAAGTGTTTTTTTATAAAAATGGTGGAGCTGATCCAAATAGTAGCACTGCGTTCAGTGGTTCAATATCGTATCGTCCATATACGAATAGTTCCGGTTATAGATATAACACCACTAAACAATATTTACATTTGGGTATCAATGCCGATCGTCGTTGGTGGTATGAGAGAATGTCTGGCCGATTTGACGAGATGATGGTGTTCAATAGAGCAGTAACCCAGTCGGAAATCGAACAATATGTACGTGATGGTGCTTGGAAGTGTGAGCCGCTTACTCCGCCCACTAGTACACCCACCCCATCCAAATGCGGAAATGGCGTGGTAGAGTCCAACGAAGCCTGCGACAGTGTAGTTAGTGGTGTGAATAAAAATGGCATTGCTTGCACGCCAGAATATGGCAAGACTTGCAGTTATTGTTCTGCTGATTGTAAAAACAGAATTGATGTTCAACCAACGGAATACTGTGGTGACGGTAAATTACAATCCGGTAAAGAACAATGCGATGGCGATATCGGTTCTTGTATTGCTACCAGTAGTATAAATGGAATTAATAATGTACCTAAATTACAAGTGTGTAACAATAATTGTCGCGTAGCCAGAGAAATTGCTCCTAATGCTTTTGGTAGGTATTTTTTCAATAGTGAGACAGATAACCCGGTCAATGTAAATATTGGAGATTCCGGATCTACAGAAATGACTGTGGCGGGATGGTTTCGATTTGCGCCAGATTCACAGTCCGGTGGATTGGTGTTGGAGCGTAATATTGGTAGTGATAAATATATTAAGATTTATTTCGATGTCAGTCCGAGCAATAAATTACAAGTGAAAGTTCAAACTTGCGGAGACACTGGTAGTTATAGTGGTTGCGACATGACCTTACCGGGAATTTTTGGTGCGGAACCACTTAAACCAAGTGATTGGAATTTTATAGCTTTGCGTTTTAAAGCACCACTTGATTTTGTTTATACTCTAAACACGAATGATCCAATAGAGCAAGTGTCGTATTCAGTTATGGCAAAGTTAGTCACAGGTCAAGACTCGAATCTAATCCAAGGGAAACCTCCACTTTTAGTACGTTTGAGTCCTTATAAAATTAATGGTAGTGGTAGCATGGAATTTTTGGATTACGATTCCGGTGCTCTCGCCGGTGCTACCGGCAGATGGAAAATATCAGGTGCTAATGCAGATGAATTCCATGGCCAAATTAGAAATTTGATGGTTTGGAACAGCTTGCAAACAGATGAGGAACTGCAGAATCTTTATCGTGCCGGTTTAGCGGATTGTGGTAACCCACCGCCAACTATGCCGCCCGCACCTCGTTGTCAACCAACTTGTTCCGGTAGAAGTTGTGGTGCCGATGGTTGTGGTGGAAGTTGTGGTAGTTGTTCTGTTGCCAACACTACTTGTAGTCCTGCCGGTAATTGTGTTTGTGAACCAGAAACACCTGCTGAATTTTGTACTACTCACAATAGCCCGTGTAATGGCCTCACCGCTCTAAATCGTTGTAGCCAACAAATGACGGTAGCTAGTTGCGCTGCGCCGTGTAATAACAGTGTGGTTGGTAATAATACAATAGAAGGGGGCGAGGAGTGTGATGATGGTAATACTATAAGTGGTGATGGTTGCTCTAGTAGTGGAAAAATTGAATCCGGTTATGAATGTCCGCCGGTGGCGGGGAGTTGTAGAAAAAAATGTGGCAATGGCGCAACTGACCCGGGTGAAATTTGTGATATTAAAAGCGGCTGTGGAGGTGGAACGGCTAGTGTGTGTTCAGCGTTGGGTGGTTGGTTAAGTACCCACAGTTCGTGGAATATTTACGGCAATGGATTGGGTTGGAGATGTGATGTTATGAGTGATAATTGCCAGCGTTGCAATACCACTTGTTCTGGAACTGATGCCACTTGTAGTACCGACGATGATGGTGTGACATTTAATTGTGTTAATAACTAATTTTCGTTAATTATGTTTGATGATCAAAATACTGTTGGGCAAGCTCCACAAAATCTACCCACCGAGCCGGCGGATATTTTTGCCGGTGTAGACAAAAGCTCCGCAGCTCCACCGGTAGCACCTGGCGCACCCAAAGATGCTTTGGGTGCGGGGTTGTTGCGCAAAGCGCCTTCCAGTGACACGATGGCCAATATGCCTGTAAGTGCTCAAGCGGTGTACAATGTCAAAGAGCCGGTAATAGGTAAAATTCTATTAATACTAATTGTCATTGCTGCGTTGGTTGGTGCCGGTATTGGAGGTTGGATGCTGTATAAATATTTTACCGCGCCAACAGTGCCAACTGTACCGACAGTGAACACCCCAGCTACAAATAATACACCTGCGTCAGAAAATCTAGGTAATACGCCGGTATCAGAGGAGCCGGCATCTGTGACACCAACCAATACCGCAGTTACGCCAGTATCTGTGCCCACCAGTAGTGTTTCGGTTGATATGGCTAATGACAAATTATTATTTGGCGAAGCAATTGATTCGGATAGAGACGGTTTGGATGATACGCGCGAAAAACAACTTGGTACCGATATCGGTAAAACCGACACCGACGGTGATGGTTTGTCTGACGCCGACGAAGTAATTATTTGGAAGACCGATCCGCTCAACCCAGACACCGACGGTGATAAGTATCCAGATGGCACCGAAGTGCGTAATGGTTACAATCCGCTTGGCCCCGGCAAACTATTTGTCACTTCTGGCGCAGTATCCACGAGTACCAAAAATACCAGTACTACAACTACCAATACTACTAAATAATTATATATAATTTATGTTTGGCAAAAAATCGCCAGACAATTCAAAAGAGTCAGTCGCTTTGTCCCAAATACAGACCCAGGTGATTCCACCGGAATTTTATGCTGGTGCCAATCCGGTGGTAAAATTTAAAGAAATCAAAAAAGAATTTGTCGTCAATGAATCGGGGCAAGTTTTGTCTGCGGCCGAGCAAGCCATGCTCAAAAAAGCCAAAACTGCGGGTGGTGATAATAAGATGCATCCGGCCAATTTATTTACTAATCGCAAATTTTTGATTATTGGCGGAGTGATTTTGTTTGTTTTGTTTTTGGTTGGCGGTGGGATTTACTACTGGCTAGTGAATCGCCCGCAATCCCAGCCCACGGCGACACCGCCGGCTGTTACATATACTCCTACATCGGTACCGACAGAAGTCACTCCTGAACCCGTATCTCTACCAGTAGAGATGGCCACCACCACCCCGTCTTCTTCTTTGTCACAAGAGCCAGAATTGGTGTTCCCGGCCATTATCACCGGTGATAGTGAAGATTTAGACAATGATGGTATTACCGATATTGCCGAAGCAATTTTCAAGACTGACCCTTCTGTTCCAGATACCGATGGTGACAAATATTTAGATGGAAGCGAAGTGTACCACCTCTACGATCCGGCCAAAAAAACACCGGCCAAATTGATTGATTCCGGCTTGGTAAAAGAGTTTGATAACCCGGTATTTGGTTACAAGGTTTATTATCCGTCTACTTGGGAGGTTGGCAACGTTGATCAAAAGTATCGGCAGGTTTTGTTTAGCGCGATTAATGGTGAGTATGTCGAGATAAGAATATTTGATATGGACCCAGGAGCGACGTTTGCAGATTGGTTCGCGAAATGGGCGCGAAGCGAGCGTTATTCCGATTTGCTGTCTTTTGACACCATGTTTGGCGGCATGGGTTGGAGACGTCCGGATAATTTGGTTAATTATTTTATGGACGGCACGCAATATGTGTATGTGATGACTTATCATAGTCTGGATAATGTTGCGCCTATTAATTTCCGTATTGTTTCGCAAATGATAGCACGCAGCTTTCGATTGACTGGCAATTATAATCCATTGCCGGTGCAGCCGCCAGCAGATCAATTTGTGCCCACCAGTACCGTCGATGTGGTGGTTGAACCAATCACCAACACCAATACCCTTGAACAATCAAATAGTACCAGCTCCGTTTTATGATCGCATCTTTTATCAATAAGGAGGTGCGCTGTCCACTGTCTGTTAATTTTATTACTAAAGTAATTTCGAAAGCGGCGCGTTTCGAACCGAAATTAATTGGCGAAATCGAAATTATTGTGGTAGGTGATCGTGCTATGTGTGCACTCAATCGCCAATATCGAAACAAAGACAAAGTAACAGATGTTTTGTCGTTCGCGTGGCAAGAGGATAAAAAAATTAAAGGATCAATGTTGGGGCAAATTTATATTTGTTACTCTCAGATAGTACGTCAAGCAAAAGAATATAAGGTATCTGTGAGACAAGAATTTGTACGTATGTTGGTACATGGAATGTTGCACTTAGTAGGGTATGATCATATGAGACCGTCAGATGCAAAGAAAATGTTTGCCTTACAAGAAAAGATAATATTTACTGTTTTGAAATAATTTACTGTGTTATGTCGGTGATTTCTCTAAAGAGGTTGGGGGGGAGTATGCGTGATGCGGGGCGGGGCCTGTATTATACTTTTAAGACTGAACAAAATTTCCGTGTGCAGACATTATTGGCGATTGTGGCATTGATGCTAGCCGCCTATTTTCCATTGCGAACCTGGGAGACAATTCTGATTATTTTGCTAATAGTTATGGTGATGACAATGGAACTGCTAAACACCGCGGTAGAAAAATTTGCCGATTTGTTGATCCCGCGTTTGCATCACTATATATCCACCATAAAAGACGTGATGGCGGCGGCGGTATTACTCACATCGATTGGCGCTGGGGTGATTGGTATTATGATTTTTTTGCCCCACTTCATTAATTTTTTGAATTAGGGTATAATGCTGATGTATCCACAGATACAGTAAAATCTCATTAGCTATGAAAAAACCGACTCACAATTTAATTACCGGATTAGATATTGGCACTCATTCGGTGCGTATGGCGGTAGGTCAGATTCACGAAAGTGAAGATGGACATTTAGAGCTGCAATTACTAGGAGCGGCTGAGGTAAATTCCGAAGGGGTGAACAAGGGAGTAGTAAGTAGCATTGAAGATGTAGTATCTTCTGTTTCGGCGTGTTTGGAGCGTGCAGAGCGCATGGTGGGTACACCCATCGATAGGGCGTGGGTGGGTATTTCCGACCCTCACATTGTTACCCAAGCCAATAAGGGTGTGATAGTGGTTTCCAAAGCCAACAATGAGATTTCCGAAGAAGACGCCCAACGTGCTATTGAAACCGCTCGATCAATTGCTACCCCGCTTAATTATGAGGTATTACATGTTTTGCCCCGCGGATTTGCTGTGGATGGCCAGACTGGTATCAAAGACCCGGTGGGCATGACCGGAATTCGTTTGGAGGTAGATACGCATATTATCTTGGGTTCTACCGCTCAGATTAAAAACTTAACCAAAGCCATTTATCGTACCGGTTTGGAAATCGACGATTTAGTTTTGTCAATATTAGCTGCCGGTGAAGCCGTGTTAACCACTCGTCAAAAAGAACTTGGTGTGGCGGTGGTGAACTTGGGTGGTTCGACCACTAGTTTGGCGGTATTTGAAGAAGGGGACATCTTGCGTATTGCGACCATTCCAATTGGCTCGGAACATATCACCAATGATATCGCGATTGGTTTGCGTACTTCGGTAGATATTGCCGAAAAAGTAAAAGTAGAATACGGCGAATGTTTGTCCGAAAATGTATCCAAAACTGAAACCGTTGATTTGTTTAATCTGGGCGCACCAGATCATGAAATGGTCAAAAAACGTTATGTCAGTGAGATCATGGAAGCGAGGGTTGAGGAAATTATGAAAAAAATTGATGCTGAGCTGGCTAAAGTACAACGTAGCGGTTTGTTGCCGGCCGGTGTCGTGTTCACCGGGGCGGGATCGAAGTTGCCCGGCATTGTAGATGTGGCAAAAAAGTATTTACGCTTACCGGCCAGCTTGGGGTATTCTTTGAATTTTTCTAGCGTCACAGAAAAAGTAAATGATCTTGGATTTTCTACGGCCATTGGTTTGGTAAGATGGGGCGCCAATATGGCCAGTGTCGGACGTGCTGCCGGAAGATCTGATAGTGGAGTGATGGCTGGTATAAAAAAGGCCGGCGCGATGCAGGGTACAGTGCGTCGTTGGATTAAAGCATTAATCCCATAGTGTTTAGAATACTAAAGTTATACACACGAGTGATTTCTATTTTCTTGACAGTAAAATTCTTACATTATACACTATATAGCGAGGTAACTCCCGCTATTTTGTTTGAATAGTGTGAACACTAAAATTGTTCAATCAACTTTAGTCAAATAAATCCTTAGTTAGTTTGATTTAGAAATATATGCCACAAGTAAAACCAGAAATGGAAACTTTCGCTAAAATAAAGGTGGTGGGCGTAGGAGGTTCGGGGGGCGCCGCAGTAAACAGAATGATGGCCGGGAAAATTCGGGGGGTAGATTTTGTAGTTATGAATACCGATGTGCAGGCGTTGCACCACAATAGCGCCCCATCCAAATTGCATATTGGTAAAAGTGTGACTCGCGGTTTGGGGGCAGGTATGGATCCAGAAGTAGGTAAGCGTGCTGCCGAAGAAACACAAAATGAAATTCGCGATTTGCTCAAAGATACCGACATGGTATTTGTGACTTGTGGTTTGGGTGGCGGTACTGGATCTGGTGCTAGCCCGGTGGTGGCTGAGGTCGCCCGTGAATTAGGCGCACTCACTATCGCTGTGGTAACCAAACCTTTTGGTTTTGAGGGGGCGAAGCGTCGTGATATTGCCGAACAAGCTTGGGAACAATTAGTAAAGAATGTTGACGCTATTATTACCATACCCAATGATCGTATTTTGCAAGTGATCGACAAAAAAACCAGCCTACTGGATGCTTTCAAAATTGTCGATGATGTTTTACATCAAGGTGTGCAGGGGATTTCTGAGCTGATTACTATTCCCGGTCTTATTAATGTAGATTTTGCGGATGTAAAAGCGATTATGAAAGATGCCGGTTCAGCGCTTATGGGCATTGGTTTGGCCAGTGGTGAGAATAGAGCAATAGACGCTGCCAAAATGGCTATTTCCAGTCCGCTTTTGGAATTATCCATTGATGGCGCGCATGGTATTTTGTTTACTATCACCGGTGGTCCAGATTTGACTATGGATGAAGTTAGTGAGGCCGCCAAAATTATTACCAGTTCCGCTTCCGAAGATGCCAAAATTATTTTTGGTTCAATTATTGATGAATCCATGACCGGCAGTATGCGTATTACTGTTATTGCCACCGGATTTGACGATCATCGCGCACCTACTTCGGTTGACGAAGATCGGTCTTTCAAGTATACTCCCAGTACTTTTGTACGAAAATTGCAAAAAGAAGAAAAAGAAGAAGAAAAGAAGTTTTTGCAATTTACTGCTCATCGCACCTCATCGGCACCGGTTGTGCCAATGCGTCCTCCCAAAGAAGAAAGGCCGATTAATGTGCCGTTATCAACTCCGTCCACCGACGATAAAGACGAGTTGGAGATTCCTGCGTTCATTCGCAAAAAAATGGGAATGTAATTACGAGAAAAATTATTCGGTAAATCCAAATAACTATGCGTTGCCCGGTTTGTAACAATCGCGACACCAGTGTTGTGGATACTCGCCCGGCAGAAGACGGAATGTCGGTTCGACGTCGGCGTGAATGTGATAAATGTCGTTATCGTTTTTCTACTATAGAAGAGATAGGGCTTTTGGATATTATTGTTGTCAAAAATGACGGCCAACGCGAGAGTTATATGCGCGAGAAAGTAGAGACGGGTATTCGGCGCTCGCTAACCAAACGCCCTTACAAACAAGACAGTTTTCATTGTCTAATTCATGATATTGAGCGTGATATACAAAAAAAGAAAAAGCGTGAAGTTAGTAGTCATGAAATTGGAGAGCTTATTATGAAGCACCTGCGTGGATTCGATAAAGTAGCCTATATTCGTTTTGCCAGTGTCTATCGTGACTTTAAGGATGTCAAAACATTTGAAAAAGAGTTAAGCAAATTAAAGAAAACTAATTAATTATATGTTTCGTCACAAAGGAGAGCCGACCAATCCCGATTCAAATAAAGAACGTGTGGAATTGGTTACGGAAAATAACCCTGTCGAAAAAAAAGAAAAGAAGTCGCAAGATATTTCCAAGGCGACAACCACAACATCCGACAGTTCCAAATTAGTGTCCAAAAAAGAGTTTACTCTACAGACCGTGGGGGAATTAATGGAAAAGAATTTGAAGTGGTCTCAAATTATTTACGAACAGAATCGTCGCATTAATCGTAAATTAATTTGGATGTCAGTGATGAGCTGGCTCAAAGTGGCGGTGGTAGCCGCAGTGTTGGTGCTGGGATTGTGGTTTTTGCCTCCGTTGTTGAATAATGTATTTGGTCAATATCAGGCTCTACTGGGCGGAGAAGTGAATGCTGGGCTCAATGCTAGCCGCAATGCCAACAACCAAATGTTGCAAAAATTATTTCAACTTCTTCCACTTGATAGCGCTCAGCAAGAGCAAATTAAAACGATTTTAAAATAAAATTTTAAACAGATTTACGTTTTTACGGTATTTATTTTTTATGTTCAAACATACCAAAATTGGTGTTACGATTGGTCCCGCATGTCAAGATGTTGATGTGCTTCGTTCTATGGTAAAAGCAGGCATGAATTTTGCTCGATTGAATTTTTCTCATGGCACATATGAGAGTCATGCGGAAATTATCAAAAATTTGCGCGTGGTAGAGAAAGAGCTGCAAGAGCCGATTGCTATTTTGCAGGATCTGCAGGGGCCAAAAATTCGTTTGGGCTTATTACCCAAAGAGGGTATAAAATTAGAACGCGGGCAAATGATTACTGTGAATACGGAAAAAGTGGAATATGCCAATCAAGAATTGCCATTGGATTATCCCGGTTTACATACTTATCTCAATGCTGAGGAAACCATTCTAATTGACGATGGTCGCATTGAGCTTAAAATTATTAAAATTGAAGGGGCCAAAATTTTTACTGAAGTCATTGAAGGCGGGGTGGCGTTGTCCCACAAAGGGCTAAACTTCCCTCAAAGTAAATTGGGGATAACTATTTTGAGCAATAAAGACAAAGAAGATCTAAAATTTGGCGTAAAAGCTGGCGTGGATGTGGTGGCCCTATCATTTGTGCGCGGTGCCAAGGATATCTTAGATATTAAATTTTTAATTGATGAAATCAAAAAAGAGACCGGGATTGAAGAACAGAATAATTCGCCTATTAGCGTGATTGCCAAAATAGAATTGCACGAAGCGGTAGAAAATATTAAAGAAATTTTGGATGTTAGCGATGGGGTGATGATTGCTCGTGGGGATTTGGGCCTCGAGATGCCGGCTGCGCAGGTGCCGCTAATTCAAAAAAGAATTATTGACTTAGCCAACGCTGCTGCCAAACCGGTGATTGTGGCTACGCAAATGTTGGATTCAATGCGCGAAACCAGTCGTCCTACCCGCGCCGAGGTGTCGGATGTGGCTAACGCTGTTATTGATCATGCGGATGCGCTTTTGCTTACCAACGAAACGGCGGTGGGCGTACATCCAGTATTGGTAGTGAAGACCATGGCAGATATTATTTTTACCACGGAAAAATCTAGCTATGATGATATGAATTTGCCACCGGCGCGCAAGAAGGGCATCCCGGTAGATGTGGCGATTACCGAGTTGTCCAGATTGTTGGCCGAAGAGGTAAATGCCAAATTTATTTTGGCCGCTTCTATTACCGGCGAAACCGGCAGGCTTATATCCCATGTGCGTCCTAGTTTGCCGATTATGGTAGCCACCTCGACCGAACGTGTCCAAAGACAATTAAACATGTCTTGGGGGGTTAGACCTTTCGTGATGTTGCCATGTCATTCAATTGAAGAATTGGTAGAGCGAGCGATGGCACATCTCAAACATATTCATGCGGTCAAGACAGGCGACGTGATGATTATTATCGCCGGCGAACCAGTTGGTATTGCCGGACATGTGAATTTGGTGGAAGTTAGAGAAGTGAAATAATTAAAATAAAAAACCGAATGTAATTTCTTTTGAGCGGGTTGTGTCGCCGTAGCGGCACCCTTTCGCGCTCGCGCGCGAAAAAAGCGAAAAAGATTTTACATTCGGTTTTTTTATTGTCTTATTTTAGTGTTGGATACAGAGGAAATTTGGCAGTGAGTTCTACGACTCGCTTTTTTATTTCCGCTAATTTTTCTTGGTTTTCAAAATTGGAAATAGCCTCGTCGATCCAACTGGCGATGGTGGTCATTTCGGTCTCTTTCATACCGCGCGTAGTGAGGGCGGGTGTGCCCAGGCGAATGCCGGACGGATCCATAGGGCTACGCGGATCATCAGGGATCATATTTTTGTTCACAGTAATACCAGCCAAATCAAGCGCGTGTTCGGCTTGTTTGCCAGATACATTTTTGCTACTAAATACATCAATTAGAAGCAGGTGATTATCGGTACCACCAAAACACAGTTTGTATCCCAATTTGTTGAATTCTGTTTCTAGTGCTTTGGCGTTTAATTTTATTTGTTTGGCATAATCTTTGAATTCTGGCTCAAGCGCTTCTTTGAAGGCCACCGCTTTGGCAGCGATGTTATTTTCGTGGGGGCCACCTTGGAAACCAGGGAACACGGACTTGTCTATTGCTTTGGCGAATTTTTCTTTGCACATAATCATGCCGCCGCGCGGACCACGCAAAGTTTTGTGGGTAGTAGTAGTAACGACGTCAAAAATCGGTACTGGATTGTTCATCTGTCCACCGGCTATGAGCCCGGCAATATGCGCGATGTCTGCCATAGTAATAGCACCCACCTCGTCGGCGATTTTTTGAATAGCCGCATATTCAATTTCGCGTGAATAAGCGCTGTAACCTACCAGTATCATTTTGGGCTTGTATTCTAGTGCCATGGCGCGCAAATTGTCGAGATCAACTAGTCCTTGGGCATTAGTTTTGTAACGGATAAACTTGAACACTTTGGTCATGTGAGTGACTGGATGCCCGTGGGATAAGTGTCCGCCGTGCGATAAATCCATGCCGAGAATAGTGTCGCCCGGTTCGAGTAAGGCGAAATACACCGCGATGTTGGCTGGTGCCCCCGAGAGCGGTTGGACGTTTACATGTTCAGCACCAAAAATTTGTTTTACTCTATCAATACACAGCTGTTCCACTTCGTCGATAAATTCACAGCCGCCATAATATCTTTTGCCTGGATAACCTTCGGAATATTTGTTGGTGAGTATCGATCCCAATGCCTCGAGTACGGCTGGAGATACAAAATTTTCAGAAGGGATCATTTCCAACCCTTCCTCTTGGCGTTTTTGCTCCCGTTTTATCGAGGCGTAAATATCCGGATCAAAGTCTGTTAGTTTTTGATTATGCATAGTTTTTTAAATTTATTAGATTAGTGGGTATTTTAGCGCAGGGTATAATTTTTGTCCACACAACGATTTGACATTGTGTCAATACTGCATTAATATGTGAAAGCTCTTTGTTTTTGATTCGTGTTTTGGGTACTAAACCATCTATCGGGAAGGAATTGGGCCAACCAATGCGACACACCAGAAAGGGTTTTTCAATCGGCGGCGGCACGTTCGTGAAAAAGAGCGTCTTGTACGCTCTAGAGCGGCGTGGGGTTCTGCGCAACCAGGGGATGCCGTTTCGGCAAAAGATTGCCATCACTCGGCAGTTGCTGCACGGGAGCGTAGAGGTACCGGTCACCGCTTTTCGGCGGGGCGACGACTATCAACGCCAGTGGCCCGGTACGGTCTATCTGTACAACCCCACCAAGGGTGTCTGTTTTGCTCTCGTGCCCGACCAGAATCTGGTGCCGGCGTGTTTCACGCCCAGGTTTACCCGGGAATTCGCCGCCAACTTCACCCCGGACATGCAAAAACAGCGCTGAAAGAAAGGAGACAACTACGCGAGGGGGCCTACGGGCCCTCTTTTATTTTTTGATTAATTATAGTATAGTGTTTGCACTATGGCGATACTTTTGACTATCGAAAATTTAAATAAGGCCTATGGCACTCGCATTATTTTCGAGAACGCGGATTTAGCGGTACAAGAAAAGCAAAAAATCGGCGTGATTGGTCGTAATGGCGCGGGCAAATCTACTTTATTGCGCATGATAGTGGGCGAAGAAGAATGTGATAGTGGGCAAATTACCAAACATGATATTATGAGTTTGGGTTATTTGCGCCAACATGATGATTGCGGTATCGAGGAAACCGTGCAAGATTATTTGGAGCGGGTAACTGGTCGCGAATCTTGGCATTGTGCCAAAATTGCCGGCCGGTTTGAAATGAAAGGCGAGATGTTGGATCAAAAGGTCTCTGCGCTTTCCGGTGGGTATCTAATGCGTGTCAAGCTCGCCATGATGTTGCTCACGGAACCAAATTTATTTTTATTGGATGAGCCGACCAATTATTTGGATGTTCATACTCAATTATTGCTGGAAAAGTTTTTGCGTAGTTACAATGGTGCGTTTATTATTGTCTCGCACGATCGTGAATTTCTCAAACGCACTTGTACCGAGACGTTGGATGTCGAAAATGGTAAATTGTTTTTTTATCCTCGTCCTATCGATGAATATTTGGCGTACAAAGAAGAGCGTTTGGCGTTTGCGAAATTGTATAATAAAAATATCGAGCGCGAACAAAAACATTTGCAAACGTTTGTGGATAGATTTCGCTACAAAGCATCCAAAGCCAAACAAGCGCAAAGTAAAATCAAAGCGATTGAGCGTTTGGAAAAGATTGATATCAGTAGCCCGCTCGCCAATGTGCGGATAGATATTCCGGGAGTGGAAGCGAAAAAAGGTTGTATAGTGCGTTGTGTGGATGTGGTGATTGGTTATCCCAATAAGACCGTGGCGCAGAATATCAATTTGGAAATCGACCGCGGCGAACACGTGGGTATTATTGGCGATAATGGCGAAGGCAAGACCACCTTTCTCAAGACCTTGGCTGATGCTTTGCCAGTGATATCTGGTGTGGTGAAATGGGCGCCCGACACCCGCATTGCGTATTACGCTCAACACGTGGCCAGTGAACTTAGCCCCACCGAGAAAGTTTGGGCGTATTTGCGTCGCACAGCCGCGCGCGACATTAACGACGAAGAGGTGTTGCGTATGGCCGGTAATTTTTTGTTCCGCGATCATGAATTGGAAAAAGATATTGCGGTGCTTTCGGGTGGTGAGCGTTCGCGATTATGTTTGGCCGGCTTACTGCTCACCAAAAGTAATGTGATATTACTTGACGAACCTTCAAATCATTTGGACTTTGAAACCGTCGAGGCACTGGGTCGTGCTCTCGAAAATTTTGTTGGTACGGTATTTTTTGTCAGTCACAATCGTACTTTTGTAAATTCGCTCGCATCGGTGATTATCGAAGTGAAGGGTGGGATGGTGAAAAAATATCCTGGTACATATGAGGATTATGTTTACGCACTCGAACAGTCGGTAGAACGCGGGGGTGAAGCTGAATCAAACGGCGTCAAAAATATTGCGGTGGCAATGCCAACGTCGTCTGTGCCGACAAAATCATCCAGCCCCGAAGACTCTGATAAAGTTACCAAGAAAAAGATCAAAAAGATTGAAGATGAATTGGCTGAATTAGAAAAATTACAACAAATTTTATTTAAGAAGCAACAAAAAAATCCGGCCAAATTTTTGCCGGATGATTATAAACGTTTGGGAGAAATTGGTGACGAGATAAAAATCAAAGAAGAGGAGTGGGCACAACTCCACGAAGGGTTATAGGCTTTTTACCATATAGCCGTTTTCGAGTCGGTATCCCATTTTTTGGTAATAACCACGTACACCCACGCCAGATATCACGGCGATTTTTTTTATTTTATTTTTTACACAAATACTTTCGGCTTTTTTGAGTAAAGCTTTTCCCATGCCGGTGTGCTGCACTTCGCCGGTGCCGGCAATCGGAATCATCTGGCCATAGGTGTGCAGTTCGCGGATAAATGCCGGATAAATAGCTTGAATACTTTTTGGGTTCAAGCGCAAACGACAAAAAGCGAACACGATTTGGCGCTTGGTATCTTCGATACTCAAAAAGTGTTCAATCCCATCGGAGGCGCTGTATTTATCATCAAATAATTTTAATTTTATTTTTTTCGGATCAAAATTTTGATGACCGGCTTCACGACAGCGCAGGCAATGGCATTTCAATTTCTCCGCCGTCATTTGAGTCTGAATGGTTTGACGTAAATTGGTCACCAGATTGCCGGCTTGGATGTGGTGAGAGGGGATATCGCGAATGAGGCGTGAAATACGCACATAGCGCGGCACTGTGGTTTTGAATTTTTTTAATACGTCAATGAGATTTTTATCGGAGTAGGGTTGGTATTTACCGGCACGGAGCCAATCGTACAGTTCGGAATTTTTTACCACTGTGCAAGGATAAATTTTGATCATATCCGGACGATAGGCAGAATTCGAAAAAATTTCTTGCATCATTTTTAGATCTTTGGCCGGAGTGCTGCCAGGAAGTTGGGGCATGAGGTGAAAATCCACTTTGAAGCCGTAATTTTTGAGTAGTTCAGTGGCCCGTGTAACTGTCGCGGCGTCGTGTCCACGTTTTATAGTTTTCAAAATTTTGTTATCGATAGTTTGGACGCCAAGCTCAAGGCGGGTGCAACCAAGTGCGCGCATGACCAGAATATTTTTTTCATTGATGTAGTCCGGACGGGTTTCGAGCGTGAGTCCGATGATACGATGGCGCGCATTTTCGTTTTTCTTTTGGGCCGCCAGTAGTTTCTTTTTTAGTGTGTCGATTTTTTCATTCGGTTTGGTTTGGGCGCGCGACAAATTACATGCTTCAAAGCAGCGTAAGATAAACCAATATTGGTAGGTGAGGGGATAAAAATTCCAGGTGCCACCTTTGATAATCAGTTCGATTTTATCGGTCGGGTGGCCGTTTTGGGCCAGTGTTTGCAGGCGTCGTAGCGTCTGCTCGTAGGGGTCAAATTTGAGCGCTAGGGCACGTGCGGCGGCTGGCTCGTCGGATAGGTAACTTTTAGGCATTCGGGCCTCTGTAGGGCAATATACGCAGTTTCCAGGGCATCCATAGGGCTTGGTGAGGTTGGTGATAATAGCCACTCCCGAGAGAGTGCGGACGGCCCGCTTAGTAAGGGATTTTTCCAGTGCTGGCATGGGTTTTATCTTGCCGGATTTTACTAATTTATGGTATGCTTTGAGCAGGTCAGATTTGGCAATATCGCGGTCGAATTTTTGCCCACGCAAAATATCGCGACGGATAGTGTCCAGGTCGCGTTTGGGGTTTTTGATACAAGCAAAAATAATTTGTTCAGCAATATGAATCATAAACAAGCTCTAGCCATTATACGCAAAACACGGCAAAATTACAATGTTATGGCTCGGGAGTGGGACATTAGCCGCGGCCGACCATCGGGGGTGAAATTGTCGGCTTTGAAAAGAATAAAATCCAGCAATCGGATTTTGGATTTGGGATGCGGTAATGCTTTTATGATGCCGTTTGTTTTGGAACGCGGGGCTACATATTTTGGGATAGATATTTCGAGTGCGCTTATCAAGGTCGCGCGTAAAAAATTTGCCAAAGAAATAAAATCCGGTGTGGCGGAATTACGCGTAGGTGAGGCGACTAAATTGCCGTACAAAAATAATTTTTTTGACGGTGCGATTAGTTTTGCAGTGATGCATCATATTCCGTCGGAAAAATTGCGATTGAAATTTTTGCGGGAATTGCGGCGCGTGATGAAACCAGATGCGTGGGCGATGGTTATCAATTGGAATTTGCGTAATGAGTGGTCAGACAAAAGATTTGGGATTTCCGAACAATTAAAAAATCTCCAAAAGGGGACTGATAGGGGCGATGTGGTCGTGCCGTGGAAAGCGACGGCAGGAGAACAAGTTGAGAGATATATTCACGTTTTTGAAAAAAAAGAATTATTGGATTTGGCACGTGCGGCCGGATTCAAATCTATACGTGCGGAATTTTATCGGCGTGATGGTGGAAGAGAGAAGAATGGGGAGGAGTTGGTTTTAATTGTAAAAAAATAACCGCCCTCATAGTATAATAATTTTCTGGCGGCCAGACTTGTGCCTCTGGCACTACGCCCCGCTTCGGCGGGGTGCGATGGCCGCGGGCGAAAATTATTATCTATTTCGGGCGCTTTTTTTGTACAAAAAAACTCGCCAGAGGCCGCGCGAAGTGCGATGTGGCGAGTGATCGGTTGGCGATAAGAGGACTAGCTCTTTGTTTTTTGTTTTGCGTTTTCTTCCTCGATTTCTTTTTTTCTTTCTCTGCGACACTTTAGGTAGAGTTGTGCCGACACCATGCCTGCGAAAAAACAAATCAAGAATCCCCAGTCCATGTGTGTATTCCTCCCTGTGATAGGTATTGGGTCTTTGTGACTGTTAACGAACTAACGTGGCCAGAAAGACCAGGAACATCTCCACCGTCCACATGCCGACGATGATTCGCATCACCAGCCCTTTGCGACGGGACGGTAGAGTGGTAATGTATGCCACCATATCAACCAGCCCTAGGACGAGCCATGTCCAACGCTCGGATTGGAATCCGACGAATACCTCTGTCGGTCCGAACCAGACCGCATAGAGGGTTTTGAGAAAGTATAGAGGCGCGGCCATCGCGATGAACCCAAGAATGAACTCGCCTCGCCTGGTCGCCATGATCTTCTCGACCCAAACCGTAAAACGCTCCATCCCTTCCTCCTTCGTTTCTGTGATTTGCTAAAACAAGATACATACAATTTTGTTACCTTACGAGCCCGCATTAATTTGATTATTAATATTCGGGCGAGCTGGGTAATAAAATTGTATGTATCTTGTTTACGCCTTAGCTGTTTTCAACTTCATCTCCGTTTTTCGTACCACCGCCGGACGCAAATATACCATTTCGGTACGCTCGGCAATATCTTGCCAATCGTATTTGCGCGCGACGATCATGCGATTTTTTCCACCGTTCTCTTTGCAGAGTTCGGTGTTTTTTAAAAGTGCGACTAATTTATTAGTAAGAGAATCAACATTGGTATTCGCAAACAAAAAGCGGCGATCATTTACAATCTCCATGTGTTCCGGGATGTCCGAAAGTAAAACCGGTTTGGCAAAAGACATAGCTTCCAAAACCGAAATCGGCAAACCCTCATTTTCGGAAGGGTGCACCAATAAAGCACAGTTGCGATATAAATTTTCTAATTTTTCACCACGTACCCAACCGGTAAACACAATACTTTTGTCGTTGCCGACCATATCGTGTAATTCGTTTACGTAGCGATCGGTAAACACACCGTCACCGGCGATTACCAATTTATAGTCTTTCAAAAGTCCGCGGTATTTTTTTTGCGCATCTTTCCAGGCGCGAATCAAATAGTGAGCGCCCTTATGACGTACCAAGCGGGATACCATCAAAATATATTTTCCGGATTTCAAATTATACGGCATGTTTTTATTAGCCGCTTTTAATTTTGGCAAATTGACACCATTGGGAATATAGCTAGTGTTGCACTGGTGTTCGTTCACACAATAATTATGCAAAGTTTTGGAAACAGTAATAGTTTCGTGCGGAAAAGTACAAGCCGCCATTTCACCCAAAGCCAACATGGTTTTGGCCACAAAACCCCATTTCTGATGATAGCGATCAATACAATGAAAAGTCGCCACCACTTTGATACTAGGGGCGAATACGCGCGGTATCCAGGCCATGAGTGATGGGCCCACGCCGTGGTAATGAATTACGTCTGGTTTTTGAAAAATAGCGTGAACAGTAGAAATAAAGGTATGAAAAATCGCATCCAAATTTTTGGTGTGGATAGTTGGAGTGTGAATAATTTTTACGCCTTTGTAAGAAGTAATTTTTTTCGGGGTGAACCAATTACGCGCATATACCAAAACCCCATGGCCGTTTTCGGCCAACTGCACAGACAATTCTTCTACGTGGCGTTCGATACCACCGTAGACGGCTGGAATGCCTTTTTGTCCAATCATGGCAATTTTCATAAGATGAGATTTAGGTCTCGCGTTTATTCAATTTAACATACAAGTATAAGCCAACTTGAAATGTCACGTCGCTCGTAAATGGAAAAATGAATTTTCCCATTTCCTCGCGACTTGCCATTATAGCACAAATTAGGGGTCTTGTCAAGGGTTTTTAATGGATTTTGGCCGATATTAGCCAAAAACCAATAGCGGACAAGGTACTTGGGGGCCTCTGGTTGACTTATGTGGTAAAATAACATATAATATTTCTACTTTCGGGTGTTTAGCTCAGTTGGTTAGAGCATCGCGTTTACATCGCGAGGGTCGAGGGTTCGAGCCCCCCAACACCCACAAAAAACCCATCTAGTTGATGGTGTTTTTTTGTTTTTTGTGATAAAATGTATTCAGCATTATCCATAAATAAAAATACTATGATCGCAGATCGTCCCATAGTTTTACATAAAGGTATTTACAAAAAAATTGCCACCGTGCCGGAAGCAGTGTTTATGATTACCGGTATGACCATTGGTGCTGGTGTGTTAGGCTTGCCGTTTGTGGTGGCGCAAGTCGGGCTCAAAGTCGGTTTAATTTATATTTTTGTACTTGGTATCGTCATGCTGTTTCTCAATCTCATGATGGGTGAAATTGCCGTACGTACCAAGGAGTCTTTGCAGCTGCCCGGGTTTGCCGGAAAATATTTAGGCAAATGGGCGAAATACTTGCTTTCTTTTACAATAATTTCCAGCTCCATCGGCGTTTTACTCGCATACATAGTGGGTGAAGGCGAGACGCTGGCGGCATTGTTGGGTGGCGATCCGATGTATTGGAGTGTTGGATTTTGGGTGGTGGGCAGTTTGTTTGTGATGCGCGGCTTGCAGACAATAAAAGGAATAGAAAAAGTCTTGAGTATTTTGGTGATGGCGATTATTGCGGCGTTGTCTTTTTACTTTTTACCAAAAATGGATCCCGGTACATGGTCGTTGGTGGATTTTAGTAAAATATTTTTGCCATACGGCGTAATTTTATTTGCATTGCACGCTACGCCGGCAGTAGTAGAGGCGCACGCGCTTTTGCCCGGAAGCCAAATGCATTTTCGACGCGCGGTAATGATTGGTACTCTGGTGCCAATGGTACTGTACATGCTGTTCGCGGCCGCAGTGGTGGGTGTGGGTGGCCGGGCTACCACTCCGGTGGCCACTATTGGCTTGGGTGCTTTTTATGGTGGTTGGGTGATGGTGGTGGGTAATTTATTTGCCGCACTAGCAATGGGCACGGCTTTTATGGGCATGGGTATGGCGCTCAAACAGACTTATACTTGGGATTTAAAAATTAATGTGTGGCTGGCCAACGCACTGACGTTGGTAGTACCGCTTATTTTGTTCGTCTTGGGACTCAAAAATTTTGTGGCGATTTTGGACGTAGTCGGTGGTGTGTTTATTGGTATTGAAGCAATTATGATTGTGGCGATTTGTAGTGCGGCGCGACATCGCGGTGATATCGACGGTACGCGTTTTGGTCTCAAATATTTTTGGCCGATTGCGGTGCCGGTACTGATTGTGTTTTCTCTTGCTAGTTTGATTAGTGTGGGGAAGTTATTGTATTAAAAATAAAAAACAGACCGGTATTAACATTTTAGTGCCCAGTTCGCCCGAATATTGATTTCAAATCAACGTGGGCTCATAAGTCACCAAAATGTTAATACCGGTCTTTAGTTTTACTAAATTCCCAATTATTCCGTCACCAAATATCCAGCCTCGTATCCCAGATCATCTTCGGGCAATTGGTTGTTCAAATTCGGCGCGGACAGAGAAAAGTTTTTCTCGGTAAATTTATCGGTGGCGGTAAAAGAAATATTTTTTATCAGCGCAATGTCGTGGTCGACTAGAGTGGCAGCAGGCGTGACTGCGACTTCGAAATACAAACCAGTAATACTATTGGCGGGAATGGCGGTGTGCCCCCAGGTAGCGGCCTGTGCAATTTCGTCGAGCGTAATTTTTGGTCCAATACTCACGCTTTGTTTGCCGGTAAATTCCACGCCGGGTGAAAGGGTCGCGCTAAAGCGCGCATTTTTGATTTCGTTAGTGGTATTAAGTACCTGTACAAAAATCCAATATTTGGTAGTTTCGCCCACACGTGGTGGTAGCACGCCGCGACCAACCTGATCACCTTCGGGGGTAAAATATCTGGTTTGAGCGGATAGTTTCAACTCAGTAGGAATTGGTAATTTGAGCGACTGTCCGGGATTGGCGAAATTTTGTCCGGCTAGCCCCGCCACTTCGCCACCCACTACCGGTGTAATTTCCATATTAACATTTTCTTTTTGTCCCAAAGAAAAAGAGGGCAGTAGTTTGATATTTAATTCAGTGCTGTCTTCTGATGCGGGTTTGAGGCTGGCTAGTAGTGTACGCTTGTTTTTGTCGATTACGATTTCTCCCCCTTGCATGGTCAATCCGTTTAGTCTGGCGGTCGTTTTTGTGTCCACTACGTTTTCGGGTGTAATTTTAAGTTTAACCACGGCGTTTTTTATTTCGTACGCGCCGGTATTTTTCCAATTTACGCGCACCGGTAATATGGTGCCCGGTTCAGCATATCGGGTGTCATTTGCGATTACTGCTGATGACTGGGCGGTAGCGGATATTATATTTATGTTAGCGGTGTCGGTTTTTTGCACAATCGTATTATTGTTGGCACTCACCGCTACGGTGAAACTGATGGTGCCCAAATCTTTTTCAACAACGATATTACCAGTGAATGGTCGCTTCTCGTTTGGGTTTAGTGCAAAGTCGGTAGAGGTGGTATCAAATGCCAGCGTTGGATTGTTGGTAGAAATTTTTATATGTTCGATTTTGTCCGCGCCGGTATTTTGAATGGTATAAGTAAATGGCACAGTGGCACCGGATAGAGAAGTGGTAGCAATGTCCAGTTTGGTTTTGATAACCGTATCCGGTAAGTTGATAATCGCCGAAGCAGTTTTTTGTTCGGGCGGACGCTTTTCTTCTACTGGCTGATATGATAGATAAACTTTGAGCGGTGTGGCAGTGCCCGGGGTTGCCCACAGTGTGCCAAATATTTCCGCCGTACCTTTGCCGCCGGCTGTTATCGTACCCAAGTCGATCACGGATTGTTCGGATAAGTATGTTGCTGGCGTACGAGTGCGGTCAATTACGAATCCTGGTGGCAGATGGACGCTAAGTGCGGCAGGAGACAATTTGAATTTGGTACGGTTGGCGTAAGTTACTACCAGTCGCATCTGATCGCCGCTCTCTAGCCGCATGTCACCCCAAGAAACACCAAGATCAATAAAACCAGATAAGCTGGGTTTCCAGAAAAAGAAAACCAACGACGCCCCCAGCATAATAATGGCGGTGGCCAAAAGTATCATGTCAAAAACAAACAGTTTTTTGGCATGACGATAAATCCCATAATAACGTGTATGGAAATGGCGATGACAAAAACCTAAAATTGGTTTAAACATATATTTAAAATAGTTGGTTGTATTATATCCGTAATTTCGTTTTGGGGCAAACCTGTAGGACGGGTAAATAAAAACCAGCGTGTCTATGACGACACGCTGGTTTGTGAATTATTTAGTTGGGTTTCTCTTCTGTTTTTTCAGTTTCGTTTTTTTCTGTAATTGGTGTGGGGTTAGTTTGGGTTTTTTCGGTTTTGGGTTTGTTGGCCACAGATTTCGGGTTGGGGGAGTAAAGTGGGTTTTTGATCTTCCATTTATCCACAAATTGTCCGATGCCACGATTGGCCAGTTTGTTCTTTACAGTCGTATGGCGTTGTGACCATTTTACCAGACTTTCAAAATTTAGTTTGTATCTACCGGCCACAATTACATAAGTAACTTCTTGAGCAGCTACAGCTCGGCGAATGGTCTGTGTGTTCACGCCAAATAGCCTGGCAGCCTCTGATACAGAGACCCTTACCAGCTCTTTGTTATCCGTCGGTTTAGTTGTCTCAGCCATAGATTTGTATAGATTAGTGTATACAAATCATAGCACATTTTGAGTATTTTGTCAAGTACCCGAAGTCTCTTTTGGGCTATTTTCTATAAAATTTGTATACACTAGTCTATACAAATTTTAGTTTATCAGTAGTTTTTTAGCCAAAAAATAAACATCGAAGTTTGTATACACTAGTGTATACAAACGAGTATATATAGAAATATATTGAAACCCAAATCAGTATATATAAGACAAAAGCATGGTATATTCCGCGGCTGTTTTTATCCACAGATTACCCTTTTTTGTTTGACCGAGGTGCTTTTTTCTGATAGTATTATGTTCACTTGAATATAGCGGGAAATGATAGTATTTCCTTTTTTTGGTAGTAAGTTCTAATAGTTGCAGAATTGGTGGTAACACGGTAACTGTAACATTTAATTAATTATTACGTCTTCTATAATGTCCTCTATTTCCGAAAAATTATTACTGTACCGCCTGCAAAGCAAACACGACCCAGAGGCCTTCGCTGCCCTTTACGACGAATACATCAAACGAATTTACCGCTTCGTCTATTTTAAAGTTAATAATGCCACCGAGGCGGAAGATATCACTTCTGAAGTTTTTCTCAAAGCTTGGAACTATATCATTAATAATGATGGCGCGGAGATAAAAAGTTTTTCCGGTTTGCTCTATCGCATTGCGCGCAACAGTATCATTGATCTGTATCGTCATAAAGCGACGCACAATGAAACAGTGCTCGAGCCGGAACAAGAAATCGGCGATGGTGGAAAATGGTATGCCGACCTCAATAAACAAATTGACAATCAGAAAATAATTCAAGCGATAAAAAAATTAAAACAAGAATATCAAGAAGTCGTCACTCTCAAATATGTGGATGAACTCCAGATAGAAGAGATTGCCGAGATCACCGGTAAGGGAAATATCGCGGTGCGCGTCACACTCCATCGCGCTATAAAAAAATTAAAAGATCTGGTAGGGGAGTAATAAATAAAATTTCAAGACTTAAATTGCCAACATGTCACACGACATCAAAGCACAACTCAAGGGTCTGAAACACACCGCGGTGAATCCGCGTGAAGATTGGTTGCAAAACAACCGTGCTTTGTTGTTGTCTCAAGTACGCAATACCGTGGGGGCCAAACATGAATCCAGTTTCAATCTCAACCAGGTTTGGTCTGCTCTATCTATTTTCTTGCCAACTTCATTTGTATATAATGTTATGCGTCCGGTGGCAGTACTCGCCATCGTGCTTATGGTTGGTACTAGTGGTTGGATTGCGACCGTGGATGCTTCTTTTGAATCTCTGCCCGGTGATACTCTGTATGGCGCCAAGCGTGCAGTAGAGAAAACCCAACTTGCACTCACTTCTTTGTCTGGCAACAAAACCGCAGAGACCAAACTGCACGCCACTTTTGCTTTGCGTCGCGTATCAGAAGTGAAAAAGATTTCCGTGAGCAGTGATCCGGTGAAGCAAGCCAAAGTGCCGGAAGCCATGGCGGATCTCAAAACCGAAATTCAAGCAGTCAATAATAGCTTGGATCAAGTAAAGCCGGTGGTCAGTGCCGATACTATTAAAGATGTCAAAAAAGACACCGAAGAAGTCAAAGCCGTACTGGAAACCATTAAAGATAATTTACAAAGCGCGCCGATCAGCAGTGAAAGTTTGGCGGCTGTTTCCGAAGCCAAGGATTTGGCCAAAGATACTGCGGTCAAAGCCGTAGAGATTATTGTGGACAAACATTTGGCTGGTGATACCAGTGTGACCAAAGAAGAAGTGAAAAAAGAATTAGACAAAACTCTGGCCAGTGCCGCTACCGATATTACCGAAAACAAACAAAATATCGAAGGCGTGAAAACAATTGTCGATGCGGTGACTACCGAAGTAAAAGGTTTGGTGGCTGATTCCAAAACCCTCAATTCATCTGTGTCCACCGGTACCGCTCAGAATCTCACTGCCCAAATGACCGAAATTGCATCCACCACCAAGGCCGCCGCCATTCAAACTGATGCGGCCGCAGTTGATGGCGATAAAAAAATTGCCGAGGCCAAAATTTTGATTGGTAATAATGATCTGGCTCAAGCCGTAGCAAAAGTAAAAGAAATCACCGCTGTGTCCAAATCAGCGGAAAAAATAAAAGATGATGCTTTGCAAACAGTGCAGAATGTTTTACCGATTGTAAGTGTAGTGAAAGACGCTCCGATGCCGGTCTCACCAACTTCGACCAAGATTGAAGTGAAAATTGCCACTAGCACCGAAGTTACCAGCACTACTTTGCCGGTACAGATTATCGTATCTAGTACGGCACATACAGCGGCCAATACTATGGCTCCGGCAATGAAAGTAGTAGTGCCGGTGAAAAAATAATAGTTTAAGTTTTGTCTTTCGCGGAGAGTGCAATTATGTTGCGTTATCCGAGAGAGATAAAAGTTAGTCAGTTAATTACAAGTCTAGCAAAGGTCGAGGGAACATATAGTTCTCGTTAGGCTTTTTGTGCGGCGATTATTGTGTAAACCGGCGTTGACCTCTCGCGCGAGCGAGAAAACAGCGCTGGGCGCGCAATGTCGTCGAAACTTTATTCGTTTGACGGGTCCTTCTGGGCACGCGCAAGCGGATAAGGATTATTATTTACTATGAACAACGTATTAAAATTAGGTAAAAAAATCTTTACCTTCAGCGTTGTCGCCACAACTATCATGTGGTCTTTGGGCGTTGCCACTTTGGTTCCGTCCGTTGCCCAGGCTGCCGACGTATGTCCGGCTGGCTTGGCTGCCAACGACGTAGTCAAAGTCGGTAAGAACCCGAAACTATATGTGTTGGGCGCCGACTTGAAGCTCATCAACTCTATTGACAACCAAGTTGTCACTAAAGCTGGTAAAAAATATTATTTCAGCGCGTTTAAATCTTGGAATATCGATGATAACTACGGTACTATCAAGAATATCTCCGCTGAATGTTTCTCCGCTCTTGGTATGGCCGGCAAAGCGTTCGGCTATCGCCCTGGTTCCCAATTACTCAAACATCCGGTCACCGGCAATTTGATTGTCGTTCTCCCGGGTCGTTCTTGGGCCAACATCTCTGAAGCTGCGGCTACTGCTTTGTATGGCTATTCTGCCAGCATGGTTTTGCCGACCTTCACTGATAATGACTTTATCTATTCCCTTGATGGTGGCCAGAAGGCCGACATCACTGCTTCTGTTGCTCACGACGGTATGTTCGTGAAACAGGACAGCAAAGTGTACTATGTAACCGGTGGTAAATTGGTCGAAGTGACCGAAGCCGGTGTAGCCGCCAACCGCGTCCGCACCAGCATCATCCGCTCCGTTGCCACCACTGGTCTTACTGTAGACACTGCCAAATACGATTCTAATGTCGTATCTGTGTCCGATCGTACTGGTACCGGTATTACTCCGGGCACCACTGGTCCGGTCGTAACTGGCAACATGACTGTGTCTTTGGCTGCGAACACCCCAGCAACTGCTGGCGTTCCTTACAAAGCCACTCACGTTCCGTTCCTCACCTTCAATATCAATTCTTTGAATGCCGCTACTATTTCTAGTATCACATTCAAGAGAATTGGCTTGGGTGACAACGACAACTTCTTGAAAGTTTGGTTGGAAAAAGACGGAACCCCAGTTTCCAATGCTCAAACTGTTGGTAGTGATGACACTGTGATCTTGTCTCCGAACATGCTCGTGTCTGCTGGCAACACCACTTTGACTTTGGTGGCCAATTTGGCTACTGCTGGTGCCAGCACCGCCATGGAAGATGGCTTCCAGGTGACCGCTGTTGACGCTGGTACCGGTGTTACTGTTGCTGGTCTTCCAGTATCTGGTAACAAAATGAACTATCGTGCAGTTGAAGTGAACAGTGTTACTTTGACTGACAAGGGTTCTGACGCCAGTGTAAAAGTAGGAGATACCGGCGCCATCTTGGGCGAGTTCTCCATGCAATATACTTCTGGCAACGATACCAAAGGTTCATTTGAATTCATCCGCTTGCGCAATACCGGTGATGCAAATCTTACCGATTTGTCCAACTTGGTGTTGACCGAGAATGGCGTAGCTGTGTCCGCTCCGGCGGCCGTCAGCGGTGATTATGTCACCTTCGTATTGAACAATGACGCCAAATTGATTGGCGACAGCAAGACCCGCAATTTCGAACTTACCGCTACTATCAACGGTGGTGAGAATGCCAAGACCTACAATTTCGTCTTGAAAGATGTCCGCGATATTTATGTCAAAGACGCCTACAATGGCTATGGCGCTTCTGTTACTAAGAATAACTTGAACTGCAACACCGAAACCGACGAATTGTGTGTCTATACTTTGGATGCTGGTCAATTCACCGTTTCCAACGATGATTCCAACCCAAATAACAGCAAATACATCAAGAACACCAAAAACATCACCGCCATGGTTGCCAAGATGAAACTTGGTCAGGGCGTGAATGTCGAAGGTTTGAAAGTGTACCTTGCCAGCGGTACTACTGCCGCTTCGGTATCTGAAGTCAATGCTGATATCGAACGCGTACAATTGTATGTGGGCGATCGCAGAATCGGCACTGTGTCTGCTGTGACCGATGGCGGTGGTGCTATTACCACCCATTACTATGATTTTGACACCAGCTTCTCTTTGAAGAATGCTGACCTTGTCAAAATAGTGGTGGATCTCAAATCCAACGCTGCCAATCATACTTATAAATTCACCTTCAGTTCCAGCAACTTTGTCACCCCAGAATACACCAACGGTGACACTGTGCCGACCGCTTCTCGCAGTGGTGTTGTTACTAGCAACAACCTCGAGATCACCAGCTCTACTGTAACTGTAGTGGAGAATGATGGTTACACTACCGATCAAACCTTCTTGATTGGTTCTACCAATCAGAAATTGATGCAGGTTTTGGTGAGCGCCGGCTCTTCTGCCGATGTCTATATCAAGACTTTGAAATTCAGCATGTCTAGCACTTCTGCCTACTCTTACTTCACCAACATGTATGTCATGTTCGATGGTGTAAAGTTTGATTTGACCAAAGACATGACTTCTGGTGGTACTGTCAGCTTTACTGGTATCAACAAATTGTTGGCGAAAAATGCTCAAACTACCGTGGCCTTATACGCCGATGTGCAGACTGGCTTGGAGAACAACGCCACTTCCACCTTTACCTTGGCCAACACGGACAATGGTACTGTGATGGAAGATAGCGAAGGTACTGCTACTGCGTTCACCGCAGTAACCACTCCTCGCTTGAAATTCGTTAGCTCCGGCACTTTGTCGGTGTCTACCGATTCTGCGACCCCGTTGTCTTCTTTGGCTATCGCCGGTCAAACCGTTGATTTAGCCACCTGGAGACTGTCGGATCAAAATGGTGCTGTTGATGTGACCGATGTGTACGTCGCTAATACCGACGGATCTGTATCGTCCTTGTCAACCAGCGCTGCCGACTTCATGGTCAGCAAATATCAACTTGTCTGGAAGGGCAATGTGATCGCCGAAGCCGCTCCTGTGAGTGGTAAGGTTCACTTTGATCTTGCTTCCGACAAATATATTGCTGTTGCCAATGGTGGAACTGAAAAAATCACTGTCCGCGCGGTGTTGAATAACATCAGCAACGTTGCGAACACTGGTAAACAGTTCAAATTGGCCTTGTATGCCATGGAAGCCCAGAACAAGAGTGGTACCACTCTCAGCTCTATTACCGGTGTTGCGACTAGCGACAGCTATGTCTCTACTACCGCGAAATTCGGTAATAGCATTATGACTGTGAAGACCGCTCCGACCTTGGCTACCGTGAATACCCTCGGCACATTGTCCAACGGCGCCACTGAAATCTACAGATTTACAGTGACTGCTCCGGTAAATGGTGATGTGACTTGGAATAAAGTGGTATTGTCTGTCGGTGGTTCCTGTACCGGCGGTACTGTGGCCGTCTGTCTCGGTGACACCACTGCCATGCGTATCAAATCTGGCGGTACTAATATCCCAGCCACTTTCTCCACCTCGTCTGGTAAACTTACCATCGATTTGACTGGTGTAGAGAGTGTGTCTGCCAACTCTTCGGTTACCTACTATGTAGAAGCCGATTTGGCTCACTGGACCATTGCCGATGACACCTTAACCGTTAGTATCAAAGACGCGGGTGCTGGCTTCAACACTCCTGGTGCTTATGACGTGACTGCCACCACTTTCCGCTGGGCTGATAACTCCGGTGTGTACGAATCTACCACCGATGAACAGTGGTACAATGGTTACAAAGTGTCTGGTTTGGACACTGCCACCTACAAACTTCAGAAATAAGTTTGAATGGTAAAACTCCCTTAAACAGAGTTTCCAAAAACCGCCCTTCACGGGGCGGTTTTTTGGTAGTTGGGGTCAAATGTTTTTGTGGGCGAAAGTTATCCACAGGGATGAAAATTGGGGACGCGCCGAAAATGTGATATAATATTTATGAGGAAGGGGAAATGATCTTGAGGAAACTCAAGATCGTTTTTTTAAGAGATAATTATATCAATTGTTTTTAATTTTTGCTTAAAAATATGTATAAAAAAATGCGTATTTGGGTGGTGATAGTGGCTTTTTTGGTTTTGGTGGTTGGTGGTGCCGGAGTGTTCTTCGGGTATAGTTGGTTTTTGGGCAAACAGGCACGGGTGCTAAGTGGCACGGCACGGCCAAAATTTCCTTATCGAGATTACAGTATCGAGGAATTAAATAAATTGTACCCACAAGAATTGAATGTGGATGTACCGACCACGCGTACACCAGAAGAGACTCATGCATTGTTTGTGGCGGCATTGAAAAAGGGCGATTTCGATGAAGCGGTGAATTGTTGTTTTCGTAGTGGGGACAGAGCCAAGACTTTGGAATTTTTGAATGGAGTGAAGCAAAAGGGGATGTTGGATTTGATGATTGGGGATATTACGCGTGATTTTGAGAAGGATATGATGTTGGATACGATGGCGACTTATGTATTTTCTGGCACTGGTCCAAAAGGTGAAAAAAATATGGCTGGTACTATGCATTTTAGAAAAAATTCCGAAGGTATTTGGTATATTGAATCGTTATAGATATGTGGTCAAGGAGGAAAAATATTTTTCAAATTTTTTGGTTAGCAATTTTAGCAGGCTCGGCTTGGATTATTCCGGGCCGAGTTTTGGCTTATGATACCAATGTCGCCCACCCAAATATTGCCGAACTGGCAGCTCAAATATATAATGAACGATTTCCAAATCAACAGTTGAGTCTGGCGGATATGGAAAATATTAAGCTCGGAGCGCGGCTGGAAGATGTGCCTACTCGGTGGTATCAGCATTTCTATGACCCCATACACGGCCGCGGTATTTGGTTCAATGACAACAAACAAACCGCCTTGAGCTGGGCCACTGATCCATTTGCTCAAGTGAATTTTTCATTGGGAGATAATAGTTGGCAAAGAGCCATTAGTGATTGGCAAAAAGGGGATAGGGCACTAGCTATGCAAGAATTGGGTCACACCATTCATCTAATCTCTGATATGGCGGTGCCGGCACACACACGCGACGATATTCATCCGGCCGGCGATTCATATGAACAGTATGTGAAAAACAATTGGTCGAGCGCGGTTGCGGGTTTGCGTTATGACTTCCGAAGTTTGAATAGCTTAAATACCGCTTTTTATGCTTTGGCCAAATATTCCAATGGTAACTTTTATAGTGATGATACGATTGAGCATTGGAATTATAAAATAATTAATATCTCTGGTCATGACAGAAAATATTTTAATAAAAGAAATTATTTGTTCGCCAAAACTGCCGACGGTCATTATTTGTATGGTTTTGAAAATTTGATTTGGACGGCTAGCATTAAAGATGTTAGGTATGACGAGATTCTCAACAGCTATGCCTCCCGCCTTATCCCACAAGCTGTGGGTTATAGTGCCGGAATGATAGATTTATTTTTTCGAGAAGCCACCAAAAAACAAACAGAAAAACTACCTTGGTTGCGCTCCAATTTATCTGGTGTAGTAGATACCGCCGGCGGTGCGGCTCTTACTGCGGCCGAAGGGGCCAAGGATTGGCTTGTCGGCTCCAATGTGTGGGGAGAGGGTGTGCAACAAATTGGCGAAGATGCACTACGTCAAGTGGATATTACCATGACTGAAAAGGCCCAAATAGCGCGAGGCGAAATTCCACCCGCTACGCCGCCCATATCCGATTCGCCTATAGCAGCCACAGATTCTGTTTCTACTCCCACGCCATCAAACAGGCCTGCTGTAACTACCACCACCATTGTAGCCACTCCTATTACTTCGACTCCAATATATACTGGCGGTGGCAGTGCGTATGGCGGTGGCAATGTGCCTGTTCCCGAATCTGAGCCAACCTCTACAATACCTACCTCCACACCACCCACCGATCCCCCCACTTCTACGCCGATTACTACCTCTACTCCTAGCCCGACCTCTACCCCTGAAGTGCCCACACCCACCTCTACCCCCACTTCTACGCCAGAGACTCCTACCACAACCCCAGAAACCCCTACCAGCACCCCAGGCACTCCTACTACCACTCCAGACGATACACCACCTGCCATGCCCACAATTATACTCGCTACACCAGACGCTAGCCGTCCGATAGTGCAAATTTCAGTCACTTCCACGGACGCTTCGTCTTCGCCGGTCGCATTTGATATTGTTTATACCACTGCACTGTCCCCACTAGATACCGATTGGAAGCCATTTATAGTCAGTAGTACCGCCACCGTACACAATTTCACTGCTCGGCGCGGATTGATTTATCAATTTCGCGCTCGTGCTATTGATCAAGTCGGCAATGTTTCAGATTTTTCCAAAATTGCGAGTACCACCTTTGATCAAATTAGTCTAAATGGCACGCAAAGCGAATCCGAACGTGTTTTGACTGCCGAAAATAGTCCGTATTTAATAAACGGTAATCAGTGTTATATTATTCCGGCTGGCACCAAACTTACCATTGAAGCGGGGGTGGAAATCAAGATTGGCAAATATCTTTGTATAATGGTGAATGGTATTTTGGATGCCCAGGGTGATAGTGATGCGCATATTACTTTCTCTCAGCTTAACCCGGGTGAATATTGGGCGCAGATATTTTTGAATTCCGCTACCGCAACTTTTAATTATGCTGATATTACGGGTGGCGATACAGGTGGGTTATTTGTTTGGAAGCGGGGATTGGTATTTGCAGATAATAATTCCTATTTGGAATTAAACAATTCTACTGTTGACGACTTGTATGAAATGGCCGGTGCCGCGGTTGGTGCCAAAGATTCAGTGGTCAAAATACGTGATAGTGTTTTGGCGGACACCGGCATATCTTCCAATTGTGGTAATAACGTTTGTAATCACGGTATCCGAGCTGGTGGCGGAACATTATATTTGGATAATGTGCTGCTTCGCAATGTGGTATATGGTATACGCGCCGGCTTACCCGGGTACCAGTCGTATCCTGTGGTATATTCAAACAACTTTTCCAGCATTATGGGCGAGAATATCGGAGTTTTATTTATGCCGGATAATGAGTATTTTATCCGCACTTCTACTCCTGTTTGAAGTGTTTGACACCCAAGTCTATTTTCGGTAATATATAGAGGCAAAAAATTAGTAAAATTTAGTATTTTTATATGGCATTTTTAATGCCATATATTCTCATTCGTTCAATAATGATTAAACACATTTAATCATTATTTCACTCATTACGAATATGCGCAAAACCCTCGAACAGGTGGTAAAAATTTTAATTTACGCCACTTTTTTTGTACCACTAATTGTGGTACCGTCGTCGTTTATTTTTCCGTTTATTGTACCGAAAATTCTAATGTTTAGATCGCTGGTGGAAATTATGTTGGGGGCTTATGTCCTGCTACTAATTATCAATTGGCAAGAATACAAGCCGCGATTTACCGCGCTCAACTTGACTTTGGCCGCATTTTTACTCAGTTTTGCGCTTTCGACTTTTTTTGGGGTTGATCCGTATCATAGTTTTTGGGATAATCACGAACGTATGTTGGGGTTGTTTACCATTATTCACTGTGTGATATATTATTTCATTTGTACCGCCATGTTTCGCACTTGGGCCGATTGGAAATGGGCGTTGCGCGGGTTTCTCTTGGCCGGTGCGGCCGTGATGTTTGTGGCTTTTATGCAAACCCAGAATCCCAATCTTTTATTGGGTCAGGGATCGTCGCGTACTGCTAGTACGTTGGGCAACCCAATTTATGTGGGTGGCTATGGGTTGTTTTTGACATTTGTAGCGTTTTTGTTGGCCATACGCGAGAAAAATAATGTCTGGCGAGCAGTAGAAATAGTTTTGGGACTGTTGGCATTCTTGGCGATTTTTTGGAGTGGCACGCGTGGTTCGCTATTGGGATTTGTGGCGGGTGCGGCGGTAGCGGTATTGGGTTATATAGTAGTGCTCAAAGAACACAAAAAAATTCGTTGGAGTCTGATAGGCATTGCGATTTTGGGAGTAGTAGCGATTGGTTTATTATATGGATTTCGCAAAACCGAATTTGTTACCAATTTGCCGGCAGTGGGGCGTACGGTCAACACTTCTTTGGCCGATGTGCAGGCCAGTCCGCGTTGGATTGCTTGGACGATTGCAATCCAGAGTTGGAAAGATATGCCGATTTTTGGTTGGGGTCCGAATAATTTTTTCTATGCATTCAATGATCACTATAATCCGCGCTCGTTGGATTTTGGATATGGCGAAACTTGGTTTGATAACGCCCACAATATTATTGTAAATACCTTGGCGGTGCAGGGGACATTTGGTATTCTCACTTATTTGGCTGTTTTTGTCATCGGAGTGTTATCGCTCATCTTAGCCTGGCGTAAATTTGGACTTAATTTCCATATTGCGGTAGTTGGTTCGGCGTTTTTGGTAGCACACTTAGTGGGCAATATTACTGTGTTTGAAAATCCAACATCATATTTGTATTTCATGTTTTGGCTGGCATTTCTAAATAGTGTGGCGAATCCGCGTGAACAAAAAAACGCGGAAGTAGAGGACAAAACCAAAAAAGTAGTGGCTAAATCCGCAGCGCCAGATCGCAAGATTGGTGCCGGGGCGATCTCCGGGGTAGGGGTGGTAGTAATGATTTTTGTGTTTGTGTTTAATATCCAACCGGCGCGAGCTAATATGATGACATTGGACGCGATTCGTTATCTATCTCAAGACGTGATTTTGGCCGTACCAGCGATGAAAACCGCTCTGGAGTTCAATTCTCCGCATATTGATGATATTCGAGCAGATATTGGCCGTACCGCGGCCCAGACATTGGGAGCGGCATATCAGAAATTAGGCAAAGATCGTAGTAATGAGATACTGCAGATCGCTTATGATAATTTAAAGAAAAATTTAATTTTGCATCCTTTGGATATTCGCAATCAGCTGACTTTGGCGCAACTCGCGCAACTTGGCGCAGTGATTAACCAGAATATTAATTTTATCTTGGATGCAGAGAAATTTTTGGATGATGCCCAGGTCAAATCTCCACGTCGCCAGCAGGTAGCTTATGCTTTGGCCGGAGTGAAAATGCAATTAGGTAAAAATGCCGAAGCGTTTAAAATTTTAGAACAGACCATTACCGACAATCCGCGCGTTGCCGAGAGTTATTGGCGGCTAGCTTATGCATATAAGGTGTTGGGCAATCAGGTAAAAGCCGTGGAGGTTCTTAATTTGGCGAACAAAAACGGCGTGGTATTTGGCGAACAGGATCAAGGGATAGTGTCTCAGATACTTGCACCCACGCCCAGTTCTTCTGCGGCGGTGAAGATCAATAAGTAAATTGTAGCACCTACATATGTTTTTTTCAGTCGTAATCCCGGTGTACAACGAGGAGCGACGTATACCCAGAAGCATTGATCAGATTTTTGATTTTTTTGCCGGTTTTACTGACCACCGAATAGAAATAATTTTTGTGAACGACGGATCGTCTGATCAAACTGCCAAGGTATTACAAGATTACCAAACGAAATATAAATTCAAAGTTATTGATTACACAGTGAATCGCGGCAAGGGTTACGCTGTAAAACAAGGGGCGTTGGCCGCTGGTGGTGATTGGATAATATTTTTTGATATTGATTTGGCTACTCCCTTGAATGAGTTCAATCATTTATTGCAGTTTATGAAATCAGACGACCGACTAATTATTGGTAGTCGTCGTTTGGGTGAATCGAAAATTGAAAAAAGTGAATCAAGTATCCGAGTGTTTTTGGGTCAGGGTTTCACCAAGTTGTCCAATATTTTGGTGCCCGGCATTACCGATTTCACTTGTGGTTTCAAATGTTTTTCTCGGCAAGCGGCGCAAACTATTTTTCCTTTGGCGCGAATTGATCGTTGGGGTTTTGACACGGAATTATTGTATATAGCCAAACTAAAGAAGTTGTCTATACGTCAAATGCCGGTAGCTTGGGCACATGACAATGATTCACGAGTTAATGTAATTAAAGCCGTGATCAGTTCGTTTCGCGAATTGTGTCAGATGAAGTGGAATCAAATCAAGGGTTTGTATAAATAAGTTTTTATGGAAAGATTATCATTAAAACAAAAAATGATTTATACTGGTTTGGCGGGGTGGATGGTTGCTCTATGTTGGACTGTGGTTTGTTTCTGGACTACCCCAGCCAATAATTGTAGTATTTTTTCTCGTTTGAATTTGAGCCATCATCCAATATCGGTATTTTTTTTGCCGGTATTTTTTATTTTGTTGAGTTTTAGTTCTTATTACGCCTATGTTTTATTTGCCTCTGGTAAAACGAATGAATATAACGATAGCACGCTTGCAAAGAAACTTGTTAACGTATTTCCGTTTTTAGTTATTGTTCTGGCTTTAATCATTCCAACGTTTAATAATTACGATTTTAGTTTTTATTTCAATTCCGGCAAGTTTATGGCCACAAATAATCTGCATATTTATAACAGCAGTTGGCCAACTGTAAATTATTTCTTTTGTCCATTATTTGACGCCAATGTAGTATCGGGTTATATGTATGGTCCGTTAATTGGCTTATTACTGTATGGTTTGTTCTTGACCGCCGGAGGAAAATTTTTATTTTTCTATATTATTTGGAAACTCCTGATGTTAGCTGGTTTGATTTTTTGTATTTTTTTAACAAAGCGAATCATCGAGATTGTTCACCCTGGTTATTTTACTGCAAAAAAAGATTCCTTATTATGGCTTTGGATTTCTCAGCCTCTAATTATGTGGGAATGGGTTGCTAGCGGACATTTTGAATCTGTTTGGTTGCCGTTTTTGCTCGCGGCGGTATTTTTTTCATTGCGTAGAAAGTGGTGGTTGGTATTTGTGTTTCTTACCATAGGCGCATGGTTAAAATTTTTACCGATCTTGATAGCACCATGGTTCGTTCTTTGGTGGTGGCAAGACACTAACAAAGCAAATTACAAGACAAATGTAATTCATGTGTTGATAGCGCTCGCTTGTTCGTTTTTAATAACAATCATGTCTTGGGCTCCGTTTTGGGAGGGGGTTTCAACGATCCATCCGATACAGATGCAGACGAAATGGGCAGTTAACAGTTTATTCTCTTCTACTTATTATTCAATACGACCATTATTCGATAAGATCTTTCTAATCAACCCCCACTGGTACTTGACCAGACTGCTCCATTTTTCACTGCTTGTATTGGTGGTATATTTATTGTACCCATTAATTAAGAAAGCCTTGGCAGTTTTGATTCGTAAATCGTTTTTAAGTCCAACAGATTATATCAACGCCATTTTTATTACGTTCTTTGTTTATTTATCTGTTTGGCAAAAATCTTTTTGGCCATGGTATGTTTCGTGGCTGCTGCCTTTTGGTTTTATTTTGTTGACTGAGATTAGGTCGAAAGCATTCTTTCGTTTGTTGGTTTGGTTGAGCATATGCCCGTTATATTTATATGTTGTTTGGATGGTGGGTGGTATTCCGTTTCCGTCAGAAAAGCTTTGGCTCCAATGGCTTTTGATGTTATTGAGTTGGCTGGTTCCATTTATTTTTTTCTTGAAATGGAGAAAAGAGGGCTACAATCTTAATAATTTATAAGTTTTATGATAACTAGTGATGTTATCATTAATTTACGTAAGAGGTGTTTGTTTGTGATTAGACAAATTTATCGTTTGTTGATAATTTTTCCGTTTTTAATAGTTGTGCAAATAATTCACATATTGACTAATTATTTCTGTAAAAAAAATACAACAGAGCCTTTAGTTGACAATTGTTTTGTGGTATCATCGGTGATTTTCCCCCACCCGCGCAGATTGACATATGCGTCTCGGCGCTCAGTTTTTACCCCCGATCAACGAATTGCACAAACGATTGAAACCGTACTCTCTATTAGGAAATATGCTTCAAGTGCCAAAATAATTTTAGTGGAGGGGGGTATGGTAGGGGACTTGCCAAAAACTTTACTGTCTTTGGTTGATGAATACATCTATGTTGGCGGTAAATCGTTGGTGAGGTGGGCTTGTGATAGTTGGTTCAAGAGTTTAGGCGAGGCCATGATGCTATTGTCCGCTGCCAAACAGATTGAGAAAATCCGTGCCAAATTATATTTTAAAATTAGCGGACGTTATGTTTTGAATGAGCAATTCAATCCATCTGATTATGTTATTGAAAAATTTAGTTTTCATTCCATTAGGTCAGATTTTTTTTCTACCAGGTTATATAGTTTTCCCGGTGAACTGTTTAGTATCTGGACAGTCGCCTTATTGAAAGGTTTGCCATATAATTTGATGGATTATCCAATTGAGCATACTTTGTACAAATTTATACCAAAAAAATTTATTAGTGCGGTAGCCACTTTGGGGATAGGTGGTTTAGACGCCACCGGAGGGTTAGGGGTGCGTGAATAACATATGTTTGATCATATCAAAAAAATATTATCCAAGAAGACATTGCATGAGTTTGGTTTTGTATATTTTGGAGCATTGATAAATGGTGTTTCTTTGTTTGCGCTTAATGCTATTTTGGCTCGTCATCTCACTACTGACTTATTTGGTATTTTTACATTGGCAGTTTTGGTATTAAGCACCGTGGCGGAGTTGTCTGACTTTGGTCTAAATGCCGGGTTGTTGCGTTTTGTACCATTTTATTTAGCTACCGAACAGTTGGAAAAAATGAAACAATTGGTGAAAACGGTTTGGGTTTGGCGGGTTAGTTTGTCTTGGGCGCTATCGATATTTTGTCTGCTCGCATCTTCGTTTTTGGCAAAATATGTTTTTGGGCGTGCTGTTATTGCACCATATATTGCGTTTGCTTCACTGGGAATTGGTGGAGTGATTCTATTGGGATTCGTGTCTACTTTTTTGCACGCCAAACAGGATTTTTTTCGTAGCGCCACCGCACAGACTCTCAAAGGAACACTGCGTTTAGTTATGGTCATCGCGCTGGTGTTGCTCAAAGTTGACAATCTATTTGCGTATTTGGCTGTGTATACTTTTGTGCCTTGGATTTTATTTTTTATTTATTATAAATTTTTACCAGAAAATTTTCGTAAAATCGAGATTGACATTGATTCAAAAAAACAATTACATACTCAACTGGCCCAATTTAGTACCTGGCTAACCATTTCATCGTTGTTGTCAATAGTTGCCAGCCGAGTTGATCAGGCCATGATTAGCAATTTGCTGGGCTTACAAGAAGTTGCAATATTTGTAGTTGCTTATCAATTGATACAATTTTATCCGTTAATATATAATTCTATCTCTTCGGTAATGATGCCCAAAGTGAGCGCGTTGCACAACAAAGTGGATTTGACCAATACTGTCTTTAAGTTGGCAAAGTGGGTATTATTGGTAGTATTATTATTGGCGATTGTAATATATCCTTCCCAATATATAATCATATTATTGTTTGGCACCAAATATGCCGCCGCAATGCCGGTATATTTAATTTTGGCTTATAGCTTGTTGCTAAATATCATATCTATTCCTTTCTCCCTTATTATTACAGTATTTAATAAAACTAATTTAGTGGCAATGTCTGGAGTTTTACAAATTATTATTAATGTTGTTTTTAATTTCATATTGTTGCCGAGATTTGGTTTGATGGGCGCGGCCTACACCTTCGGCATAGGTTTGTTGGTCGGTCTGTTGTACAATGTTGTTTGCGCACTTTTTTTATTCAAGAAGCGCGATTTTAGGTTGGCATAAATTTATATGAATCATAATTATCAATTGGATATCAATCCTTTTACTACACATACCATGTTGTTGGCAGAAGTGCCGAATGATGCAAATGTTTTGGAGATCGGCACGGCTTCCGGTTATCTTGGTAGATATCTAATTAAGAATAAGAGTTGTGTGGTGAGTGGGGTGGAGCCATTTGAGGGTGCGTACAATCACGCCGTGTCTTGTGGTTATCGAAAAATTGTTAATAAAAGCGCGGAACAGACTATCGCCAACGATGATTTTGTTGGGGAAAAGTTCGATGTTATTTTGTTGGCCGATGTGCTGGAACATTTGGTGGATCCGACACAGGTTTTACGTGATTTAAAAAAATATCTTAAGCCCGACGGTCGCATTGTTATCTCTCTTCCTAACGTGGCGTATTTTGAGGTGCGTCTTAGTTTGTTGTTTGGCAGGTGGAATATGACCGAAGCTGGTATACTTGATAAAACGCATTTGCATTTTTTTACCATGAATACCGCCAGAGATTTGATTGTGAATTCCGGATTGGTAGTAGAAAAGTGTCGCCCACTTTCCGGTACTTTTGAACGATTTGGATATAATAAACTATTTCGAATCGGCCAAAAATTATTATTTATGTTTCCGAAACTGTTTGCTTATCAGATTTTATTAGTAGCTCGTTTGGATTAATCAAAATATGCCAACTATTACTGCCCATTGTTTGGTAAAAAATGAAGAAAATTTTGTTGGTTATGCCATTAGATCGGTGGTTGATTTTGTTGATAAAATTATTGTGTTTGATACCGGATCTACAGATAAGACGGTGAGAATAGTACAAGAATTAGCCGTTGAATATCCACACAAGATTTTATTTGAAGAAAAGGGCGAGTGTGATAAACAACGCCATACTCAATTGCGCCAAGAGATGTTGGACAGAACCACTACCGATTGGTTTATGGTTTTAGATGGCGATGAGGTATGGACGAAGCGGGGAATGGAGGAAGTAAGCGAAGTTATTGCAAATAATAATTCAATAGAATGTTTAGTGGCCCCTTTTTATTTGTGTGTAGGGGATATTTATCATAGATATTATAAAAGAAGTAACTTTCGAATACTTAACAGAGTTGGTTCTTTTTCTCCACGAATTATTCAAAAGACACAGGATATTCATTGGAGTGGCGCGTATGGAAATGATACGTTATTATTTGGAGACGGATCTATTATTAACAACTTGGAGAATACATTGTTTTTAAAACATAAATACTGGCACCTAACCAATTTACCCAGATCGTCCTTTGACCACACAGACTTTAGTTCTAATGGTAATCGATCTGAAAAAAGAAGGATAACACACTTTTTAATTGGCAGAAAAATTAAAGACAAAATTCCCGAGGTTTTTGGTGATGATTTTTATCATTTAGGACATATTATGTCGGTAATAAATTTTTTAAAATTATTAATATCTAAGGTGCGGTTTTTGAATGTGTAATATTGTTTGTTATATGAACATTTTAGTAACCGGTGGCGCCGGGTATATTGGCTCTCACTTTGTTAATAAGTTGAAAAAAACGGAAAACGTTAATATTTTTGTACTCGATAATTTTTCACAAGGTAAAAATAATATTATAATTAGTGATAATATTAAATATTTCGATGTTGATTTATTGGATAAACAGGCTGTAAGTAGAGTATGCCAAGAAAATCGTATTGACATTGTAGCCCACTTTGCCGCCTTGGCCAGTGTGCCAGATTCAATTCTCTCACCCAATGATTATTATTATAATAATGTTGTTGGAGGATTGAATTTACTTAGTGCAATGATTGAAAATAGAATTAACAAGATAATTTTTTCATCTTCAGCATCGGTTTATGGGGAGCCAACAACAGAAGATATCAAAGAAGATCATCCAAAATTTCCAACCAATCCGTATGGTTATACAAAACTTGTATTTGAAAATATCCTCAAAGACTACTATAGGGCATATAATATAAAGTCAGTCTCCTTTAGATATTTTTGCGCTTCTGGCTGTGATGAATCTGGCCTAGTTGGTGAGTTTCATAATCCAGAAACTCACATTATTCCGTCTTTGATTAAAAATATAATGGGAGATAGTAAAGAATTCTGTGTTTACGGGGATGACTATCCTACCAAAGACGGTAGTGGTGTTCGAGATTATATTCATGTAAACGATTTGGCTGAAGCACATATATTGGCCATGGACAAGTTGTTGAACGGTCGGGATATGTGTGAGTTTTATAATTTAGGGATCAATAAGGGTTTTTCTGTTTGGGAGTTAGTTGAAACAGTTGAAAAGATCTCTGGAATCAAAATCAATTGTAAAATAAAAGGGCGCAGATCAGGCGATCCGTCGAGATTGGTTGCGGATGCTTCTAAAGCAAGTAGAGAGTTGGGTTGGAGGCCAAAATATGTTAATATAGAAAACATAATCAAGACAGCTTATGATTTTTTTATTATTAATAAAAAAAGATGAAAGCTTTAATTTTGGCAGCTGGTTTAGGTACCAGATTGCGTCCCGTAACCAATACTATTCCAAAACCATTAGTACCTATCGCCGGTAGGCCGCTGTTATGGTTTCACCTAGAATCTTTGCGCCATTACGGTATTGTTGAAGTTCTAATCAACACCCATTATTTGTCAGAAGAAATAAACGGATTCATTTCTAGTTATAATAGCAAACAGTCAGACATGAGAGTGGTAGCTGTTTATGAAGAAAATTTATTAGGGAGTGCTGGAACATTGAAAAAAAATATAGATTTTTTTCAAAATGAAAAAAATTTTTTTGTTGTGTATGGTGATAATTTAACCAATATAAACTATGATAAATTAGCGCAAGAGCATGTCCGTAATTGTGGCGTAGCAACAATAGCCTCGTATTATGAAGCGCATCCGGAATCAAAGGGAATTGTAGTGTGCGATGGTCATAAACAGATTGTCCGTTTTATTGAAAAACCAAAAAGCGTAGAAGTTGTTAGCCACCAGGCCAATGCTGGTGTGTACGTGTTGAATGCAAAAATTTTTGATTATCTGTCTCATCTTGAATCGGGTATAATAGATTTTGGGAAAGATTTGTTTCCCTTAATTTTGCAACAAGGTGGCAAGCTGTACACCTATGAGATGGATGAATTTTTGTTGGATGTAGGCACTTTAGAGAATTATAATTTAGCGCAAGAAAAAATTCAAGAAATTAAATTTAATTTTATATATGAGTAATTTACTTCAAGAGGCACACGAGACTCACTGGAGGGATAAGCAAGCAGACAATCATGATAATTTTTTTAGGAATTTATTGGTAAAAGAAATAATTACAAAAGCACCCAGAAATGCTAAGATTTTAGATTTGGCTTGTGGCAACGGTGATATTACGGAGTATTTGACAAAATTCGGTTTTACCAACGTTTGTTCGGTGGATTTTTCTTTAGAAGGAACGGAAATGACTAAAAGTCGAGGTGGTAAAAATGTGCTGCTTGCGGATATTTGTGAAAAATTACCATACACAGACGCAAGTTTTGATTATGTGTTTTGGCTTGATAATATTGAGCATCTGTATTCTCCGCAAAGTGCTATGGATAATATTAAGCGTATTATTAAAAAAGACGGCCAACTGGTATTGTCGTTGCCAAATATGGGGTATTGGTTTTATAGATTGTACTATCTAAAGAACGGGATTGTTGTTGGTACAGACGGTGTATTGCCTGATGGTCATATTAATATGCCGTGGGAATTTCAGCATATACGATTTTTTAATGAAAAGATGATTAGAAAATTTTTAAGTATTAATGGCTTTAAAAAAATCGAAATTAAGCCATATCATAATGGAAGTAAAATAAAAAATTTTATTAGCAATATTTACCCAAGATTATTGGCAGATGGTTTTTTGATATCTGCTAATCAAACATAACCAGTTTTTTATAATATTTATGCAATTAAAGGATACAATTAATATTCTTTCTATAACGACTGATTTGGGTATTGGCGGTACTGCCCGCCAAATAATTACTGTAGACAAGTATTTGAATAAAGATATTTTTAATCATTATATAGCGTCTGTTGGGTCTTCTGATAATGTCCGAAAAAAAGATTTGGATAGTTCGAAAGTATTTTGTGTGGAAAATATTGTTGAAATTAAAGATATAATAAGAAAATTTAATATCGACGTTGTATATTGTCACCGTCATGGTAGGAACGAAAGTATTTACGACAAGATTGCTGAGCAATTTTCTCACAGTGTTGTGTTGGTAGAATTGAATACCTTTAGTGTAAAAGATAATGGGATTTTTGGTCGCAGGATAGACAAGCAAATTTTTGTGAGCAAAACTAATGTCGTTAAATTTTGCAAACAAAATAATCTACAGTTTGATTGCAATCGCCACAAAGTAGTTCATGCGTTAGTCGATTGTAATAATTTTTTAAATAACCAACCAACCAGTCGGGAGATATATGATTACAAAAACAAGTTGGACTTAAATGGTTTTTTTGTGGTGGGCAGGATAGCACGTCCAGTCATGGACAAATGGGATGACAAAACAGTTATATTTTGGAAAAAAATTTGTACAAAAAATCCTAGAGTAAAATTTGTGATTTACGGGGTGCCCGAAGAGCGCAAAAAGTATTTAATTAATTCTGGTATTCAAGATAATTTGATAATTTGTAATCCCACCTCAAATGACAAACAGTTGTCGTTGTTTTATAGTAGTATCGATGCCTTGATTCAATTTAGTCCAATAGGTGAATGTAGCTGTGCTACTATTGCAGAAGCAATGCTTTTTAAAAAGCCAATTATAGTTACCTCCACACCGTTTCCGCATTTTGTGGGAAAGAGAGTTCACACCAAAGATAATGGACAGATTGAGCAAATTGAGAATGGTGTGAATGGTTATGTAGTCAAAAGCGCGACTGCAGCCGCAAGTGCTATAAATTTTTTGGCAAATAATCCAACGAAATCACGAGAGTTTGGGTTGCGCAATAATCAGGAAGTGTTAAATAAATATGACGCGTCAATTGGTATCAAGACTCTGGAAAGTATATTTATTGAAGGCGTAAAAGCAAAGAGGGGGGTGTTGAGTCAAAAAATAGAAGACTACTTTAACAATTTAATTATTTACCCAGATAAGACAATGATTGAAAATTGGTTCAAAGAGTATTATGATAGGTTGAGTAATGTCTATGGCCAGAATTATCATGACAATATTTTGGATTGGGGATTTTATACAAAAAATTCGTTGATAAGAAAATTTAAAACATTTTTAAAGTTTTTTAATTTATGATTATAGTAAGGGCACCATTACGAGTTAGTTTTGTTGGTGGGGGAACTGATTTGGCGGATTTTTACACAAGATATCCCGGCCGAGTCATTTCAACCACTATTGATAAATATATTTATTTAGTGATAAATCCAGCTTATCGCATGAATGATTATATTTTAAAATATCAAATAACTGAAAAAGTTGCGAATCCGCGCGATATTGTCCACAATCGTTTCAGAGCAGCCCTATTAGAATTTGGGATGACAGAAAAGGGTGTGGAAATAGGCACTTTTGCCGATGTGCCTGCAAAAACTGGTTTGGGCTCATCTTCAAGTTTTACAGTCGCGCTCATTAAGGGCCTAAACGCATATTTTGGTCGAACAATTAGTAGTATTCAGGCTGCCGAAGAAGCTTGTAGGTTGGAGATAGAAGTGCTGCAAGAACCAATTGGAAAGCAAGATCAGTATGCGGCAGCATTTGGTGGTTTTAATATTTTTCAGTTCAATTCTGATGGCACTGTGGACAGAGAACCGGTTTTAGTAGATTATAGGGTGAAAGCTAATTTTGAGGACCACTTACTACTTTTTTTTACCGGCATAACCAGAAATGCATCTGATGTTTTAACTGATCAGAGGTCAAAAATTGAAAAAAATTTTAATACATATAAACAAATGTCCGACTCGGTTTATGAATTTAGGGATAAATTATTGTCAGGTGATATTCGTGGGCTGGCCGACATGTTACATGAAGCCTGGCTTAGAAAAAAAAGTTTAAGTAATAACATATCAAATTCGTCGATTGATTTGCTTTATGAGTCAGGTATAAAAGCGGGGGCATGGGGTGGAAAAATTCTTGGTGCTGGCGGAGGAGGGTGTGTTTTATTTATTGCTCCACCAGAGAAGCACGGTATAATTAGAGATGAAATAAAAAAAGTTGCCCAAGCCAATCAATTGAATGATTCTAAAATGATCCCAATATCATTTACTCAGTCTGGAGCAAATATAATTTTTAACTCTAGCCGTTAATTATGGAAAATTATATAAAAAAATACATTAATGATTCAACTAAAGCTCTTAACTCCGTGTCGTCTAAGGAAATCGCCAAAGCCATTAATATTATTGAAGCAGTCTTTGAACGTGATGGTAGAATTTATATTTTTGGTAATGGCGGTTCTTTGGCTTTGGCTACACATTGGGTAAGTGATTTTAATAAGACTGTTTTTAGTCATAATCTAGATTTACATCAAAGAAGATTTCAGGCGATTAGGTTGCCGTCGACCGAGGAAGAGTTGTCGGCTTGGGCCAATGATATAGGTTATGATATGGTATTTGCTGGCCCCTTGCAGAATTATTTGCAAGAAACTGATTGTATTATCGCTATCAGCAGTTCCGGAAATTCAGCTAACATAATAAAGGCTGTAGAATTGGCAAAATCACGACATATACAAGTTATTGGCCTTTCTGGTTTTGATGGAGGTAGATTAAATGAGTTATCTGACGCTAAAATTTTGATTCCCACAGAGAAGGGGAAGTATGGTTTAGTGGAGGGCGCGCACGCTGTCATACTGCACTTAATTACTGTATATTTTCAGGACTATTTTGATCACACTTTAAGAAAGTCGCATGGTCAATAATTTAAAAAAAATTGTTTTTTTAGATAGAGATGGTGTTGTTAATAAAAAGGCTCCCGAACATGAATATATAAAAAGGTTGGGTGAATTTGTTTTTAATGAAGGAATTTTTGAGTTGCTGCGCGATTATCAGAAACAAGGTTTCGAATTTGTAGTAATAACCAACCAAAGAGGTGTCGCTAGAGGGCACATGACCAATGAAGATGTTTTGGGTATACACGAGTATATGCGAAGCGTAATGAAATTTAGGGGGATAAAATTGTTGGATATTTTTGTATGTCCGCACGAACAGGATGCGTGTGACTGTCGCAAACCTAAACCGGGAATGTTAGAACAGGCGGTAAAGAAATATTGTATAGATAAAGAAAATTCTGTACTAATCAGCGATTCGAAGTGTGACATAGAAATGGGAAAAATATTTGGGATTGGTAAAAATGTGTTAGTTAGTACTGATTCGTTAAAAGTTTTAGATATTGCGAGATGACCACTGTGGTTTTGTTTATCAATGTTATAATGTAGATTTAAAAAAAATATGAAACTCAGTATCATTATACCGGTTTACAACGAAATTAAAACAATTGACAAAGTATTAGACACTATCAAACACGTTGATGTCCCCGGTTGGGAAAAAGAAATCATTGTGATTGATGATTTCTCTACCGACGGCACTCGAGAGCGCTTGCGAGCTATGAACACTAATTTCACAATGCTCTATCACGATACCAATCGTGGTAAGGGGGCAGCGTTACGCACTGGTTTTGCTCAAGCGACCGGTGATTATGTGGTTATTCAAGATGCTGATTTGGAATATGACTCCAATGAATATGTTAATTTGTTGGCTCCGGTGGATAAATACCAAGCTGATGTTGTGTTGGGTTCGCGTTTCATGGGCGGCGAAGCCCATCGTGTGGTATATTTTTGGCACTATGTTGGGAATAAGATTTTAACAGTTTTTTCTAACATGTTTACCAATTTGAATGTGAGTGATATGGAAACTTGTTATAAATTAGTTAAAAGAGATATTCTGTCGCGTATTAAATTAGAACAAGATCGTTTTGGTTTTGAACCGGAAATCATGGCTAAATTATCCAAAATTAAAGATATCAAAATTTTTGAAGTAGGCATTTCTTATAATGGTCGCACCTACGCCGAAGGGAAGAAGATAACCTGGAAAGATGGTTTTAAAGCGCTTTATTGCATTGTTAAATATGGGTTATTTAATTAATCTATTCAAACGTAAACCGTGGTTGATTTTGTTGGTGCTGGCCACTACCAATTTAATTATTTTTTGGCGTTTATTCGGTTTCCATATCAACAATGATACCGAGGGTTTTATATATTTGATTGATTTTTTCAAAGGTAAAGTAGATTATTTTGCTTATCAAAATCGTTATCTTAATCCGTTCTATGCTGTGGTGTCCTCAACTTTTTTGTTTTTTCTTTCTGCTACGCAGAGTTTGATATTGATAAACATTGTATTTTATTTCGGTTTAGTATTTGTTACTTATGATTTACTCGGCAGAGTATTCAAGAATCGTATGGTTGGTTTGGTGAGTGCACTATTTGTCATGACTGCCTATCCCATGTTGCGTTACGCCCTTACACAAGTACAGGATGTTGGCGGGTATTTTTGGTTTCTATTTACTATTTATTGTGGCTGGTGTTGGTGGGAAGACAAAAATTGGCGCTGGTTATTTGTGGGGAGTGTATCTGTATCTTTTGGGGTACTCACCAAAGAGAGCGGTTGTATGGGGGCGTTATTTGTAGGAATTTTGTTTTTGATTAATCAAGTGTCATGGAAAAATAAGTTGACGCACATATTTTTATTTTCTGTTTTGCCTCTAATTGCCATTGTTGTCAACAATATCCGGGGCGCCGATGTTGCCTATAATTCTGGCCGCTGGTTTATTTGGAATTGGCAAATCTACGCAAAACAACATTATACGTTTATTAAATGGTTCGGTGTCAATGTTACGACCTATAATATTTTGTGGATTTTTGTTTTAATCGGGTTATATTTTTTATACAAAAATTGGCACACGATAGATAAAAATATTAAAATTTATTTTTTGGCAATAGTTCCGTCCAGTCTGTCGTATTTTGCATGGCCAATATTTATTGGTCGAACAGTATTTATATCGGCTTGGCTATTTATTGCAATTGCAGCTTACGGAATATTGGAATGGTATCGAATTGCTAATCGATATCGGTGGGTGGTTTTGGTGTCATTGGTAGTGTGTTTGTTGTCTCCTTATCTATTACAAATTACGCTTCGGTATGCTAATATATTTGGTATAATGGAGCAGTGCAGGTATTATCCTGGATGTGTTTGGCGCATCTTTTGGGAGAACCGAGAAAGTTATAGTAAATTAGGAATTTAATTTTTTATGTTATCTGCTTGCTTGGTGGTCTACAATGAAGAAAAAATGATCGCCCGTTGTTTGGACAGCATCAAAGATTTGGTTGATGAAATTATTGTTATTCACGACGGTGAGTGTAGTGACCGTACTTTGGAAATCGCTAGAAAATATACTGATAAAATTTTTGTGCAGCCACATATTGGGGAAGCGGAAGAACATCGAGTTTTCGCCTTAAATCAAGCAAAAGGTGATTGGGTATTACAAATTGATGCGGATGAATATTTAGATATCACTGATCATGAACGGATAAAACAACTAATAAGCCACGATGAATATAATGGTTTCTTGTTAAAATGGGAACTTTGGGACGGGAAAAAAGCCATCACTTTCTCGGGTTTAAAGAAACTGTGTTTATACAAAAAAGATCATTTCCATTACATCGGTGTACCGCATGATTCGGGCTTGGTAGATGGTGGCGTTCAATCATTAGACATATTTTTGCATCACCGTCCGGCGTATAATAACGTCGCTTGGTCTGCTTTTTTGAAAAAAACGAAAAAATGGGTGCCAATTCACGCGAAATATTTTTTTCCCGAATTAGCAAGGATCAAATGTTTTAATATTAGTCCAGAAAAATGGGTTAATTACACTAAACAGGTTAGAAGACATCCGATTTTTTTTATAGTTTTTCACCCTTTAAAAATATTTTTTGGCCAACTTAAGAATGGTCTGGGAACAAATTTTACCGGACTCAATCTGTTATTACAGCAATATTGGTATTACGTCCTACTTTATTTACGAATATGGTCATTAAATAAAAAAAATAAAAATACATTATGAGTTTATTTTCAAAATTGTTAAGTAGAATAGAACTTTTTTGGCGGTGCCTAGGTAAAACACATGGTCAAATTGAAGCGCTCAGGGCAAGATATTTTTTAACCAAAAATTCTTTTTGTAATAATGTTGTGACAGTAGGAGACTGGACGTATGTTCATCCTAGTGCGCGTGTATATGCTTGGAGGCAAGAAGAAAAATGCCGGATTGGAAAATTTTGCTCAATAGCTAGTCAAGTAAAAATTATCGTCGGGGGCAATCATGATCATAAAAATAAGGTTTCCAACTATCCTTTACAAGCTAAGTTTTTTAGAAGTATTGATTTAGAATCGTCTACCAAAGGTCCGGTCGTTATTGGCAACGATGTCTGGATTGGAATGAATGCGACAATTTTATCCGGTGTAAATATTGGTGATGGAGCCGTGATCGGTGCTCAATCAGTGATTGCCAAGGACGTTCCACCATATGCCATCGTGGTTGGTAACCCTGCCAGAATCGTAGGTGCCAGATTTAATGAAGAAATTATTGGTAAATTGATGAAAATTCGATGGTGGGACTGGACAGATCTAGAGATAAGAGATCGAGTCGGTGATTTTGAGGTCGGCGCAGTAGATGATTTTGTTAGGAAGTATCAAATTATTTAGTCGATTATATGTCTTCAAAAATGGTTTATTATTTTTTAAAAGACGCGACCAGTACGCACATGTTGATATTAAATCAAGTTGACCACAATAGTAAGGTGTTGGACATTGGTTGTGCTGGTGGGTATTTGGGCGAGTATCTGATTAAACAAAAAAAATGTGAGGTTTATGGTATTGAACCAGATACTGATTCTGCCCAAGATGCCCAACAAAGGGGGTATGTAAGAATAATAAATAAGAACGCGGAAGAGGGCATTGCAGAATTGGCAGGAATACATTTTGACTACATTATTTTAGCTGATGTATTGGAACATCTTGTCGAACCAGAACTAGTATTGCAGAAAATAAAAAACAATTTAGCTCCCAACGGAAAAGTAATTATCTCTTTGCCAAATATAGCACATTATTCTGTGCGGCTATCATTGTTATTAGGGAGGTGGAACATGAAAGATTGTGGTATTATGGATAAAACTCACCTTCATTTTTATACTTTAAAGACAGCTAAGATGTTAATTGAACGGTGTGGTTTAGAGGTTTTAAATTTTCGACCCAGAGGCGATCTCGAAACTTGGTTTAAAAAAATAAATATGGAGTGGTTGGGGAAAAAGATATTATTCGGGTGGTCAGAATTATTTGCTGTTCAATTTATTTTTTTAGGTAGAATAAATAATAATAAGTAAATTTTAAATCAGGAGTTATTTTGCCTGATGCGATTATAATATATAAAATATTTAAGACAGTTCATATGCAAAATCAGCATTATTGGGATCAGTATTGGCGAGAAAATAAAAACAAAGAAACCCTCTTTAATACTTTAGTAGCCTTTGCTCGCAAATATTATTTTGCCAGAGCTTTTGCCAAATTTATCAATAAACATTATCCGGTAGCTGGTAAAACTGTGTGTGAAATTGGTGTGGGGTCAGGATTGACCATGAGTTATCTCAAAAAAATGGGTGCCAAGAAATGTGTAGGATTGGATTATTCGCAGGAGTCGATCAAGATGGCGAAAGATGCCAATCCGGATTGTGAATTTGTTTTTGCGGATGCGTTTAATAATAATCTGCCAGATAAGCAATTTGATATTATTTATTCCTTGGGCTTGTTGGAACATTACAATAAAGATGAACAGCGCGCCTTGATTGCCGAACAAAAACGTTTGGCCAAGGAATGTGTCTTTATCGAGGTGCCTTACGATGTTTTTTACTTTCGGTGGCTATTTGCGATTAATCGTCGCTTGGGTCGCACCAATACATTTAGTGACGAAGAGCTTTTTACTAAAAAAACCTTTAAGGATTTAGGTTTGACTGGCAAGAGTTATTTGATGCCGTCTGCCGGGTATCTTACTATTGGCCATTTCGAATTTTTATAATTTTTTATGTTTATCCATAATGAGTGGTGTAAAAAAATTTTTGCCTATAAATATTTTGATTATATTTTAGTGACCATCACCGCTTTGACAGTTGGCATGTTTAGGTTGGCGCGTCCAAGTTTGTGGCTTGATGAGGCGATTAGTATAGTGTGGGCTGCCAAAAAACCATTATTGTGGATCTGGGAGAATGTTCCCAAGTCGGACCTGCATCCGCCGCTATACTACTCCGTATTGCACTTTTGGCAGTTGGTATTTGGCGATTCGGTATTTTCAATTAGAAGTTTATCGGTGTTGTTTTTTGTGGGCAGTAGCATTTTAATCTATTTTTGGGTCAATCGATTATTCAATTCGCGTCGTATTGCCATACTCACTAGTTTGATTTTTATCACCAATCCTTTCGCGGTTTTGTATGCCCAAGAGGTGAGATCTTATTCTTTCTTGATTTTTTGTTTGCTTTTGAATAGTTGGTTTTTTTATTCAATACTATTCCTGAATAATAATTCCAAAAAATATCTACTTGGTTATTTTTTAACTGCGTTAATTTTGTCATATACCAATGTGTTGGTTTTGTTTGGGTTTACTTCCCACTTTATCATTTTGCTGTTCCATAAAGACAAAAGGCAGTTTAAAAAACTATTTTTATGTTACGTGGTATTGGCACTAGCCTATATTCCGGTATTAAAGATATTATCCAGTGCAAATAGCTTTGACTACTCCTACTATTATAAAGAAAATTTTAATATATTTTTGAAAGCCGTGGTGGCTATTTCTGGTTTTATCGGTGCCAGAATTAATGTGTTAAACGGCAAACAACATATTTATGGTTTGTTGGCGCTTAGTTTACTAATATATTTTGGTGTTTTTTTGTTGTTGGTGTGGCGAATCAGATTAATTAATAAATTCATCTTGAGTTTTTTTGTTCTATCTTTTGGGATGACTTTGATTGCCTCACATATCAAATTCCCCGTGCCTGATCCAAAGTATTTTTATGTTGCTTTTCCATTTTTTATTTTATTGGTTGGCAATACCATGGCTATTACTAATAAAAAAATAAGTTGGATTATTTTTTCCGTGGTATTGATTTTGAATTTGGTTTTTTTATATAATTATTTTTTTGTTAAGTCATATGAACGAGAGAATTGGAAGAGCGCTGTCGGAATGATTGAAAACGACTATACTTCTCACAAGTTTGTTCGTGGATTATCCATTACCCCGAGTAGTTTATTTTATACCCCCTGGTCTTACTACAGTCATCACCTGATGCCGGAATCCAGCTTTTTACAATACGGTAATTCAACTTCCTCTATTCAGCGAGTTTATTCGGAGTATGGTGGCTCACAAAACGACGTGATATACCTGTCGCGTTTTCTTTCCAACATGTATGATCCTAGTGATAGTATTTACAATTTTCTTATTAGTCAGGGCTACGAAAAAACACAGGTATTTCAAGATACCAAGGTGGAATTTTGGCGATTGGAAAAAATTAAATAATGTGATAAGGTAATCTCGAGTATGCGAATACCAGTTTCTACAATAATGCTTAGTTACAACACTAAAGATTTAACTCGTAAAGCTTTGAAGGCGTTATTTTGTGGTTCGGCCATACCTGCGCAGGTTATTGTTGTAGATAATAATTCTCAAGATGGTAGTGCAGCGATGGTTAGAAGTGAATTTCCGCAAGTAACTTTGATTGAAAATGAAGATAATATAGGTTTTGCTAAAGCCAACAATTTGGCCATTAGACAGTATGTTGATCAGCCGTATATTTGGCTTTTGAATAGCGATACTGAAGTAGGGAAGGATAGTTTGCTGAATTTGTTTGATTATTTAGAAGCACATAAAGAAGTTGTGGGTGTCGAGCCGTCGTTGGTGTATCCCGACAGATCGTTGCAATCGGTGGGCGGATTTTTTCCAACTTCAACCAATGTTCTATTATACTTATTTCCCGTTTCATTCTTTTTTCCACAAACTTTAAAGCGCAAAATACGCGGAATGTCTTTGTACCCACAGCCGATTCCAGAAACGGGATTGCTTTTGGATTATATTACGGGTGCGGCTAGTATGTTTCGTCGTTCGATATTAGACGAGGTGGGATTATTGGGGGAGGAGTATTTTATGTACTTTGAAGAAACTGATTTATGCTGGAGAATAAAACAGGCCGGACATAAGTTGTTAGCTGTCAACACTGATCCGGTAATGCATGTTTATGGGGGTAGCTATAAGAAAAAAACCGACCCTAATCGTTTAAAAATTTTTTTGCAAAGTTTAAAAATATTTGTCAATAAAAATTACACTGGTTTTAGAAAATATTTTATTCTCGCAGAAATATTTTTGTTTGGCCGATTAAGTATTTGGATAAAAGGACTAAAAAAATAATTGTATGTTTTCTCTAGTAATCACAGTTTTAAACGAGCGTCAAAACCTGCAACGTTGGTTGGAGAGTATTTTGAATCAAACCGTACTGCCCGATGAAATAGTTGTGGTTGATGGCGGTTCGACTGATGGTACGCGGGAATTACTTGATAGTTTTGCTGCGCAAAATAAAATTTTGAAAGTTTTTAGTAAACCGGGCAATATTGCCTCGGGGAGAAACTATGGTATCAGCCAGGCCAGCAGCGATATCATTGTGGTAACAGATGCTGGTTGTATTTATAATAAAGAGTGGTTTCGTAAACTAACAAACGTGTTTGCTAATCCCAATGTGGCGTGGGCCGCCTCGGCTTTTGGTCCTTGGTTGGAGCGTGAAGATAACATGGGAAAATATTTGATTGCTGCCGCTACCACCCCTGCCCCGAGTGAATTTAGAAAAGATTGGTTGCCATCTAGTCGATCAGTGGCTTTTCGCAAAGATGTTTGGGAGAAAGTAGGTAGTTATCCGGAATGGATTCCAATTTGTGAGGATATAGTTTTTGATTTGGCGATTATCAAATTATTTGGCAAGCCGACATTAGTGCGAGAGCCCTTGGTGTTCTGGCGTCCCAGACCGAATTGGCGCGCGTTTTTGAAACAGTTGTATCGCTATACCAAAAGTGATGGCCATGGCAATTTGTGGCTAGGGCGACAATTAACCAGGTATACTGTTTATGGAGCTGCTGTCATTTTGTTGTGGTTGGCGGGGGATGTTAGTTGGTTATTTGTTTGGCCGATTATTTTGGGGTTATTTGTTTATTGTTGGAAATTTTGGAAACGTTGGTTGGTGTTTACTCAGACACTGCCGACTATACCGAGACTGATTGGTTTGGTTGTTTTACCCATAGTTATTGCTTTGGGAGACTGTGCAAAAATGGCTGGTTGGCCGGTTGGGGTTTATGAAAGAATAATGCATAAAAAATATGTTTAATACTGTTTTTTTAGTATTGATCTCATTGTTGGCAATATATTTAATTTGGTTTTTGTTGAGGATGTTGTTTTGTCTGGTCTATGTGAAACTGGCTCAGCACCGCAAGACAAATAGTAATCAATCGGGGGTTGTTGAATCAAAGGAAGTATCTGGTAGCCAACAAAACAAAATAAAAAAAATTATAGCAGTAGCTGTTAGTGGATTTTTTCGTTACCAAATTATTATTGTTGGTAGAATTCCGTCGCATTTTATTAGAAAATTTTTATATCGTCATGTATTTGGTATGAAAATAGGTTCACGAGCGGTGATTTATAGTGGTGCAGAAATTCGCAGTCCGTGGAATATTACAATCGACGAAGGTACTATTATTGGCGATGAAAGCAAGTTGGATGGTCGCAATGGTTTGATTATTGGTAAAAATGTGAATTTGAGTACTGGTGTTTGGCTTTGGACCGATGAGCACGATGTGAATGATCCATATTTTCGCAGTAATAATAAAGGTGGACCAATCGTAATTGCTGATCGTGTATGGCTGGGTGGGCGTGTGATTGTATTACCTGGAGTAAAATTGGCTGAAGGCGCGGTGGTGGCGTCTGGGGCGGTAGTGACAAAAGACGTGGACCAATATACTATAGTGGGTGGCGTACCTGCCAGGCCAATAGGCGAACGCAATCGTGATTTAAAATACGAATTTGATGGTAGTCATTTGTGGTTTTATTAAATTATGAAATTATCAATCATTATAGTCAATTGGAATACCGAGGAATTGTTGCGCCAGCTTTTGGTCATGATTTCTCGTTATGTGGTCGGATTAGATTATGAAGTAATAGTGGTAGATAATAATTCTGGTGACGACAGTGTCACAATGTTGAAAAAAGAATTTCCGCAAGTGAAATTAATCGCCAATGACGATAACTTAGGTTTTGCCAAAGCCAATAATCAAGGGATGGCTGTTGCTTCGGGAGAGTACATGATGTTGCTAAACACAGATATCATATTGCATAATAATGCTATTGGAATGTTGGTTGACTTTTTAGATACACATCCAGACGTTACCATGGTTGGCCCGCAATTACTCAATAAAGACGGTACTTTCCAGCATGCCTGCCGGCGTAATTTGCCTAATCCTATTAATTCATTTTTTCATATCTTTGGCTTTACAAAGATATTTAAACACAGTAAACTGGTTAGTGGTTACAAGCGTCAAAATGATGATCCAAATACTACTGGCCCAACCGAGGCTATTTCTGGTGCGGCAATGATGTTTCGACGTGGTTTTTATGAAGCCTGTGGGGGGTTAGATGAGAACTTTTTCTTTTACGGAGAAGACATCGATTTTTGTAAACGAGTGTATGACAGTGGTGGGCAAATAGTATACGTGAGCGCTGCCAAGATAGTGCATTTGGGAGGAGAAAGTAGCAAAAAACGCCGTCGAAGTGCACTCAGTAATTTTTATGATGCAATGTGGCGTTATTATCGCAAACATTTTTATCATCAGCACAATTTGGTTCTGAATATTGTGGTGTGGGTGGGCATAAAATTGAGATTGGGTATAGCTATAGTGATAAATTATTTTAAATAATATGAAGACAGCATTGATTACTGGCGGAGCGGGATTTATTGGATCACATTTGTGCGAACGTTTGTTGGCCGATGGGTATCGGGTGATTTGTGTTGATAATTTATTTACTAGTAGTCGAGAAAATATAAAACATTTAGAGAGTAATGGAAATTTTCTGTTTATTGAACACGATATTGTTAATCCTCTAAATTTAGACGACAAAATAGATGAAATCTACAATTTAGCTTGTCCCGCTTCGCCGGTTCACTATCAACGGGATGCGATATTTACTGTTAAAACAAATATAATCGGCGCAATAAATATCTTAGATTTGGCCCGTACCAAAGGTGCGGTTGTTTTCCAATCTTCGACCTCGGAAGTGTATGGTGACCCAAGCGTTCATCCCCAGGTAGAATCTTATCGGGGCAACGTGAATCCAATTGGCCCACGTGCTTGTTATGATGAGGGCAAACGCTGCGCCGAGACCTTGTTTTTCGATTACAATCGTATGTATAACGTGCCCATAAAGGTGGTGCGTATATTTAATACGTTCGGTCCCCGTATGGATAGTAATGATGGCCGGGTGGTGTCAAATTTTATTGTCCAAGCTTTGAAAAATGAAGATATTACTATTTATGGTGACGGCACCCAGACGCGTAGTTTTTGTTATGTCGATGACTTAATTAATGGTTTCGTAAAGATGATGGCTAGTGACCGGAGTGTTATCGGTCCGGTGAACTTAGGGAATCCCCAAGAAATTACCGTTAAAACCATGGCCGAAGCTATTATTGAAATGACGGGATCAAAAAGTAAAATAGTATATCAAGATTTACCCACAGATGATCCCACCAGAAGGTGTCCGGATATCACTTTGGCCAAAACAAAATTAGGTTGGCAGCCACAGGTGGATTGGAAGGTTGGAATAGAAAAAACTATTAAATATTTCCAAACTATAATTAGATAATTTATGCGTGTTTTATATATTGGTGGAGGTTTTGTGGGGAGTTGTTCGGCGGCAGTATCGGCCGATAGCGGGCACGAAACTTTGGTCTTTGATACCGATCAGAAAAAAATAGAAATGCTCGGCTCGCAAGATCGTGACGCTATACAAAGCTGCCTGTTTGAGGATGGGTTAGCAGATTTGTTGATTAAGAATAAAGATAGAATTCGATTTACTTACGATTATGGTCAAGTGGATAAATTTTTGGATGATTGCGATGTGATTTTTATGTGTTTGCCAACACCGGAAGTAGGGGAGACTGGTGAAACTAATTTGAGTTATTATCTTACAGCTCTAGAGCAAATATCCAAGAGTTTGGCTAAACGCAATGGTGGAAAACAAGAAAAATATGTGGTGGTAGTGAACAAGAGCACAGTACCGATAGATATGATAAATAAAACCGATGAGGTGTTAAAGAGTGCCGGTGTTATTAATTGTGGGGCTGTGTCCAATCCAGAATTTTTGGTGGAAGGCAAGGCGGTACATTGTTCTATTCGCCCATATCGAATTGTGGTGGGCGCCTGGAACGACATCGATTTTGTGGTGATGCGCAAATTGTATGAACGATTTTGCACATCTTCTACCGTGCAGTATATTGAAGTGAATCCCAAAGAGGCGGCGGCCGGTAAACTATTAGCCAATTATGTGCTATTTAACAAATTGGCGGTGTGTTTTGATGTGGTTGGCCGCGCTTGCGAGACTTTTGCGGATTTGCAATTTGAAAACGTGCGAAAAATATTAGTCAGTGAACCGAGAATTGGTAATTGGGGTCTTTATGATAGTTTGTATGCGGGCGGTAGTTGTTTTATAAAAGACGCGCGTTCTTTGGCTTATCAATTACAGACCAATGGACAAAACGCAGTGATGGTAAATGAAACTTATTTGGCCAATCGCAGACAGTTGGAGCTGTTTATTGGCCGGGCGGAACGAGATGCTCGATTTGATTGGCATGATAAAGTCGTGGTGATTTTTGGGCTAAGTTTCAAGCAAGATACTAACGACATTAGAAATGCTCCCAGTATTGACATCGTAAACTTTCTTCTAGAAAAACAAGTAAAAGAAATTCATGTGCATGATCCGGTATCGATTCCGATGTTCAAAAAAGCGTTTGATGTCACCAAAGATGCTCGATTTGATAAAATAAAATATTTTGATAACGAATCTGACGCGCTAGTGAACACACAAGCGGCAATCGTCGCCACTGATTGGCCAAAGTATCGTACTTTGGGTGATTTGATTCTGGGGCAATGTAAATCGCCGTATTTGGTAATGGATGGACGTAGAATGTTAGCTCAACAGTATGGTGATTTAATTGCGGCGGGGTTTGATTTGGTAGCGGTGGGCAGCCACTTTGTTTCTAATGATCGTAAATAATATATTAAGATAATTATGTCTCATTACCTGGTTACTGGTGGAGCGGGTTTTATTGGTGCCAATTTGGTCAAACAGCTTTTGGCTGATGGCCACACCGTCACTGTATTGGATAATTATGTCGCCGGGAAAAAATCAGAACGCCACCATACGGCCGCGACTTATGTAGATGGGGATGTACGAAATCCGGCAGATTTGGATAAAGTGTGCGTTGGGATTGAAGGTATTTTTCATTTGGCCGCGTTGCCGCGGGTGTCGTATTCAGTAGAATATCCCGACATTACGCATGATGTGAATGTGGGTGGTACATTGCAAGTCTTGCTCGCCGCTCGTCGTCATAATATCAAACGAGTAGTGTTTTCGTCTTCTGCCTCGGTGTATGGTGAGCGGGATAGTCACGAGTTGTTAAACGAGCAGGCTAAACACAATCCTTCCAGTCCGTATGCTTTGCATAAGTCTATTGGCGAACAGTATTGTCGCTTGTTTTCCCAATTATATGGATTGCAGACGGTCAGTTTGATATATTTTAATGTTTATGGACCGTATTTTGATCCGGATGGCGCGTACGCTCTGGTGGTAGGTAAGTTTTTAAAACAAAAACAAGAAAATAAACCAATGACTGTTTGTGGTGATGGTGAATATTATCGCGATTATGTGCACGTGGCAGAAGTAGTGCGTGCCAATATTTTGGCTATGCAATCCGATCGGGTGGGTAAGGGCGAAAGCATTAATATTGGTTGTGGTCGCCCGACTACAGTGAATGAGTTGGTAAAAATCATGGGCGGAGAATTTGTTTATATACCGGCTCGGTTGGGTGATCCCAGGTTTTCCGGTGCTGATAATACCAAAGCTAAGGAGCTACTCGATTGGGAGCCAACTATTAAATTGGAAGACGGCATTGCTCAACTGAAAAAAGAATGGAAAGTAGAATAAATTCAAATTAAAAAACGGTTATACAATTTTAGTGCCCAGCTCGCCCGAATATTGATTTTATATCAATGTGGGCTAGTAAGGCACAAAAATTGTATAACCGTTTTTAGTTTTAGATTGGCTTACACTACTACATTAGCAAATTTAGCCAGTTTGAGGCTGCCGTCAAAACGGCGGCGTTTGGCTTGGGTAAATTTGACTTTACCGGCGCGCGCAGCGAACAGAGAATCGTCGCCAGCTTTTTTTACGCCTACTCCCGGATGAATTTTGGTACCGCGTTGGCGGACAATGATCATCCCGGTTTTAATAGCTTCTCCAGCGTGGACCTTGATACCAAGACGTTTCGCTTGTGAATCGCGGCCCAACCGTGTAGAACCACCTGCTTTTTTATGAGACATATTGTTTAAAAATGAGGTTTTTAATGCTGGCCTTCATAATATCATTTTGGTTAAATTTTGTCAAGCCTAAAATGAATTTGGGGCCCTAAAATTCAACTTGTCAAAATAGTCCAAAAATGATAGGATAAATGTAATTAAAAATGAACAAAAATCGAACTTTGTTTGGTTTTTTATCGTTTATTTATGCTTTACTCACCAAAATTGTTTTTACGTGATTGGTGGATCCTTATTCCTTTGATTCTTATCGGTTTTTTGCAGTTGTGGGGATGGTGGTACGTGATTGCGCATATTCACGCTAGTGTTGGGCAGGTGTTTTTGCATTACACTTCGCTTTTTGGTGTCGATTTGGTGGGGGACTGGTGGAAGATGTATTATCTTCCAATAGGCGGATCAGCGATGTTGATAGTTAACTTTTTAATAGCTTTTTTGTGCTATCGTAATGATAAATTTTTGGCACGTTTTCTTTGTTTCTTTACTGCATTGTTAGAATTATTTTTGTCGATGGCGATTTGGTTAATTGTGGGTTTAAATATTTAATATGCATGATGAGCGCCGTATTCATAAGGTTGATCGTTGGTTTCTTATCTATTTGGGTATTTTAGTAATATTCGGTTTGATAATTTTGACATCAGCTAGCGCGCCGGTTGGTTATGAAAAGTTCAAAGATACTTATTTTTTTATAAAACGTCAGGTGTGGTATGGTTTGTTACCGGGTATAATTGCGTTTTTGTTCTTGGCCAGAATCAAATATGATAATTGGCGTAAACTAAGTTGGGTAATTTATGGTGTGTCGTTATTGCTTTTGGCGTTGGTATTTGTACCGGGAGTAGGCATGGTGATTAATGGTTCGCGTAGTTGGTTGGGTTTGGGGCCTTCCACTTTTCAACCTTCTGAATTTGCCAAACTAGCCATCGTTATTATGGCGGCCAGTTTGTTGTCGGAAAAAACCCGACTGATACATGATTGGAAGAATGGTTTATTGCCAGTATTGGCAATTTTGGCGCCAGCTTTTTTATTAATTTTATTACAGCCAGATGTTGGCACTCTTTCTATTTTGGTAGTAATTATTTTTATCATGCTGTATATGGCGCGCGCTCCCAAAATTTATTTGATCATTTTAGGGCTTTTGGGAATTATTGCTTTTGCGGGCTTGATGTTCGCGGCTCCATACCGTGTCGCCCGTCTAACTGTATTTTTGCATCCCGAGTTAGATCCGCGCGGGGTGGGGTATCACATCAATCAAGCTTTCTTGGCAATTGGTTCGGGCGGTTTTTGGGGGTTGGGCTTAGGGAATTCGCGTCAAAAGTTTCAATATTTACCGGAAGCCAGCGCGGATTCTGTGTTCGCGGTAATGGCCGAGGAAACAGGTTTCTTGATTTCTGCTGCATTTGTAATTTTAGTTTTGTTGTTATGTTGGCGTGGACTTAAAATTGCCAAAGAGGCACCTGATGAATTTGGACGTTTATTGGCCGGAGGTGTGGTCGTGTGGATAGCGTGGCAGTCTTGTCTGAATGTGGGCGCGATGGTGGGAATTCTGCCACTCACCGGCGTGCCATTACCATTTGTTAGTCATGGTGGTTCGGCGATGATGATGGCTTTTGCCGCCATGGGGCTGGTAGCGGGTGTGAGCCGAGGAAAGTAGCCAATATTTTGACAATCGCGCTGTGTTATTTGTAATAAGATAATTGATTAAAATAATAAAAATATTTTTTATATGCGTATCTTAGTTACTGGAGGAGCGGGGTTTATCGGGTCCAATTTTATTCGTCATATATTGAATAAATATCCAAATTATTCAATAGTTAATTTGGATTTTTTGACTTATGCGGGTAACTTGGAAAATTTGCGTGATTTTGAATCTGATCCCCGATATCGGTTTGTAAAAGGAGACATAGCCGATAAGAAATTAGTAGAAAGTTTAATTAAAGATGTAGATGCGATTGTGCATTTTGCCGCCGAATCACATGTCGATCGTTCGATTCTGGACAGTGCGGCTTTTATACATACCAATATTATTGGCACCCATACTTTACTTGAGGCAGCCAAAAGTAATGGCAATAAAAGGTTTCATCATGTTTCTACCGATGAGGTGTTTGGTGCATTGACGAGTCAAGATCCGCCTTTTGATGAAAACACAAATTATTCTCCGCGTAGTCCGTATTCGGCCAGCAAAGCCGCCTCTGATCATTTGGTTCGAGCTTATTTTCATACTTATGGTTTGCCAATTACCATTTCGAATTGTTCGAATAATTATGGTCCGTATCAATTTCCAGAAAAGTTACATGGATTATTTATAACCAATTTGATTGAAGGCAAGAAAGTGCCAGTGTATGGCGACGGTATGCAAATTCGCGATTGGTTATATGTTGGTGATCACTGCGCGGCAATTGATACGATATTGCATAAAGGCAAAATAGGAGAGACGTATTGTGTTGGCGGTAATAGCGAAAAACCAAACCTAGCAATCACGAAAGAGATTTTGAAATTGTTGGATAAAAGCGAAGACATGATTGAATATGTCAAAGATCGTCCTGGTCACGATCGTAGATATGCGATTAATTTTACTAAAATAAAAAATGATTTAGGCTGGGAGCCAAGTGTGAGTTTTGAAGAGGGAATGAGACGCACTGTGGAGTGGTATTTGCACAATGAGGATTGGTGGCGTAAAATTAAAAGTGGAGAGTATCTGAAGTTTTACGAACAACAATACGGAAAATAATATTCAAATTTAGATAATAAATTTTTATGAAAATATTAATTATTGGCAAGGGTTGGCTCGGTGGCAAGTGTGCCCAAGAGTGGGGCGACGCTGTTATTAGCGACAAGATTATTACCACCGAACAAGATGTATTGGATTTGTTAACTGAACATAAACCCGACGCGGTTTTGAATGCGGCCGGTATTGTGGGCAAGCCGAATGTGGATTGGTGTGAAACTCATCAATTGGAAACTATTGCCGGGAATACTATTTTACCTATTACCATTGCGAGCGCATGTGCCAAACAGGGCGTTTATTTGTTGCATATGGGTACGGGTTGTATTTTTTATGGCAGTTCTCCTCACGGTGGGCCGTGGACGGAAAACGATCCGGCCAATCCGGTGGCGGTATATACACGATCCAAATACGCGGCTGATTTAGTTCTGTCTACTTTGCCAAATGTCGGCATCGCGCGTATTCGCATGCCAATTGACAGTGTGCCGTTTGCTGGTAATCTGATCGATAAATTGGTTTCTTATAAAAAAGTTATCGACGTGGAAAATAGTGTGACAATTGTAGAAGACATGATCAAGGCGTTTCGCGGTTTGATCGAGAATAAGGCCGCTGGAGTATTCCATTGTACCAATCCCGGCTCTGTTACACACAAGCAGATTATTGCTTTGTATGAAAAATATGTTAATCCAAATCATAGCAATGAATGGATTACTGAAGGACAATTGGTGGAGTGTGGATTGGCTGCCAAAAAACGTTCCAACAATATTATGACATCTTTGAATTTACCAAAATACAATATTGCCATGCGTCCGATCGCAGAAGCTATCGAAGATACTATAAAAAAATATGCGCAGAATTTAAAAAGTCAATAATCTAATGAATATATGAATGGAATTTTAGACGATATTTTGGCGGTAAAAAATCTTGATTCCAAAAATATGTTGGGCAGTATTGAGCAGTTGGAATCGCAATTTGCACAAATGTCGCAATTGCCCAATCTAGATTTATCTGATGATTACAAAACTTGTAATAAAATTTTGGTGATCGGCATGGGTGGGTCTGCTCTGGGGGCCCATGTGATAAAATCGCTGTATTTTGATACTTGTAAAATTCCTTTGGAGATAGTCAATGATTATCGTATCCCAGCTTGGGTGGATAATCAGACGTTGGTTATAGCGTCTAGCTATTCCGGCACCACCGAAGAAGTATTGTGCGCTGTGGAGTCAGCGCGACAAACCGGAGCACGTATTACTGGTGTCACCAAGGGTGATAAATTGGGCGAGTGGTTTGAAAAGAATAATTTTCTTTTTGTAAAATTTGAAGCCAATAGTAATCCGTGTGGTTCGCCGAGAATGGGGCTGGGGTATTCTATCGCCGGTATTATTATTGTTTTGCGTAGTGTGGGGGTACTATCATTTTTGGATAAAGATTGGGCTGATATTTTGACCACTTGCGCACGTTATAATAATGATTTTGGTTTGGAAAATAATACTACCACCAATGGAGCCAAAATGTTGGCTGGCGAGTTGACCAAAAAAAGCGTTTGGGTGGTGGGTGCCGAACATCTGTGTGGTAATGCTCATATTTTCGCCAATCAATTGAATGAAAACGCCAAACGTTTGGCCGGGTATTTTTTGTTACCGGAAATGAACCATCATCTTTTGGAGGGCACGCTTTATCCCGAGTCTAATAAAAAAGAAGTAATATTTTTGTTTTTGGAATCTGACAATTACGATGAGCGTATCAAAAAACGTATTGAAGTTACCAAATCAGTACTGGAGAAAAACAATATCGCTTATTCTTCCTACAACACTACAGCAAGTAGTCGCATGGCTGAATTGGTTGAAATTTTAGTGCTATCCAGTTACGTAAGTTTTTATTCGGCGATGTTACAAGGAATTGACCCAACTGCAATTCCGTTTGTTGATTTTCTTAAACAAAACTTAAGTAATAAAGGTCGATAGTTTGTTTTGTAAAACTATTTTAAATATATGTGCCTAAGTTGGTTATTTGGTAAAAAAAAGGAACTAGGCAAGGTGGTCCACTACTTTGACAAAATACAGGTAGTAGTAGTGGATTTAAAGGGATCTCTCAAAGTGGGCGACAAAATCCGCATCAAACGCGGTGAAGATGAGTTTGAAGAAATGGTTCAGTCAATGCAAGTCAACCATCAAGATGTGATGGCTGGTATATCAGGTGAAGAAGTAGCGATAAAGATCTCTCGACCTATCAAAGCCGGAGCGTCAGTGTACAAAGTATAATATGATTGATTTATCAGTAATAACCGTGACTTGGAATAGTGCCAAGTATATTTCTGGCCAAATTAAATCAGTGGGTATCGCTTGCCAGAATATAAATTTTGAAGAAATAATTTTAGACAATGCCTCATCGGACAATACCGCGTCACTGATTGAACGATATTTTCCCAACGTTAAATTGATTAAAAATAATTTTAATGCCGGATTTGCCGGTGGGTATAATAAGGCGGTACAAATTGCCCAAGGCAAATATTTTTTGTATTTGAATCCGGATATGGAAATGCGCAGCTCGATTGTTCCTTTGGTTGATTATTTGACCCAACATCCAGAGGTTGGAATGGTGAGCGGAAAATTGGTTACCAAGAGTGGTGAAATCAATCCCCATGCTTTGCCTAGACGATTTCCGACCGGATTAGAGGTGTTGGCTATTTTTTTTAAGTTGCCGCATATTTTCCCTAAAATTTTGAATAATTATTTGTATAAAGAAAAAAAATGGGATCAAATTCAGGAAGTAGACAGTGTGCGCGGTTCGTTTATGTTAGTGCGCAGAGAATTGGTGGACAGATTGGGCTTCGCGTTTGATCCGCGCTATTTTTTATGGTGGGAAGATGTTGATTTATGTCGCGAAATTCATCGTCTTGGATATAAAATAATTTATAATCCGGCGACAGTTTGCGCAGACGGGGTCGGCAGGAGTTTTTCGCGTCGCGGATTAATTTGGAAACAATGGCGTTTTTTTAGCAGTGCGATTAAATATTTTCGAAAATGGAAAAAAATAAGCTGACAATTAATTTGGTAACTTGGAATGGAGAAAAGTATTTGTCTTTTTTGTTTGAGTCATTAGCTAAACAAACTAACAAATCATGGGACTTGATTATTGTGGATAATGGGTCTAGTGATCATACTATAGCAGAAATAGAAAGATTGCTTCCAACTCTGGGTGTGTCGTATAAATTTATAAAAAATTCCCACAATAAAGGTTTTGCCGGTGGTCACAATCAAGCTGTAAAAGAAAGTGATTCCGAATTTTTTTTGATTATTAATCAGGATCTGTATTTAGCGTCTGATTGTGTGGCAAAAATGTTAAAATTTTTGGAGAGCCACACCGAGGTGGTCGCGGTGGCGCCTCGTACTATGAAATGGGATTTTGCCAATCAGAAATTTACCAATTTGGTAGATTCGTTAGGCCTGCGAGTTTTTCGTAATAGGCGCGTGGTAGAAATAGGTGAGGGGTGTGAATATGATGATGTAGGTGTGCGAAACCAATTGGTTTGGGGAGTGTCGGGCGCGATCGCCATGTTTCGTCGTGATATTGTTGATGAGTTTGGTTACTTTCTCGATGAAAACTTGAATTCGTATAAAGAGGATGTAGATTTGTCCTATCGGATAAATTTGATTGGTAGAAAAATTTTTGTTTTGCATGATGCGGTGGCGTATCACGACCGTACCGGATTTGGGAGTAAACACAAAGACGACTTAGCCTCGATCCGTAATAAAGTCAAACAAAATCCGTTAGTGCGCTATTTTAGTTATCGCAATCATTTAGCGGTATTATACAAAAATGAACTATGGCAAAACTTTGCCCTTGATTTTCCTTGGATTTTGTGGTATGAAATAAAGAAATTCGTTTATTTTTTGTTGTGTGACCGATCGGTTTTGCGGGGGCTGGGCAATCTTTGGAAAGATCGTCGGGTGTGGAAACTTAAACGTCAACAAACAATACAAAATCGCCGGATAGATTGGCGAAGAATAAGAGAAAAAATGTTTTATGAATAAAGTATTTATTTTTGATTGGTCTGGAACATTAATGAATAATTTTGACAATTTTTATCGAGTAAATCGAAGAATTTTTGAAGATTTCGGCAAGGAACCTTTATCAGTAGAAGAGGTGCGAAAAAATTTTACCATTCCATACATGAAATTTTGGAATCGTTATCTACCGGAGCTGACCAAAGAGGAACAGGACAAGCGTTATGAAAAATATATGCGAGAAGAACCAGAGCCGGTTGTTTATGGTGGCGCGGTGCCAGTTATTTTGGATTTAAAAGAAAAAGGTCACAAATTATTTGTGGTAAGTTCTGATTATGCTTCCAAAATTTTTCCAGAGATTGATTCGGCCGGCTTGAACAATGTATTTGAAGATGTGATTTCTGGGGTGCATGATAAAATCGAAGCTCTACAAAAGATAGTGAAAAATTTTTCATTGAATGTTAAAAGTACTTATTATGTGGGAGACTTAATTGGGGATGTTGAGATGGGCAAAGCTGCCGGCTTGATAACTGTTGGGGCTGGCTGGGGGTTTCAAGATAGAGACGTACTCGCCGCCGCAAAACCTGATTATTTGTTAGATGATATACAAGAATTATCAAAGATTTAGCTTGGTATGTTTGATCTTAATATTATTATCGTAAATTATAAAAGCAAAGACGATGTATCAAAATTGATCCCGTCAGTTTTGACTGATTTATCCAATACGGATTTGGATTTTCAAATTACCGTAGTAGATAATTCACAAAATCAGGATGGCATAAAAGAAGCGCTGTCCACGTTCGGTGATAAAATAAAATATGTAGACGCTCTTGCCAATGTTGGTTTTGGTAAAGGTAATAATTTAGGATTTAGGGCGGTCGTGACGCGCTATCATTTCGTGTTGAATCCAGATACTCGTATTCCAGCAGGTGGTCATACGATTGCCAAAATGATTAATTTTTTGGATGCTAACCCCAAGATTGGAGCGCTTGGTCCAAAGTTGGTCTATCCAGATGGCACATTGCAGTATTCGTGTTATCGATTTGACCGGCCGTCTATTTTGGTAAAACCATTACGTCAGATGAATTGGGATAAGCGTTATAGTTTGGTTAGAAAATATGCCAATCGTTTGGAGATGAAAGATTTTGATCATAATCAAATCATCCCGGTGGACTGGCTGCTCGGAGCCGCTCTTATGCTGCGTGATACTGCATTGAGAGAAGTTGGTTATTTTGATGATAGATATTTTATGTATTTGGAAGATTGCGACTTGTGTAACAAACTTTGGTTTCATGGTTGGCCGGTTTATTATTTTCCGGAAGCAATAATTGCACATCACTATGAACGCGCCTCATCGGCAGTACCTGGCACTATCATGGCGCTTGTGAAAAACAGACTAGCGCGCGCCCATTTGGCTAGTTGGTTGAAATATTTATGGAAATGGCGTAAATTTCAAAAATATTATGCCAAACTTTCCTAAAGTAGCCATTGTTTATTTGTCATATCATTGTGAGCCATTTTTAGAAAGGGCAATTTCCGCATGGAAGGAAATGGATTACCCCAAGGACAGGTTGGCAATTGTAGTAGTGGATAATCCCCATCCGAACTACGGTAGTAGTCGACAGATTATCATTGACAAATTATTACCTCTCAGCAATAGGGAGTTGCCTAATGTATTTTTTTTACCGCAAGAAAATAATCTGGGATTTAGTGCGGGCCATAATATTGGAATTAAATGGGCAATAGATAATGGGTTCGATTATGTGTATTTACATAATTTGGATGGCTATATAACACGCACCACTATTGGTGAAGCGGTAGCAGCGATGATTGCAGATTCCACTATTGGTGTGGTTCAGTCGTTAATAATGCTTCACCCCCAAATGGATTTAATTAATACCAGTGGTAACAAGTTTCACTATTTGGGTTTTGGTTATTGTGGCGATTATCGCCAGTCTATAGCTAATAGAAATTTTACCAAACAGGATATTTACTATGCTAGTGGCGCGGCGATGTTGGTGCGCGTGGATTTGGTCCAGCAACATGGCCTTTTGGATACAGATTTTTTTGCCTATCATGAAGATTTGGAGTACTCATTGCGTTTAAGAGCGTTGGGGTATAGAATTATATTAGCCCCCCAGTCGGTTTTTTATCATGAGTACGAATTTGGTCGTAATCCAGCCAAATATTATCTAATGGAAAGAAACAGAATAGGCTTATTGCTGATGTATTTTAAGTGGCGAACGTTGCTTTTGCTTTTGCCCATGCATATTGGTGTGGGGTGTGCAGAATTGCTTGTTTCTATTAAAAATGGTTGGTTTGGATCTTGGCTAAAAGCGAATGCGTATTGGTTGAATTATAAAAATTGGCGACTATGGCTATCTAAGCGCGCTTGTGTTAGAAAAATTATCCGCGTCACAGATAGTGATCTGTTAAAAAACGCAGCTGATAAAATTGAGTTTGATGACAAAAGTGTCAGTGGTCCGTTAATGGATTTTGGCAATTGGGTTGTGTCTGGGTACTGGAAGTTGATTAGACCAATTATCAAATGGTAATAATTATTATCAATTAAAATTTTTTATGAAGACAATCACCAAAGCGATTTTGACCGGCGGCGGCCACGCCACCCGACTTCGTCCGATTACTACTACCATCAATAAACACTTGATACCACTGGCCAATAAACCGATGATTTTTCACGCCATTGAAAAAGTAGTCAAAGCTGGTGTGAAAGAAATTTTTATTAACACCAATCCGGGCGAAATAGAATTGCAAAAAGTAGTGGGGGATGGCGCGCGTTGGGGTGTTAAAATTACTTTTTTTGAACAAGAGGGCGGGCCGCAGGGGATTGCTCACGTGGTGAAGCAGGCGCAAAAATTTATTGGTGACGATTCGTTTATATTTTATCTGTCAGACAATATTGTTCTGTCGGATTTAAATGGATTGGTGGACAAATTTAATGAAGGTGGATTTGATTGTATGTTGGCATTGTCACAAGTACAAGACCCGGAACGTTTTGGTGTACCGGTTTTTGATGAACAGGGCGTTTTGACTGCGGTGCTGGAAAAACCAAAAACTCCACCCAATAATTTTGCGGTGACCGGTATTTATGTATATGGGGGTAAATTATTTTTTGACGCTTTCGAGCATATTGAAAAAAGTGCGCGCGGTGAATATGAAATTTCTGATATACACACTTATTTATTGAAGTCTGGTCGCAAAGTGGGCTATGAAGAAATTACCGGTTGGTGGAAAGATACCGGCAAGCCGGAAGATTTAATTTTGGCGAATAAATTATTACTGGAACAATTGGACGGTGAACATTTCAAAGTGCACTGTGCTTGTCCGCCAGATATTGCCTGCAGCGGCAAGGTGCATATTGGGGCCGGTACACAAGTGGGTAAGGAAGTAAAAATTACCGGGCCGGTGATTATTGGTGAAAATTGTTTTTTGGAAACTTGCGTGATTGAGCCGTATACTACTATCGGCAACGGTAGTACGATAAAATTGGCCACGGTACAGGATTCAATTATTTTTGATAATTGTCAGATTAATTGTCCGATTCGTATCGGTAATAGCTTGATAGGTAAAAACGCCAATGTGTTACAGGATGAGCATACGGATTTTCATCGATTGGTGATTGGTGATCAGACACTGGTAGAAATTTAGACTGAATACATAAAAACACTCCTATTTACTGGAGTGTTTTTTGGTAGATAATATACGAACGGTGCTCTTAGATAGTGGACAATTGAGGGCTGCAAATACCGGTAACTAGTCGATCGGATAGTTGAATCTGGTCACCACCGATCAAATCACCTAGTTGGTCCACATTGCTCAACCCAAGAGGGAGTAAACATCGTGATTGGCCGCCTGTTTGAGCATGGATGACTGTAGATACGCAACCGGCGGTGATTTTGTTAATTATTTCAAAATTGAAACCGTTATATGAAAATTTGCCAATTGTACATTCGGTAAGTAGTTGAGAAGCGCAAGTTTTATCTTCACCGCAGCCGTCGACCACTATCGGGGCTTGAGCGATGGTGTCGGTATTGGCCGGAGCGCTGTTCACGGTATTGCCCGCTGGTTTTTTGGCACCGCAACCGGCTAGCATGATGATTGCCATTAGCAGAAGTAGAATGTTTATTTTTTTCATAGTATTAAATTTAATATGCATAAATAATATACACCAATTTGATAAGGGTGTCAAAATCCAAGCATGGTTTTTTGATTTAAATATCATTAGTGTTGGTATTTTTTGAGTAATGAAAAAACAAGCTTGATTAAGCTTGTTTTTTTGTCGGGGTGCCGGGACTTGAACCCGGAATCTCGTGAACCCGAATCACGCGCCTTAGCCAATTGGGCCACACCCCGTTAAGTATGGATAATGCATATATTACTATATTGTTGGTGAAAAATCAAGGGGATACACAAGTACACAATATGGAAGTGTACAAATACTTGACAAAAGAGTTATTTTGTGCTATGATTAGTTGTTCTTTGGTTCTTTTTATTGTAGTCGTTTTAATGCGACTAAAATTCACAACACCATATTAAAATTAAAGGAAAGAGAAGGTAAAAATGCGCAAGGATTTAGTGAACTTGGATGATCAGTTGGAGTTGGTACAAAAAATTACGAGCCAGGCCTTGGCCGTCTATCCAAATCTTGGCCTGGGGAAATGGTTCCGTCATGGCATGGGCCGTTCTGCAGTAATGGCGGCGGCGTTCAAGGTCGTTAATAACGTTCTTGATCATATGGTCAAGAACGGAATCAGATTCGAAGATATCGAGCCGGGCCACGGTCTTGGCCATATGGCCAGGGATTACATTAATGCAGCAATCATTTTTTCGGAATTGCAAGCGAAGCCCGAGGATGTCTTTCTCGGAATTATAGCCGGCGTATTGCACGATGTGGGATGCGCCGTGGTTCCGCGCTATGAAGAATCTGCCACACCTATCCGCCATGCGGAAGCCGGGGCACTATTGCTACAGCGCACGTTCATGGAAATGGGTAGTAGTCTGGAATTAACAGACGACGAACAGGCCGTGGTGCTTTACGCCGTCCTAGCACATACGCATTACCTGAAGCCGCAAGAAATTATTGTGGACGGGAATCCGTATGTGATTAATCCGTACCCGGACTCCATACCTTTTTTGTGTGTGATCTGGCCGGTGTGGTTCGCGCGTTGGGTGGACCGGGGAGATAATAATGGAGCATTTTTTCCAACCCGCCATTTTTTGACAACGTGGAAGATCCATGCAGATTATAACGGTAGCGACCATTACCAGGTAGAATTTGTTAACCATCTCCGTCCGCTTTTGCGGTCGAAAGAGGAGAGGGGATCCGATCCCCAAACCATGCTCGAACATTTGGAGATGTTTCGAGCGAGTCAAAATAACACCTCCCCATTTGGGGTGGTGGATTATGGCAGTATGGTCGAGTTTCGAGATAGGCAATCCGAGCGTCTCGGCCGCATCATTCGTGCCGGCCTCAATGCGGCGACTGATACACCGCGTCGAGTAGGTCGAATGCCGCGAGTGAGAGTTACCAAATGGTTGCATCGAGTGGAGCCGACCACTCTTGGGCGTTTCGTCGCGGATACACTAATGAAGCGCATCAAGTCCGAACAGGCATGGGTGTTAGCCATGTTTGAACAATCGGAAATAGAGGCCCGCGCGTGGGCCAAAGAAGCTCAAGAAGTTTTTGAGCGCCATAACATCAATACCAACAATATTCTCCCCATAGGGGAAATGTTGCATTGGTAACACAGCCCCTTCGGGGGCTTTTTTATTATAATTTATTAGTTATTTGTGGTATAATAAAAATACAATAATTCAATTTTATGTCCAAAAAATTAAAGATTGGCTTGGCTTTGGGAAGTGGTGGTGCGCGAGGTTTGGCCCATATTGGAGTGATAAAAGTATTGACTGAAGCTGGAATAGAAATAGACTACATCGCCGGGTCTAGTTTTGGAGCGTGGATTGGCGCTTGGTATGCTCGTGATAAAAATATTACCAGTGTTGAACGTCTGTCTTTGCAAATGGACTGGAAGCGTATGGTAAATATTTTGTCCGATTTTAGTATTGGCGGGGGAATGATTGGGGGAGAAAAAGGGGAGAAGTTTATCCGAGAAACTTTGGGCGATGTGAAATTCGAAGATTTATTGATACCATTCGCCGCAGTTACTACGGATTTGCGATCGGGCGAAAAAGTGGTATTGCGTTCGGGTGATGTGGCTAGATCGACCCGTGCCAGTATGTCGGTGCCACTCATTTTTAAACCAACTTTGTTGAACGGAAAAATGTTGGGAGATGGCGGTTTGGTAGAACCGGTGCCCGTTGCTTCAGTACGCGCAATGGGTGCAGATATTGTGGTTGCGATAAATTTGGATGCTCACCACTTGCTTTTGTCACGTCGAGAGAAGATCGACAATCTTTTCTCTGTTAGTCAGCAATGTTTTAATATTGCACGGTATAACATGGCAGATCGTGATGTGGCTGGTGCCGATGTGGTGGTAGAGCCAGATACCAAAGTGGGCGGTATTGTTGGGTGGAAAGAATTTTTAAACGCCAAAAAGATAATTAAATCCGGCGAAGAGGCAATGCGACTAAAATTAAATCAACTGAAATCCAAATTAAAATAATTTTGATAAAAATTAAAAACCGCCAGTCTATTGACTGGTGGTTTTTAATATGCTTCAATGCATATAAATACAAAATAACTGTAGAAAAAACATTCTAAGGAGGGACTCGTGACAGCAGATCTTTTTAGCGGGGCATTGGTGGCAGCCCAATCGCGCTATCAAGGCGCGTCTGTGGCATTGCCATTTATCAACGTTCTGCCGCAACCGCGGCGGACATTCGAGAATATCCAGCATTTGGCGTTGGATATAGCCAAAAAAGGAATTCTCAATCCGCCCACCGTCGCTTGTTTCACTAGGGGCCAGGCGCAGGAGTATGTATCCACGGTCAATATGTTGTGGCAAACCACATTTTCTGTGGATCGGCTCACTGCGGTGGACTTTAACGGAGAAAACAGGTATTACATCCTGCTTGCCGGTGAACGTCGGTTCCGATCGTGTAAACATCTTTGGCAAGAGGGGTGTGAGGAGTGCCGCGAAGAACGCGGTGTCGAAGCGCCAGGAACATGTTTCCGACGGCACTTTGGTAGCGAGCTCATCGAAGTGCGTATATGTGTGGCCGTAACCACCATGGACGCGCTGTTTCTACAAATGAGCGAAAATACTCACATGCCCGTGCCGGCTCACGAAGAAGCGCAAGCTTACTACCAGCTTTTCCGGGTTTTGCGCCTGCAAGATCCGAAATATCCGGTAGCCAAGTTTGCCCGCCAAGTGGGTCGATCGCCAGATACAATCCGCAAGGCGTTGCGCTTTGCGGAACTGCCGGAAAATATCCAAGACGCCGTCAAAAACGGATTTATCTCCTATGGCATAGCTATAGAGATGGCTCGTTTGCATGAAGACGGTGTAAAAACAGCAGATCTGGACTGGTGGCTATCGCGAGCAGTGGTAGAAGGTAAAAAGGTGGTAGAGTTTCACGAAATGGTATCTGCCATGCTGGACAATCGTCATTCTGGACAAAAGTCCCTACTTGATATCATGCAAGTGGGGGACGAAACAACCTACCGTCGAAGCCATTTTCGACGCGTGGTGGAGCAAAACAAAGTGCGAGCTTTGTGGTTATATCTCCACTACTTCCGTAGGGTACTCGAACTGTTCAAAGCCGGCGACTTGGGTCAACCTGACTCCAAGTATTCTGATGGTAGTCCAGTGCGCGTCTATCAAGAAGTAATTGGTCTGCTCGATCAGCTAATGCCGGAAATGCTTCCGTTGATGCCAAAAGCCAAGCGAGAAGCAGTACAGTTGACAATCGACCTTTTGAAAGGAGACGAAAAACAGGGCGATGAATAATCGCACCGGGACACCAAAATCGGCTTAGGCCGTCGGTGTCCATTTTTTATTGAAGATAAATTTGTCGGGCTGACACGACTTGAACGTGCGACCTCATGCACCCCATGCATGCGCTCTAGCCAACTGAGCTACAGCCCGATATGAGGTATAGCCTATCACGAAAAGCGTACTTGTTCAAGAGCGGTATTTGATATATAATGAAAGTGTAATTTTACTTAATGGATAAGTATATATGGCTACTATTAATAGCTATTTCAAAGAAGCTATCAAACAAGGCGCTTCAGACGTGCATTTGGTGGGTGGAGAATTGCCAATGATACGAATAGAAGGTGAACTCAAGGAATTATCTGATAAAAAATTAGACAACAAAGAATTGGAAGCCAGTATTATGGAAATTGTTTCCAAAGAACAAAAAGCCAAATACGAAGAAGAAAAAGAATTGGATTTTGGTTATCAGGTAGATGAGGTTTGTTTTCGTGTGAATTTACACCAACAGGATGAACGTATTGGGTTGTCGGCTCGTCTGGTGCCGGCGGAAATTCCTACACCCAAAGATTTGCATTTTGAATCGACACTTATGGAGATTCCCAAGTTGCTTGACGGTTTGGTGTTGGTGACCGGTCCGACTGGTTCTGGTAAGTCTACTACGATCGCTTCGGTAATTGAGGAAATAAACCAAACCCGTAAAGCGCATATTGTTACTGTAGAAGATCCGATTGAGTTTGTATTTGAAGATAAGAAGTGTTTAATAGAACAACGCGAAGTCGGTGTGGATACCAAATCGTTCGCCGCCGCCCTAAAATATGTTTTGCGTCAGGATCCGAATGTGATTTTTGTGGGAGAAATGCGCGACCCTGAAACAATTGCCACCGCACTTACTGCCGCCGAAACTGGGCATTTGGTAGTTTCCACATTGCACACACCCAGTGCCGCCGAAACCGTAGAACGTATTGTGGATGTATTTGATGGCGCACGGCAAAAACAAGTCCTAATTCAATTATCGTCAGTGTTGCGCATGGTGGTGGCCCAGCAATTGTTACCAGCCAAGGATGGTGGTCGTGTTCCGGCGCGCGAAATTTTGGTGAATACCGCGGCGGTCGCTAATTTGATTCGCGAAAATAATATTGCCCAAATTAAATCTGCGATTCAAACCGGCGCCAAAGACGGTATGGTTAGTATGGAAAATTCTATTAAAGACTTGCTCAAAGAAGGTTGGATTACCGAAGAAGTGGCCGAGAGTCGTCTGGGTCGTCATAAGAAAATTTAATTATGTTGAATGTAACTACTATTTTGTTTGGTGGTGCCGCCGGGGATGGAGTGAAAGAAATCGCGCTTAATTGTGCGCGCCTATTGCAGTCGTGTGGTTATCAGATTTTTACTTCGTTTGAATACCCCTCGCTTATCCGCGGTGGCCACAATTATTGCAGGCTAACTTTTGGTAAAGAAAAAATTTGGAATGATCACACCAAAGTGGATGTGTTGGTGGCACTAAGTGCCGAAACTGTTGTTTTGCACAAAAAAGAAATGAATAAAGGCGCATTGATTATTTCGGAAAAAGATTTACCAATGACTACCTGGACCAAAGAAGTTGGTGCCAAACCGATTTTGCGAACAGCAGTGGCGTTGGGAGCGCTATGTAAATATTTTGGCATTCCGCTTGAAAAATTAAATAATATTTTTGAAGCAAATTTTAAGCGGGCTGCCGAGAATAATATTATTTTGGCCAAACGTGGTTACGATGCGTTCGGTGTGGTATCAAAAAATATTTTAAAAATTTCCCCACCGATTAAGGGCGATCATTTGACCGATGGCAACGAGGCGTTCGCGGAAGGCTCGATCAAAGCTGGGTTGCAGATGTACGTGGCGTACCCCATGACACCGTCGTCATCGATTTTACATTATTTAGCGCGTGTAGCACCGGAGAACAATCTCAAAGTAATTCAAGCGGAAAACGAATTAGGTGCGGCCAATATGGTACTGGGTGCGGCTTGGGCCGGCGCGGGCGCTGTGACCGGCACCTCCGGCGGCGGGTTTGCGCTCATGGAAGAAACATTTAGTTTTGCCGGTATAGCCGAATTACCATTTGTGGTAGCGCTGTCACAGCGCCCCGGTCCGGCGACCGGCGTGCCAACCGGTACGGCGCAGGGCGATTTGAATATGGCACGCAGCGCCGGCCACGGCGAATTTCCGCGCGTGGTTTTGGCTCCAGGCGATGCGGCCGAGAGTTATTTACTTGGTGGCGAGGCGATGAATTTGGCTTGGCAGTTTCAAATTCCAGTAATTGTATTACTGGATAAACATTTGTCCGAAAGTGTTACCACTTCCATGTGGCCAGTGGACAAATTAAAAATTCGCGAAGGCAAAATTTTGTCGACTGTCGCGGGGGATTATGCACGTTACCGATTCACTCCGAGCGGCGTATCTCCACTCGCGTTTCCGGGTACGAAAAATGCGGTAGTGAAAGTGAACAGTTATGAGCACGATGAACACGGATTCATGTCCGAAGATCCGAAAATGATTGTAAAAATGACAGACAAGCGTGCTAAAAAAATGAAATTAATCACCAAAGATATTGCGCGCATTCAGCCGGTAAAAATTTATGGTAACAAAACCGCCAAAAATATCGTATTGTTTTGGGGTTCAACCAAAGGTGTGCTACTAGAAGCAATGAAAGAAGTTAAAAAACCAATTAAGCTCGTGCAAGTATTATGTGTCGAACCACTGCCGGTATCTGTATTAGTCGGTGCACTCAAAGGTGCCAAAAAAATTATTTGTGTAGAAAACAATTCGACTGGCCAACTGGCGGATTTGGTAGGGGATAAGTGCGATATCAAAAATATTAAAAAAGTTTTGCGTTATGATGGTAAGCAGTTTATGGTAGAGGATTTGGTAGAAATATTAAAAAAGTTTTAATATGATCGATTTGAATACAAAAAGCGTCAATACTTGGTGTCCGGGTTGTCCTAATTTTGGAATTCTCGCGGCTTTTAAAAATGCGGTCGGCGAATTGGTTACCAATGGTGAACTCAGTCCCGAGAAACTTGCGGTCGGCGCCGGCATTGGTTGTCACGGTAAGATTCCAGATTATTTGAATGTAAATAGTTTTATTGGACTCCACGGGCGATTATTGCCGGTACTCACCGGTGCCAAGCTTGCCAATCCGGATTTGAAAGTGGTGGGATTTGTGGGTGATGGCGACGCGTATGCCGAAGGCATGGATCATTTGCTCCATGCGGCCAAGAAAAATATCGACATGACGGTGATTGTGCATAATAATCAAGTGTTCGCACTTACCATCGGTCAACACACGCCTACTACGCCCAAGGGGCACAAGTCTCGTTCGGCCCCATATGGTAATCCGGAAGAGCCAATTAACGCGCTCGATCTCATGCTTGATGCTGGTGCGACTTTTATCGCGCGTACCTATGCATTGGATATCAAACAAACGCAAAAAGTGATGGCTGATGCCATGCGCCACCGCGGATTTTCGTTTGTGGAAGTTATTCAGCCGTGCATTACTTTTTATGACACACGCGAGGTGTTGAAAGAGAAAATATATACTGTGGAAAATAATATGCC
>CAYXJO010000003.1:94365-123916 GCA_964465205.1 uncultured Gammaproteobacteria bacterium
ACGAAACTGACAAATTGCCGCTTGGGGTGTTTTATCGGGTAGACAAGTCAGTTTTTGAATAATTAGTCGAACTATAAGTTTGATCAAAATTTATAAATAAAAAACGAAGACCATCTTATTTGCAGTTGGTCTTCGTTTGTGATTGGCTAAAAATGAATATTTACCATTGACAAAAGTGCTAAAATGGGCTATATGATATATACTTAAGATCCAAGAGTACAAACACGTGTTACAAGGAGGACGTAAAAATGGGGACGACGTTACCGATAAGTAAGGTTTGTGAGGGTGTGTTATATCAAGGTAAGCATGTGATACGGTGCTGTGTTTGTCAAAAACAGATTAAGCCCGGTGATATTCATGTGGTAGTGGTGCGCAAGAACGGAACGGTTTCGAAAAGATTTTGTTCCATTAACTGTCAGAAAGAGCACCAGCACCGGTTGTTTGCACTCAGTGGTATTTATGACGAAAAAGATTAACGTTTTTTGTCGACTTACCGGAATTATGCACCTTTACCCCCCCCATATCCGACTCGTCGGTTTTGGGGTCTTTTTTTAATGATTACCTTGCCAACCCTCACTAAACATGGTATTATACGCAGGCTAATTTAGGCCTGTTTTTTGTATTATTTACCAGTAAAATATGTCATTTTTCACTAAAGTTTTTGGCGATCCCAATGCCAAGGTTATCAAAGATATTTTGCCGATTGTAGAAAAAATCAACTCATTTGAATCGTCTTTGCAGGCGCTCACTATGCCAGCGCTTCGTCTCAAAACCGACGAATTTAAGACTCGTCTCGCGAATGGCGAAACCCTCGACGATATTTTGCCCGAAGCGTTTGCTGTTGTACGCGAAGCGTCGCGCCGTGTCACTGGCATGCGCCATTTTGACGTCCAGCTTATCGGTGGCGTGGTGCTCCATCGCGGACAAATCGCGGAAATGCGTACCGGTGAGGGTAAAACTCTTGTGGCTACCTTACCGGTATATCTTAATGCACTGGCTGGACGTGGTGTACATGTAGTCACCGTGAATGATTATTTGGCCAAACGTGACGCTGTTTGGATGGGGCAAATTTACGACGCACTGGGTATGTCGGTGGGTATTATTCAGAATATGATGGTGTCATATAAATATTCTTCAGTATCACTCCTTAAAACATCCGAAGATGGCAAGAGCGCTACGCTGGAAAATAAAAGCGAAGGCAGTGAATTGGACAAAGCGCGCGACGTGAAAGGTATGTTCAAAGTAGAGTCAGATTACCTGGAGAGCTGCAGCCGCCAAGAGGCTTACCAGTGTGATATTACCTATGGTACTAATAATGAATTTGGTTTTGATTATCTGCGCGACAACATGGTGCCGGATTTGCAAGAAATGTCCCAACGACCGCCATATTTTGCTATTGTCGACGAAGTGGACAGTATATTGGTGGACGAAGCGCGTACTCCACTTATCATTTCTGCGCCCACCGAAGAGGCGCAGGATACTTATTATAAATTTGCCGATTTGGTTTCGCGTCTAAATGAAGGTGAAGATTATAATATTGATGAAAAAATGCGTTCATCTACTCTTACTGAAGGCGGCCTGCATAAAATGGAAAAATGGTTGGGGGTGGAAAATATTTACGCCGATGGCGGTATGGGCACAGTGCATCACATGGAGTCGGCATTGCGGGCGCGAGCGCTATTCAAGCGCGATCGTGATTATGTGGTAGAAAATGGCGAGGTGATCATCGTGGACGAGTTTACTGGTCGTAAAATGATCGGTCGTCGTTACAGTGAAGGCTTGCATCAGGCTATAGAAGCCAAAGAGGGTGTAAAAATTCAGCGCGAAAGCCAGACAATGGCGACGGTTACGTTCCAGAACTACTTTCGTATGTATGAAAAACTTTCTGGTATGACCGGTACGGCTGTGACCGAAGCTGAGGAGTTTGGCAAAATTTATAAATTAGAAGTGGTGGTGATTCCGACCAACAAGGGCAATCATCGCACTGATCATCCGGATCGGATTTATCGCACCGAAGAAGCAAAATACAAAGCGATTGCTTTGGTGTGTAAAGAAAAACAGGAAAAAGGTCAGCCGGTGCTTATTGGTACAATCTCGGTAGAAAAAAATGAGGCGTTAAGTTTGTTTTTGGAACGCGAGGGTGTAAAACACGAAATTTTGAATGCCAAAAATCACGAACGAGAAGGTGAGATCATTGCTCAGGCCGGACGCGCCGGCGCGGTGACACTAGCCACCAACATGGCCGGTCGTGGTGTGGATATTATTTTGGGTGGTAATCCGCCGGATAAAGAGGCGGCCGAAAAAGTGCGCGCCAATGGCGGTTTGTTTGTCATTGGTACCGAACGTCATGAATCGCGCCGTATTGATAATCAGCTTCGTGGTCGTGCTGGCCGTCAGGGTGATCCAGGCGAAACGCAATTTTATCTCTCCACCGAAGACGATCTTATGCGTATTTTTGCCGGTGATCGCATCCGCAGCGTGATGCAGACTCTCAAAGTGCCGGATGATATGCCGATTGAAAATAAAACCATTTCCAAACTAATCGAATCCGCTCAGAAAAAAGTGGAAGGTTTCCATTTTGACACGCGCAAACACTTGCTCGAATATGACGATGTGCTCAATCGTCATCGCGAGGTGATTTATGGTAAACGAAATCAGATTTTGCAAAAATATCGCGATGAAAAAGAAAAATTGTCTACCGGAAGTACTACTGGAGAGTTACGAGCACTGATCTTGCAGATGGTAAATGAAGAAATTGAAGGCTTAGTATCATTTCACACCAATGCCGATGACGCCCAAGAATGGAATATGAAAGAAGTGTCCGAAGTGGTTGCCACGATTTGTCCGCTTTCCAGTCAGGAAAAAGAAAAAATTCTATCGTTTGGCAAAGATGGTCAGACTAAATTGGGTGATGTTACGGCCCGCACCGAAATCATTGATTACTTGAACGCTTTGGCTCAACAAAAATACGACGAATTACTGGTCAAAGCGGTAGACAATCCAGAATTTTTGTTGGAAATTGAAAAACAAGTATTGTTGCGCGGCTTGGATACTCTGTGGGTCGACCATTTGGTAGCCATCGATTATTTGCGTACCGGTATTGGCCTGCGTGGGTATGGCCAACACGACCCATTGGTGGAGTATAAAAAAGAAACATATCGAATGTTCAATGAGTTGTTGGCTTTAATTCAAAAAGAAGTAGTATATTCGGTGTATAAAGTGAGTATGGGTTTGAAAGTGGCGCCGAGCATTATGCAACAAAATAAAAAATTGATTTTAAAAGGAGGTGAGGCGGCTTTTGCTAAGCAGGATGTAAATAATGTTGATGATGCCAAAATAGCTGGTATCGCCAAGAATAAAACCGGCCGCAATGAACCGTGTCCGTGCGGGAGCGGTAAAAAGTATAAACAGTGTCACGGGAAATAATTTCTTTTACTTATGTTTCTATCTGAGCATTTGGAAAAGGCAATTGCATTAGCTGCGCAAGCTCACGATGGACAAGTGCGTAAAGCAGTAGCCCATATGCCTTATATTATGCATCCATATAATGTAGGGATGATTTTGATGAGAATGGGCATGCCAGAGCATGTCGTTATTTCCGGTATACTGCACGATACGGTAGAGGATACTGCTATTACCATTGAACAGATTCAGAAAATATTTGGTGCAGAAGTGGCTAGTTTGGTAGCGGCAGTTACCGACCCGCCGGGTGCCAATTTTCAAGAAAGAACAGAGTATCATTTAAAGCAAATTAGAGAAACTAATAATGAAGTACGAGCTATTAAGGCGGCAGATGTTTTGCATAATTTATTTTGTAAAGTACAGTCAATAAGAACTGACGGAGAATATCCTTGGCACCTGCACGATAATACCAGAGAAGAAAATTTTGATGGAATTAAACGACGTTTAGAAGAGTTTAGAAAATTTTGGAATCACCCAATTTTGAATGAGATTGAAACATATTTAAACGAGATAGTCGAATATTATGCCAAAGCAAACTAGTATTTCTGGCAAAGATTTGTATTTCGTGGCGGTAAAAGTTTTTTTACGCGATAAAGCCGGACGACTTTATATTACTAAAGACAAATTTAATTGTTGGGACATCCCCGGCGGTCGTTTGAAGTATGATGATTTTAATAAGACCTTGGAAAAAGTAGTAGCCCGCAAGATGAAAGAGGAGTTGGGATTTGCCACTAAATATAAATTGGGCACTCCGGTAGTGTTCATGCGTCATGAGCGCGGCGAGATTTTACCAGATGGTAATCGTACCAAAGTGCGCATTTTTGCAATTGGCTACGAAGCGCAATATTTAGGGGGCAAAATACAGTTAGGGAAAAATCATACAAAAGGGGAGTGGGTTGATCTGGGTCAATTTAATCCAGCTCGTTATTTTACAGGCGGCTGGCTAAAGGGGGTCAAAGAGTATATTGGATTATACAAATAAAAAATAAATTTGGTTTATATGTTAAAGTTAGGTATTTACGAGCATTACAAAAAAATAAAAGTAGAAGTAATTGGTGTTGCGAAGCATAGCGAAACATTAGAGGAAATGGTAGTGTATCGTCATTTAAACACAGGTGAACTTTGGGTGCGCCCCCTGGCCATGTTTATGGAAAACGTAGAAATAGATGGCAAAAAAGTGCCAAGATTCCGTTATTTAGGTGAAAAATAAGGGCCAATTAACAGTGGACAAGGCTCTTGCCAAAAAAATTAAAAAGGAGTAGTATTTTAGCACAACTCCTTTTATTATTTTTCAAATTATTTTAAGAGTTATTTATTATGGCGAATAAATACAGCAAAACCGCGAACATTAACGTGTCGCGCTCGCAAGTTAAATGGAGGACTTTTGGAGCGGTAGCTCTATTAATTATATCGTTGATAGTCGTTTTTCCCGGCCATGTTAATGCCGGCCTCGATTGGATAAATAACAAAGCCAATCTCGGGTTGCCAAAATTGCCTGCCAGTGGGTTTAACTTAGGTCTGGATCTTCAGGGTGGTGCACATTTGGTGTATCAAGCTAAAACCGACAATATTGCCGGTAAAGATCGCGCCAGTGCTGTCGAAGGTGTACGTGATGTAATCGAACGTCGTGTACGCGGTGGTCTTGGTGTGGCCGAACCTTTGGTGCAAACCACTCAAGTAGGTGGTGATTATCGCATTATCGTAGAGTTGCCAGGTGTTACTGATGTGAACCAGGCGATTAAAATGATTGGCGAAACCCCGGTTTTGGAATTTAAAGAAGAGAACAAAGAGCCACCGCGTGAATTGACTGTTGAAGAACAAAAACAGCTGACAGATTATAATAAAGCGGCGAATAAAAAAGCTGCCGATGCATTATTGGCTGTGAAAAAAGGCACCAACTTTGCCGAAGTGGTAAAGCAATACAGTGAAGATGAGAAAACCAAAAATAACGAAGGCGATATGGGTTTGGTGGATGCGAGTATTTATCCGGAAATTGTAAATTGGGCTCAAACTGCCAAAGATGGTGAAGTGAGCACGAAGGCTGTTTCTTCTACCGGCGGACTTAATATTTTGAAACGTATTGCCACCAAAGATGGTGATAAAGAAATCTCTGCCAACCATATTTTGATTTGTTATATGGGGGCAACCGGTTGTGACAAAGCCCAGTTTACCAAAGAAGAAGCGAAGGCTAAAATTGAAGAATTGAAAAAAACTGCCAATCCGCAAAATTTTGTGCAATTGGCCAAAGAAAATTCTACTGAACCGGGCGCCGCCGAAAAAGCCGGTGATTTGGGTTGGTTCAAAAAAGGACAGATGGTGCCAGCTTTTGAGAATGCCATTTGGGATGCACCAGTGAATACAATCGTCGGTCCAGTAGAGACAGAGTTTGGTTTTCATCTGGTTTGGAAAAAAGGTGAACAACAAGAAAAATTATATCAAGTTGCTCGCGTATTTGTCGCTACTAAACAAAAGACTGATATTGTGCCGCCTACCCAAGAGTGGAAAGAAACAGGTTTGTCTGGCAAGCAGCTCAAACGCGCTGAGGTGACCCAGAATTCCAGCAATGGCGAGATCCAGGTCAGCTTGCAATTTGATTCCGAAGGCACCAAATTATTTGGTGAAATTACTACTCGCAACGTTGATAAACCGGTAGCCATCTTTTTGGACGGTACGCCGATTTCTGTGCCGCGCGTGAATGAGCCGATTATGAGTGGTAGTGCGGTGATCACTGGTGCGTTTGATTTACAAGAGGCCAAAGTGTTGGCGCAACGTCTGAATTCCGGCGCGTTGCCGGTAGCGGTAGAATTGATTAGTCAACAAAAAGTAGACGCTACTTTGGGTATGGGTTCGCTTACCAAAAGTATTTATGCCGGTTTGATTGGCTTTTTGGCAGTTATTTTGTTCATGATTATATATTACCGTTTTCCGGGTGTTATCGCGGTAGTAGCGTTGGCGTTGTATGCTGCTTTATCGTTGGCATTGTTCAAATTGATTGGAGTTACTTTGACTCTTTCCGGTATTGCCGGTTTCATACTGTCTATTGGTATGGCAGTGGATGCTAATGTTCTGATATTTGAACGTTTGAAAGAGGAATTGCGTCTAAAGAAAACTTTGCGCGGCGCCATGGAAGAATCGTTCATACGTGCTTGGCCATCTATTCGTGATAGTAACATCACTACTTTAATTTCTTGTGTGTTTTTGATCTGGTTGGGTGGTGGTTTCGTGCGCGGGTTCGCAGTTACTTTGGCGATTGGTGTGTTAGTGTCTATGTTTACCGCCATTACTATCACTCGAACATTTATGCGCTTAGTAGCGCCGTGGTTCAATGAATATGGCAATTGGATGTTCTGGGGATATTCCGGTCGTCCGACTGAACAAGAAAATGTTAAAAAATAATCAACATCTTTATGACCATTCCATTTATTAAGTATTCAAAAATTTGGTTGTTTATCTCGGCGACCGTCGCAGTGGTTTCGGTGGTATTCTTGGTGATGTGGGGTCTGAAGCCCGGTATCGATTTTACCGGCGGCAGTTTGTTGGGTGTTACTTTTGACACCAATCGCCCGGCTACTGAATTAGTACAAAAGACTTTTGAAGATTTGGGACAAAAAAATACCATTATTCAGCAGACCGGCGAACGTGGTTTGATTATCCGTACCAATTTTTTGACCGAAGAACAACATCAGTTGGTATTGCGTGAATTGCGTGTTAAATATGCCGGTAAAGACAACACCATGCGCGAAGATACATTTGAAACCATTGGTTCGTCAGTAAGCAAACAGTTGCGTACCCGTGCCTTGTGGGCAATAATCTTGGTAAATTTGGGTATTATTATTTATGTAGCCTATGCTTTCCGGGCAGTATCACGTCCGGTTGCTAGTTGGAAATATGGCGCTTTGGCCATTGTAGCCTTAGTACATGATGTGTTGTTGGTGTTGGGTGTGTTTTCATTGTTAGGTCATCTGTATGGCACTGAAGTTGATATTGCATTTGTGGTGGCTATTTTGACGGTGTTGGGTTATTCGATCAATGATACTATTGTGGTTTATGATCGTGTGCGTGAGAACTTATTACGTCATAGTGCTGACAATTTTCCAGAAATAGTGAATAATGGTTTGAATCAAACTTTGATGCGTTCCATCAATACCACCATGAAAACCACTCTACCTTTGTTCGCGTTATACTTTTTGGGTGGCAGCACCATTCATTCATTTGTGCTCGCACTTATAATCGGTATCATTTCGGGTGCGTATTCTTCGATTTTTATCGCGGCACCATTATTGGTATTAGTAGAACAGTGGCAGCGTAGAAAAACCACTTAAATATTTGAAAAAGACACTGCTTGAGCGGTGTCTTTTTTGTTTTTACACGGTATGGTATAATAAAAGTATAAATATTTTATTATTTTATGGGTGATCAAGTCATACGTCATTTAGTGGCGTTGGCCAGCACAATTGTCTGTGCATTGGCCTATTATTCTGGTTATATTTCTGGGCAACACGACATGTGGTGGACTGTATTTGGTTTGGTTATAATTTATGGTGGCGTGTTCAAATTGATAAACAAATAATTTTTTATGGGTGCTTTTTTGGAGTTACCATTTGGAATTATTGTTGATTTGTCTTTCTGGCAATGGCTGTTTGCGTTGCCAGTATTTGATAGAGTCGAAATTATCATGGCAATGATAGGCTGGGCAATTTTGGCTTTGGTGTTTTTGTTTATGGCCACCGAATTGTGGGTGGTGTACCGTTCGATGAAATATGTGTCGCAATGGAAATGGGTGGTATTAGCAGTAGATATTCCGCCATTATTTGTACAGACGCACAAAGCAGTAGAGCAGATTTTTGCCCAAATGTCAGGGGCCTTGGCTGGTATTAATATTGGTCAGAAATATTGGATGGGGAAAAAACAAAAATGGTTTAGTTTGGAAATAATTAGTCTTGAAGGGTATATTCAGTTCATTATTCGTACTGAATCTGAATTTCGTGATTTGGTAGAAGCGGCTATTTATGCTCAATACCCCGAGGCCGAAATTACTGAAGTAGAAGATTACACCAAAGATGTTCCAAATTCATATCCCAGCGATACTCACGATATATTTGGTGTAGAGTTCAAGTTGGATCAAGCCGACCCTTATCCGATTCGTACGTATCCGGATTTTGAATATAACATGGCCAAAGATGTCACTCACGCCGATCCGATCGCGTCGATTTTGGAGAATTTTACTCGCATTGGCGCTGGTGAGAATTTATGGTTACAAATTATTATTGAACCTACTGGTAGTAAATGGAAAGAAAAAGGCATTGAATTGGTAAAGAAAATTGTGGCTAATAAAAAAGAAGCACCCAAAGGTAGTGTGTTTGATTGGTTGGCTAAGCCGTTTTTTGCTATCGGACACGACATTTTGCGTCTGTGGGAGTGGAATTTTACTCCCATGGAAGATTCTGCCGCCGTGGAGGCCCCAGCCGGGAAAGTATCTGATTTGACTCCGGGTATGAAAGATACGGTCAAAGCGATTGAAGAAAAGATTTCCAAAATTGGTTTCAAATCCAAAATGCGTTTTATTTATGTGGCGCGCAAAGAGAATTATAATCCCGGACGTTGTGTGGATGGGTTGGTGGGTGCGCTTAGCCAGTTTCATAGCTTAAATCGTAATTCTTTGGTTGCTTGCGGAGCGACATTGACGCATTACGCTTTCAAATTAATGCGTTTAGGGTGGCTCAAAACCAAATATATCGGCGCTTACAAAAAACGCAAATTAAAAACCGGCGCGAATCCATACATTTTAAATATTGAAGAATTAGCTACAATTTGGCATTTCCCATTGCCATTTGTGAAGACGCCTTTGCTGCAACACACTACCGCCAAACGAGCCGAACCGCCACTCGATTTGCCGGTAGAAACATTTGCCAGTCCGTTGACCAAAGTGGGGACAGATTCTTCGTCCACCGGCGGTGCGCCTACGAATTTGCCGTTTGGGGATGTGGTAGAGAATAGTGGAGAGAACACAAAAAACGATTTGCCTTACGCATAAAAATCTAATATATTAAAAACCCAGCACGCAATTTGTGCTGGGTTTTTTGTTTATAATTTAAACTTTATTGTGAAGAAGTTTGGTTTTGTATGAATTGGTTATCAGTTCATATCCACCTACCAACGCTGCGACATAAGTGAGATCGCCGGCGATGGTGTTCTTGAAGAAGGGGAGAGCAGTATAGTAGCATTGCATTAGCCCGGTCCAAGTATGTGCGTACATAGTTCCAAATACCCAGACCGCGAAATTGGTCAGTAAGTAGAAAATTATACTACCCAAAATTGTCCCGCCCAATACGGTCGTGATTTTTTTGTTTTGTCGCACCCAGATTCCGATACTGGTCATGACTACAAAACTAGCATATACCACAGCCATTATCACCGGCTGATAAAAACCCAAGAATATGTCGCTTACAAACATCACAATAAGCGGTCCAATCAGTGCGAAGCGGCGTGGCAAATATAATCCGCCAAACATAGCGATTGTTCCCACCGCGGTAAAGTTGGCTGGATGCGGTAAAAAGCGTGTGCTAACTGCAAGTATGAGCAAGATGTAGATTGGTAGATATTTTTTCATAATTTTTATTTTAAGTATTGGCATTATATCATGCTTTTGATAAGTTTCAAGCCCAGATACAAACCCATGGCAATAGTGCTGCCACCGGTTACCGCTAGTGCTTTTTTGGCGGTATTTTTGGTAGGGGTATCGAGCGGGAAACTTTCAATCATTTTTTGATTTAAATTTGTGTAATCTGATTGTGTGTTTGCGGATTCTGTTAAATTTTTATCTGTTGACGCGGTTGCTTTGATTGGTGTTGTTGTTATAGCAATGACCTTTTTTGTTTTAGTGGTCAAAACAGTGTCGCGAGATGATATTACGAGTTCGTTTTGTGCCAAAGAAGATGTGGGCGTGCTACTGGGTGTAGTTAGTTCGGTAGTAATAGTAGATGTCGTAGTCATTTCTATAGTAGTACTAACGACAGTCGTAGTAGTCGCTATCGGTGTTGTGGTTGCGATTTGGAGCGATGCATCACCGGTGCCGATGGTGTTGTTGGTTGGTGTTTTGGGGGCGAGAATGATTGGCCATGATTTTCCTAGTAATGCTGGTACAGAATGTTTGGTACCAAACCAATCGATACCGTCGGCCGACCAAACACTGGTGTAGTGTCCTTGGTTGTTCAAATTTTCTAGTAATACATGCCACGGATTTTTTCCGTTGGAATTAAACCAATCGGCTTGAGTTTCGCCCAGCGCGTTTATGCCCATTAGCGCCCAAGAAGTATTGAGTGCGTCGGAAACACCCCAACCCCAGCCACCATCGGCAAGTTGGGTGGATTTGAGATAATTTTTGGCACGCGTCAAAGTATTACCGTCGATGTTGGCGCCGTTATTTTTTGCATATTGTAACGCACTCATTGCCGCCCCGGTAATATCTGCACCCGCCCAACCATAAGAAGTGAAACTGCCGTCGGGTTGTTGGTTGGATAATATAGATGTGATAGTATTTTGAATAAAATTATTATTCACACTCTCTCCGAGCGCGGTCAGTGCCACCAAGCCGAAAATGTCGTCGTTGATTTCACTGTCCGGGCCGAAGCCATTATTTTTGTCGCATTGAGATTTGATTTGCGTTTTCAGTTCGGTAATTTTTGTATCGTTTGTACTCACTCCGGCAGATAGCAACCCCAGAACATGACGTGGATATGCCGCGCACAAATTCAATTCATCGGTGATATTGGTGTTATACAGGTAATATAGTAGTGATGTGGTACTGGTTTGTATTTCATTAGAATATATGCCGTTTGCCCCAAAGGTCATCGCCGCCCAATCACTGGTACCGATATCCAAAATTTTGCCGTTACCGTTTTGTTTTGATTGCAAAAAGTCAAGAATTTTTTGTACAGCAGATTGAATTTCTGAATCTAGTATTGGAGTGGGAGGTGGTGTATGGTCGCCGCTTGTCGTATCACCGGTTTCTGGAGTAGAGGTGGGCGTGCTGGTGGGAGTAGGTGTTTCCGGAGTGCTGGTTGGGATTTCTGGGGTAGAGGTGGGTACTGTGGGTGTGCTGGTAGGTGTTTCGGGTGTAGTAGTGGGTATATCTGTGGTAGAAGTAGGCATTTCCGGTGTGGTGGTCGGAATGTCGATAGTCGAGGTTGGTGCTTCTGGTGTGGAAGTTGGTATATCTATTGTAGTGGTTGGTATTTGTGGCTCTGATATTATTGAATCGGTTGATGTTGTAATTTCATCGGCATGTACGGTACCGATAGCTACCAGTAACCCTCCTGTCACTAAAAAACTAAAAAGTAATTTTTGCATATTTCCATTCAATTTTATCTCCTTGTTTTAAAATATAATTGGATGCGCCTACTTGTGCCGATTCACCGTTCACATAGTAACCCCAGTATTCGTTGGTAGTGGGATTGTTTTTTATCCCATTTATTTCTTCGACAAATTTTCCCATGCCGGTGTATTCTTTGGTGGCTACTAGAAATGGTTGGCTGGACATGAGCGACAGTTTTTCCATGGCGTCAATTAGTTTTTCTCCGTTTGCGAAACGTAAGGTGTAAATGCGATCACCGACTGTCATTTGGGCGGTGTTTGAAGCGATGGTGTAGGCTGTAGAGGAAGCAGGACCATCGGTCTGAGTAGGTGTGGCCACGGGGGTGGCTGTGTTAGTATTATCTATATCTGTAGAGATAGGTGTTGACAATGTTTTGTCAAAGTTATCAGCGCTATTTATAGTTGATGTGTTAAGTATGGCCAAATTATTCGATTCAATTTTCGGTGTGGGCGCATAAGCCGCGCGAGCGCTTAAAATAGTTGCTATCACCAAAAGACAAAAAATGATTAGACTGCGTTTGTGGTTTTGAATAAAATTTGTCATATAATTAAAAATCTTCCCCGGTAGGAAGATAAAAATGGCGTGGGCCAAAATCTCCTGCTCGGGATAAATCCGCCTACCTTGCCTAGCTAGTGCAAAATAGATGAATTACACTTGAAGATCGGACTTATCCCGAAGGTTCGGGAAATACCGTTGCGGCACAGTGGGGGAATTTCACCCCGCTTCCACAAGTGTTTGAATTGTGAGGATAGATTAGCAGTCAGGATTTTTTTTGTCAAAAATAAGTTATCCACAGCATGTGCGCTCTAATATGCACATCTTTGCCTTTTTGTCAAGAGTATGCTATGATAAAAGGGCTAAAATTAGCGATTTTTGTGTTTATTTAGCTCTTGTGGATAAAAAAATTAGTAAAATTTTCAAAGAAATTGCCTCTGTGGCCAAAAAGGAGAAAACCCCGGTGTATGTCGTGGGTGGTTTTGTGCGTGATTGGCTTTTGGGTAATGAACAAAAAAAAGATATAGATTTTGTGGTGGAGGGAAGTGGTTTGACGTTTGCTAAAGCATTGGACCAAAAAATGAAAGAAGCTGGGTCACTCGTGGAGTTTTCGGATTTCGATACTGCGCGCTATGTATTAGGTGAAGCGCCTGATCAGTTGATTGTCGAATTTGCCGGAGCGCGTGCCGAGAGTTACCGAGAGTCTTCGCGCAAGCCATCAGTGGTAGCGGCGAGTTTGGAACAAGATTTATCGCGTCGTGATTTTACAGTGAATGCAATGGCTTTGCCGGTGGATGTATTCGCCGGGCTGCGTGCTCCCACCGCGATAAAAATTAAAAAAGAAATTCGCGACCCATTCGGTGGGCAAAAAGATTTAAAAGAAAAAATTTTGCGCACACCACTTGATCCGGATACCACCTTTTCGGATGACCCATTACGTATGTTGCGGGCGGTGCGGTTTGCGGCTCAACTCAATTTCGCGATTGATTCAAGCACGCTCGAAGCAATTTATCGCAATCGTGAACGAATAAAAATAATTTCGGCCGAACGGGTGCAAGAAGAGCTCGTGAAACTTATGGCAACAACACAGCCGTCGATCGGTCTGACCCTAATGTTTCAGACACATCTTATGGATCTGATTTTGCCGGAAGTGTCGGCACTGGATGGTGTGGAGGAGGTGTTTGGTCATCAGCACAAAAATAATTTGATACACACTTTTAAGGTGGTGGATAATATTGCTACGCGTAGCGACAAGCCACTCCTGCGTTTGGCGGGGCTATTTCATGATATTGGCAAGCCCGGCACCAAACAATTTGCCAATGGCATCGGTTGGACATTCCACGCCCATGAACATTTGGGCAAAAAGCTGGCAAGCGATCTGATGAAAAGACTAAAGTTTGCTGTTGCGGATATTAAATACATTGCGAAATTAGTCCGCTATCACCAACAACCCATCGCTCTTATGGACGAGGGTATCACCGACAGCGCTGTGCGTCGTTTGATTGTAAATTTGGGAGATCAGTTAGAAGATTTGTTGATCTTGGGAGTGTCGGATATTACTACTGGCAATCCAAATAAATTAGCCAAACGTCAAAAGAATTATGAATATTTGCGCCAGCGTATTGCTGAAGTGATAGAAAAAGACAAATTGCGCGAATTTCAGTCGCCTTTGCGCGGAGATGAAATTATGGCCTTGTGCGGTCTCAAACCGGGCCCTACTGTCGGCAAGATCAAAAGTGCGATAGAAGAAGCGATTTTGGAAGGCGATATACCTAATGATTACGAGCGTGCCAAAGAATACTTCTTTAAAATTAAAGATAATTATCTCCGAGATGTGCAGGCGTGGGAGAAGGCTCTGTAATGCCTATTGATATAGGCTTGTCGGATTGAGTTGGGTATGATATGATAAATATGAATATTCATATTTATCATATTGACTATGAAATCAATCGTCAAACAGTGTGGCCTGGGATCAATTAGCGGCACTACTTTGTTGGGAGAGCGGGGGCAGTTGGTAATCCCCAAAGAGCTTAGAGATCGTCTCAAATTAAAATCCGGGGATAGCTTTCTGGTTATTGAACATTTTGGTAAAATTGTGCTTGTGCCACAAGCGATGGCAGTAAAATTTGTTAATCATATTACTAAAGAATTTAATAAAATGAACAAAAATAAAAGATAAAATTATGAATAAATCAATCTTCAAAACAAAAAAATTCTGGATAATTTTGATAGTGGTTGCGTTAGTAGCGCTTATTGGTTATGGGCGGTACAAAAAAGCCACCACTCCACCCCAGTATGATACCGTGAAAGTGGCGCGTGGTAACTTGGTTCAGACCGTAGAGGCTACGGGCAAGATTCAATCATCCAATGATTTGTCTTTGCGTTTTGAGGCCGCCGGTACATTGGGCGAAGTAAAAGTAAAAGAAGGTGACACGGTGAAAGCGGGTGCCGTCCTTATGTCTTTGCGGGCCGCTGATTTGAATGCCGCGGTAGCACAAGCTCAAGCTAGCCTAAATCAGCGTATTGCTGGCGCCAACGTCAATGAACGCGCTTATTACCAAGCCGCTGCCGATAGTGCCAAAGCAGACTGGGAGCGAACCAAGTCTGACGCTGTAAACACCATTATAACCGCCCAAGCCGCTTTGGATACTGCTAAAAATAATTTAAAATTGGCCGAAGGAGGCGAAAGTAGTCTGATTGTAACTCAATCTTATGATGATACGGTGGCATTGTTGCAAGCGACACTTTCCAAATTAGATGATGGCTTGACTCAAGCCGATAACATTTTGGGCATTGACAACACTTTGGCTAATTATGACTTTAAAGATTATTTGTCGCTTTTGGATACTGGTAAAATAAGTGCGGCCAAAGCCGCCTACCAAACTGCTCGCGAGGCCCGCAACCAGAGTCGTAATTTGATTTCCCCGTTGAATACCGGCAGTACTCATGGTGCAATTGATTTGGCATTACCCGCAGCCAAAGACGCTTTGGCCAAAATGAATATATTACTGACTGATGTAGCCCAAGTACTTGAAGCAACTTCGCCGGTGGGTACGATTTCTCAGACTTCGTTGGATGCAAAAAAGACTATTATTGGTACCACCCGCGCCGGTATTACCACACAATACACCAGTATGATTAATCAAGAGCAAGCTATTTTTGATGCCAAAAATTCTTATAATACTTATCAGGTTGCATATAACAAAGCCACCAATGATTTATCGGCCGCCCAAACAACCGCCGCTAGTATGGTGGCCATAAAAGAAGCGGCTTACAATCAAGCATTGGCGAATTTACAAAATAAAATTGAGCCAACACGCGAAGTAGATTTGGCACCATTACGCGCGGCGCTATCACAGGCGGTAGCCAATCGCGATAAGGCGATTTTGCGCGCGCCGGTAGATGGTGTTGTGGCCAAAGTCAATAAAAAAGTAGGGGAATCGGTTTCGCCCACAGAAGTGGCTGTAGAGTTTATTTCTCCGCATTTTGAGATTGATGTTGACATACCAGAAACAGATGTGTCGAAGTTAAAATTAAATGATACGGTTAGTATTACATTAGATGCATTTGGTGATGATGTGAAATTTTCGGGCAAGGTTGTCAGTATCGACCCGGCATCTACCAACATTCAGGATGTTGTTTATTACAAAGTGAAAGTATCTTTGGATGATACCGACAAAGCAATTAAGCCTGGAATGACCGCCAACGTAACTATCGCCACTGATCATCGCGAAAATGTATTGTATATTGTGAGTCGTGCGGTGCGTACCAATAGTGAAAAATATGTTCGGGTTTTGGTTGATGCCAAAACCGGTACTACCAAAGACGTCCCGGTAGTGATTGGTCTCAAAGCTGATGACGATAAAGTTGAAATTGTATCTGGGTTGCAAGAGGGGGACAGTGTGCTAATAGGCACTAAATAATCATATGTCTTTGATTGAGATAAAAGATTTGTGTAAAGAATATGTAAACGAAGACGTGAGTACGCCCGTGCTTCATCATCTCAACTTTAAGATTGAAAAGGGTGAGTTTGTGGCCATTATGGGACCGTCCGGTTCAGGTAAATCTACTCTCATGCATATTTTAAGTTTCATGGACAAACCTTCCTGTGGTGAGTATGTGTTTGATGGTAAAAAAGTGAGCGAGTTGTCTGATGATGAATTGGCCGAAATGCGTAGCAAAGCAGTGGGGTTTGTATTTCAAGCATTTAATTTGTTGCCGCGCACCAGTGTACTGGAGAATGTAATGTTACCTTTGATTTATACCGGCGAGAAAGAAGTCATCCGTATTAAAAAAGCTAAACAAGCTTTGACTGCGGTGGGGCTGGAGCATCGATTGGAATATTTTACCAATCAATTGTCTGGTGGTGAAAAGCAGCGCGTAGCTATCGCTCGCGCCTTGGTAAATGATCCGGCGGTGATTTTTGCCGATGAGCCTACCGGCAACTTGGACTCCAAGTCGGGCCTTGCAGTCATGAAGATTTTGCAAGATTTGAACGAAGATGGGCATACGATTATCCTAGTTACTCACGAACGTTATACCGCCGAACATGCCAAACGTATTTTACGTATCAAAGACGGCGAGGTGGTAGCCGATGAGCAGGTGACCAAGCGTCAAATTGCTAATTTAGCAACGGAGCTAGTAAAATAAGTGGTGAGTCTATGAATCTCTTGCAAGAAATTCATTCTGTGTGGCATATGATCGGGCGTAATAAAGTCCGATCGTTTTTGACAATGCTTGGTATTATTATTGGTGTAATGGCAGTGATTATTGTGATGTCAGTGGGTGCGGGAGCCCAGAGTTTGATTATCAATCAAGTAAAAAGCATGGGGTCGAATTTGATTGGAATTTTGCCGGGCGCTTCAGATGAAAAAGGCCCGCCCGCATCGGCCATGGGCATTGTGATTACGACCTTAAAAGAAGATGATATTGAAGCTGTCAAAAAAGATAATCCCCATATTTTGGCCGTTACCGGATATGTACGCGGTAGTGATACTATTACTTGGGGAGATCAAAAGACCGATACTAGTTTCACCGGCGTATCGGGAGATTATTTGAATGTAGAAGATGCGGTGGTGGGGTCGGGGAGATTTTTTACCGAAGACGAAAATCGAGCAGCCAATCGTTTGGCGGTTTTGGGATCGACGGTGGCCAAAGATTTGTTTGGCGATCAAGATCCGCTGGGCAAAGATATAAAAATTAAAAAGACTGTTTTCAATGTAATTGGTGTAATGAAGGTGCGTGGCACGTCCGGTATGCAAAATCAAGATGATCAAATTTTTGTACCCCTTAATACGGCGCAAAAATTATTGCTGGGGATTAATCATATTAGCTTCGCTCGTCTAAAAGTGGACACAGCCGAGAATGTTGACAGCGCGTTGGAAAGTGCCAAAATTGTTTTGCGTGAACGCCATAAAATTGACAATCCTAAAAATGATGATTTTTCCGTACGCAGTATGGCTCAAGGTTTGGAGGCGATAACCAAGATCACCAATGCACTCAAGATGTTTTTGGCCGCTGTCGCCGCTATCGCACTCATTGTGGGTGGTATTGGTATTATGAACATCATGCTCGCCGCCGTACAAGAACGCACGCGTGAGATCGGGTTGCGTAAAGCGGTAGGTGCGAAGAATAAAAATATCACTGCCCAATTTTTATTAGAATCAATCATGATCACTTCTTTGGGCGGTGCGATCGGGATTGTTTTGGGGATTTTAATTTCTTTTGTTGTGGCCAAAGTGGCTCAAGTGTTGGGATATAATTGGGATTTTTCCATCTCCATTTCTGCTATTATTATGGGGGTCGTGGTATCGGTCGGGGTGGGCTTAATTTTTGGCATTTCGCCCGCTCGCCGCGCCGCTCGTTTGGACCCTATTGAAGCTCTTAGATACGAATAATATTGTTGTGTTTAATTTTATACCATTACAATTAGCTTATAAATCACTGCGCGCGCAAAAAACTCGCGCGATTTTGACGATTCTGGGCGTGAGTATTGGTATCGCGGTGGTTATCGCAATTATGGCCGCTGGCAAAGGGTTGGATCGCATGGTGATGAGCCAGCTCGAGACTTTTTCACCCAATACTGTTACTGTGGAAGTAAAAGTCCCGTCGGTCAAGAAAAATTCCAACGAAAACGCGATGGGGCAGGCTACCGGTATTACAATTACTACCCTGAAAGATAGAGATTTGGAAGATGTGATCAAACATCCTAACATTGAATCAGCGTATGGCTTCGTGATGGGGCAGGCGGTGGTAAAGTATCAGAATGAAAATGAAACTACTTTGTTGGTGGGTGAAGGATATAATATGGCCGAAGTGGAAAAATTTGATTTGATTGCGGGAAGAATGTATACCGAGGATGAAGAAAATTCTTTATCGCAAGTAGCCATACTTGGGTATGCAACTTATCAAAAATTATTTGGCGACGAAGATGCGATTGGAAAAACAATTTATGTAAAAGGCAAACCTTTTCGAGTGGTGGGGGTAGCCGCGAAACGTGGTGCAGTATTTGGATTTGATATGGATAAATTAGTATTGATACCCACCAAAACCATGCAAAAAAGAATTTTAGGTATTGATTATGTCCAGCAAATAGTGGCCAAAGTGAAAAATCGTGATGAAATAAAGCAGACTGTCACTGATTTGGAAGAGATTATTCGCGAGAATCATGATATTACCGATCCAAACAAAGACGATTTTGCCGTAAATACTATGGAAGAGGCGGTGAAAATGTTGTCCACAGTAGTTAATGGGTTAACATTTTTATTGGTAGCGTTGGTATGTGTTTCTTTGTTGGTAGGCGGAGTGGGGATTATGAATATTATGTACGTATCTGTCACCGAACGTACTTTTGAAATTGGTTTGCGCAAAAGTTTGGGCGCACGATCGCGCGATGTGATGTGGCAGTTTTTATCCGAAGCGATACTGCTGACTATTAGTGGCGGGATAGTGGGGATTATTTTGGGAGCATTATTAGCGTTATTTGTTTATTTTATTGCAGTTTATTATAATTTTGTTTGGGTATATTCAATACCGATTTCTTCCATTATTTTAGCTGTGGGATTCTCTGGTACGGTCGGCCTCGTATTTGGTCTTTATCCGGCCAAAAAAGCGGCTGGGCTGAATCCAATTGACGCACTTCGGAGAGAGTAGTGTTTAACAACCGTCGCTCTTGTCAAGAATACCTGTTTTGCTGTAAAGTAACCGCATAATATGGCTGATACTCAAGCAATCAAAGATCGCCTGGATATAGTGCAGGTTATTGGCGAATATGTACAACTCAAACGTGCTGGCACCAATTGGAAAGGCCGGTGTCCTTTTCATAACGAAAAAAGCCCGTCGTTTATGGTGCATCCCGAGCGCCAATTTTATCATTGTTTCGGGTGTGGCAAAGGCGGCGACATATTCACCTTTATTCAGGAGCTTGAAGGTCTGGAGTTTCCAGAGGCACTCAAGCTTTTGGCCGATCGCGCCGGCGTCAAACTTACCAATGATTTTCAGAGCGAAGTAAATAAAAGTCAAAAAAATCGTTTGCTCGAAATCAACGCTGCGGCCGCGAATTTTTTTCATAATTTTTTATTGCAGATTCCAGCCGCCAAAGGCGCGCGTGAATATTTGGAACGCCGCACTCTCAAATCTGAAACCATTGAAAATTGGAAAGTCGGTTTTATTACCGACCAGTGGGATTTGCTCACGCAATATTTGCTTAAAAAAGGATTCGCGATTGATGATTTGGTCGCAAGCGGGCTCACAATAAAAAAAGAAAACGCTTCAGTTGGCCGTGGGTTTTATGATCGTTTTCGTGGGCGGGTGATGTTTCCAATTTGGGACGTGCACAGCAATGTAGTTGGGTTCACTGGTCGTATATTGATTGAGACAGAACATTCTGGTGGCAAATATGTAAATACTCCACAGACGCTCATATATGATAAATCGCGTGTGATTTACGGGCTCGATAAAGCCAAAACTGAAATAAAAGCGCGGGATTTGGTCGTAGTGGTAGAAGGACAGATGGATGTGATCGCCTGTCATCAGGCGGGAATGAAAAATGTAGTCGCTTCGTCTGGTACGGCGTTTACTCCCGAACAAATTCGTTTACTCAAGCGCTATACGAATAATATTGCTATGGCTTTTGACGCTGATAATGCCGGCCAAGAAGCCATGAAACGCGGTATTGATGCGGCTCTTGCCGAGGGTATGAACGTGCGTGTGATTCGTATTCCTGAGGGCGCAGGAAAAGACGCGGATGAGTGTATAAAAAAAGATAAAAATACTTGGTTCAAGGCGGTGGAAAATGCTATGGAGATTATGACTTGGTATTTTACTGGTATTTTGAGTAAATATGATTTAACCGTGCCGCGCGAAAAACAGTTGGCTGCGAGTACGCTTATCGCCGAAATTGCAAAAATTACTTATCCGGTGGAGCGCGATGATTGGTTGCATCGGTTGGGAGAAAAATTGAATATCGATATGAATATTTTGCGTGACGAGCTTAGAAAAGCGATGAGTGGCAAACAGTTAGTTGCTGGCTCGGCGCATATTTCCCCCCATAGTCAGTCAAAATCAATTGTAGGAGCGGCAAATTCAAAAACCCCGACCACTCGTTTGCATGTACTCACAGAAGGATTTTGGTCGTTGATTGTGAAATATTTTGACCTTTACGGTAGTATTAGAGACAAGCTCAAATCGGATTATTTTGTGGGTACAGATTTTGGTACCCTTTACGATTTGGCAGAAACACAGTATAATAAAAATAATCAAATAAATTTGGACGAATTACGCCAGTCGAGTATAGGCGCACCGTATGACGTCGATATCCTTTCGCTCCGAGCAGAGAAGGATTTTTCGCAATTAAATGTTGAAGAAGCTAGAAAAGAGATGGCAAATTTATTACAAAATATTGCTGAAGAGTGGAAAAAAGGCAAACGTAAAGAATTGCAAAATGCTATTGCCCAAGCGGCGCGTGCCGGAGAACACGATCAAGAAGTACTACTTTTAACTAAATTACAAGAAATTTAAAAAATTTTTATGCCTCAAAAGCGGGGGAAAGCCGTAAAAATTAAAAAGGGTGGGAAAAAAACCGGGGCCACAAGCCGCGGCAACAAAAAGACCAAAGTCTTTAGACCGAAATCGGTCAAAAACAAAAAACCGGCCAAACAGAGGCAACTAAAGTCGTCGATTGATAAAAAAAATATCAAAAAGAAATCGCCTGGGAAATTACCTAAAATTGACAAGAGGCTTCCCAAGCGCAAATTTGTTCCCGAAAAAGAAGTGGTGGCAGAACCGGCCGACACGCAGATTTGGGATTTGGTGAACAAAGGCAGACATCGCGGATTTCTTACTGAAATAGAAATCACTAATTTGTTTTCTCGTCCCGAACACTATCTGGATTTGTATGAGGGCTTATTAGATGTTTTGGATAAAAATGGTGTGTCCACGGTAGAAACTCAAACCGGTGGGTTACTGGGTTCGCGTGAGAAACACGCTGAAACTCTAAAAGAATTCCAGGGCGAACAGCCGGATATGGATATTCCTTTTGATTTGGGAGAAATTTCTTCCGATTCTATCCAAATGTATTTGCGCGAGATTGGCAAGATTCCGTTGTTATCCGGAGAAGAAGAGGTGTCGCTCGCCAAGCGCAAAGAGCGTGGGGACAAGGCCGCGGAGCGCAAATTAATCGAAGCTAACTTACGTTTGGTTGTATCTATTGCCAAGAAATTTGTTGGCAAAACTCTATCATTGTTAGATTTAATTCAAGAAGGTAATATTGGCTTGTTTCGAGCGGTCAAGAAGTTTGATCATCGTAAGGGTTATAAATTTTCCACTTACGCCACTTGGTGGATACGTCAAGCAATTACGCGTGCTTTGGCCGATCAGAGTCGCACCATTCGTATCCCGGTGCATATGGTAGAAACCATCAACCGTTTCCAACAGGTCCATCGTCGCTTGACTCAAGATTTGGGTCGTGATCCTACTCCAGAAGAATTAGCTGCTGAAATGGGTGAAGAAGTGGACAAGATTAATCACATCATGAAAATTTCACAAGAGACCGTGTCGCTTGAGGTGTCGGTGGGTGATGACGATGACGATACTTCTTTGCAAGATTTTATCGAAGATGTGAAAAACGTGCCGCCCGATCGCGCAGCCGGATTGCAAGTTTTGCGTGATTATGTGAAAGAAGCGATTGTTAATTTGTCGCCTCGTGAACAAAAAATTCTTGAAATGCGTTTTGGTCTTACAGATGGGGTTACCCATACTTTGGAAGAAGTGGGGCAGGAATTTGGGGTCACGCGTGAACGCATCCGTCAGATTGAAGCGAAAGCTTTGGAACGTATTTCTAGTTCAGATATTATCAATAAATTGAGAGATTATTAATAACTTCTTGTGAAAATAATTTTGTCTGGTGGCGGGACATTGGGACCGGTCACTCCACTTCTAGCTTTGCGCGAGACGATCCTTTCTCATCACCCAGAAGCACAATTCATTTGGGTAGGCACCAAAAATGGGCCGGAACGGGAGTTAGTAGAAAAATCCGGGGTGCATTTCTATACTGTTAGTGCTGGCAAGTTGCGTCGTTATTTCTCCTTCCTTAATTTTTTCGATATCTTTAGAATTGTTGCGGCTTTTTTTCAGTCGTTATATTTAATTTGGCAAGAAAAGCCAGATTTACTTATTTCTGCCGGGGGTTTTGTGAGCGTGCCGTTACATTGGGCGGGAGCTTTACTTGGTGTACCTTCGTGGATACATCAACAAGATGTAGTGCCGGGGTTGGCCAATAAATTAATGGCTCTAGTGGCAGATAAAATTACTGTGACATTTCAAAATTCTTTGTCCAGCTACCCATCGCGCAAAACAGAGTTGCTGGGCAACATGGCGCGTGACTTGGGTAGTGTGCCGGTGGCGGAAGCCAAAAGATTTTTCAATATCAATATCGATGATCCGGTTATTTTTGTAATTGGTGGTGGTACTGGGTCTTTGGTATTAAATCAAATGGTCATGGAAGCATTGCCGGCTTGGCCCAAAAATTGGCAAGTGATACATTTGGTGGGCAAAGAACGCCCAAAAGAGTTAGCTGAACGAGCCCAGCATGTATTCGCGAATTATCACATGTTTGATTTTTTTACCGATGAAATGAAGTATGCTTATGCAGCAGCTGATGTTGTGATATGCAGAGCGGGTATGGGTACCTTGACCGAACTGGCGGCGTTGCAAAAAGCGGCTATTCTCTTGCCCAAAGAAGGGCACCAAGAAGACAACGCAAAATATTTAGAAAACCAAGGCGCAGCAATAGTATTATACGAAAAAACGGATAGTGGATTGAAATTGGCAAAATTGACCGAAGAACTGATTAAAAACGATATTTATCGCAATCAATTGGGAGCAAATATCGGTCGTGTGCTTTGGGTTGCGAAATTAAATAGAATTGTGCAGATAGTAGGGGTGCTGGTTGCAAAAAGATAAATCACATTCACTAGTTTTCTTATTACAATGCTTGCGCGAAGGTAAGTTTTTAATCATCAATTTTATTTAGTAACTGTAATCAGTGTGTCGATAATTTTATTGTTTAGATCTTTGGTTGTACGTTGTTTGGCGCGTATATATTCCGGTGTATATCCGTACCAAAAATCTCCTCGGCGGCTTTCAAATAGTACCGGTCGAGTCATACCAATGAATTTGTTGAAATATTTTTTGCCGACAGTATTCGCTAGGCGAATTAATTTTTTTACCCGTTCGGTTTTGATTTTATCTTGCACTGCCGGTTTCATGTTGGCCGCTACTGTACCCGGTCTTGGTGAAAACGGAAAGACATGAACTTTGGCAAATTGACACTGTTTCACAAATGCGCAAGTTTCGAGGAAGTTTTTTTCAGTTTCACCCGGGAACCCCACAATAATATCTGTGGTAAAAGAAAAAAGCGGATATAGAGCGCGAGTGCGTTGGACAATATCGAAATATTGGGCGGTGGTATATCCACGTCGCATGTTATGAAGTACTGCATCCGAACCAGACTGGAGCGAGAGGTGCATATGAGGCAGTAAGCGGGGGTTTTGGTAGAGCGCAATTAGTCTATCGGGAATCAATCGAGGATCAAGCGACCCCAGACGGATGCGTTGAATTTTTGTTTTTTTTAAAACTTTTGCGAGTAGCCCCGCCAAGTCCGTATCACCGTCTTTAAATAGGCACACATTTACACCGGTAAGCACTACCTCGTTATAGCCGTTATTTTCAGCATCGGTGATTTTTTTAATTACTTCATCAGTGGTAATATTACTTGCTCGGCCGCGGAAGTGGGGGATTATGCAATAGGCACAATTAAAATTGCAGCCATTTTGTATTTTAATAAAGGCGCGGGTTTTGTCCTCTGGTTCAGATAAACATAGCTCATATGTTTGGTCGAAATTACTCGTTTTGATTTTTTGCAAGTGTGTGATAATTGCACTATTTGTTTGCCCGCCAAAGTCTATCTCGGGAAGATCTGAGTTTTCGAGACATCCGGTAGCGACCACATAGGCCCCCATTCTTTTTGCTTGTCGAATAAGCTCTCGAGTGGTCTGGCTTGCGCCCATAGTCACTCCGCAGGCGCGCACAATTGCGATGTCGGTAGACGATCCCCAAGGTACGGTTAAAAATCCGATTTTAGTTAATTCGGTTTTGAGTTCATTGGTTTCCGCTTGGTTTAATTTACATCCTAAAGTATAGTAAGAAATGCGCATAATACCGATTATTATAGCGAAAAATAGAATAAAATCAACCACCGTACCTTCTGGTCTCTAATTTGGGGAGTGTTTTAATAAAAAAATCGCAAGTAATAAAATTGCGACGAATTGAGAAAATATTGGCTAAAATTAACGAATTGTGGGCCGGCTGGGGATCGAACCCAGGACCTCTTCCTTAAAAGGGAATTGCTCTACCAGCTGAGCTACCGGCCCGTATTTAGTGAATAGACACTAAAGTGACTATTATGATATACTAAAATCGTAATTAAATCAAGAGCCACCAAGAGTGGATAACTTTTTGTGTTATGATTGACCAAAAATACTATTCGGAGCTCAAAGCGACTTTGTTGTCATATACCAGTAAGCGTCGAGAAGTAATTAAGAATGCTGGCGACGCACAACACCTATCTAAAAAGGCAATTTTTGCTTTTCAGCGCGACGATGTTAAAGATGGAAGCAAGTGTTTGGACGATGCGGAAAAAATATTAACAAATTTATATGGTTTTTGCCAAACAGAAAAAGGTTTAACCGATGAAGGATCGTATAAAGCAGGTTTAGAGGAGTGGGTAGAAGCGACTCTGTTCAAACAGTTTTTGGACGATCAAGCAATTGGACGTATTAAGTGTAAAATGGAAATTGATCCCGATTTGTATATCAGCGGACTCTGTGATGTGCCGGGAGAAATTTTGCGTTATGCTATCAAATCTGCTACTGAACGTAATTTTGATATGGTACATAGATGTTATGCGGTAGCCGAAGAAATCGTCGGCGCTATGGTGGATATGGATTTGACCGGTTACAATCGTAATAAATTCGATCAAGCCAAACAAGCTCTTAATAAATTACAGCAAGTGGTTTACGAGGTTAGTTTAGTGAAATAAAACAATGTTTATGATTGTAGATAAATTAAAATCCGCCTATCATTTTTTTATACCATTTATTGCCGATATTTATTATGGGTTTCCCGGGAAAAAAATGATTGTAGTTGGAATAACCGGTACCAAAGGCAAAACCACTACTTGTCGTTATGTGGCCTCAGCTTTGGCGTCCGGAGGCGATAAGGTAGGAGTTTTGTCTACAGTAGAATTTCAGATTGGCGACAAACGCATACTCAATGATAAAAAAATGTCCATGCTGGGTCGCGGACAAATCCAAAAAATGATGGCCGAAATGGTCAAAGCCGGTTGTAAATATGCTGTGATTGAAACTTCTTCCGAAGGGATTAAGCAATTTCGCCATTTGGGTGTTCATTATGATATTGCTATCTTTACCAATTTAGGCACCGAGCACAATGAGCGACATGGTGGTTTTGAGAATCTCAAACGTGATAAGAGTAAATTGTTTGCGTCTTTGTCTGCTCCGCGAAAAATAATTAATGGTAAAAAAGTGGAAAAAGTGATTGTCGCCAATGTGGACGATGGCCATTCCTCGTACTATCTCGGTTTCCCGGCTGATCGAAAAATGACTTATTCAGTTTCGAGTGTCGGTGTGGTTGATTTCGCCAACACCAAAGCCGAGAATATTACTTCTTCGGATATTGGTGTTGATTTTGTTTCTAATGGACAGAAATATCACTTGAATATCGCTGGCGAATTTAATGTGTATAATGCCTTGCCGGCGATAGCCATTGGGCGTTTGATGGGTTTATCTGATATGCAGCTGGCAAGCGGTATCGCTAGTGTAAAAAAACTGGAAGGACGGATGGAATTTGTGGAAGCGGGCCAAGATTTTAAATTTATTGTAGATTATGCTCATGAACCGATTAGTTATGCCGCACTGTTTACTGCAATGCGTAAAATGTCCGCTCCACATCAAGCGCGGACCATTGCATTGATTGGTTCGGATGGTGGCGGGCGTGATGTGGGTAAGCGTCGTCAGATGGGCCAGGTAGCCGGTGAATTGTGTGATTTTGTGATTGTTACTGATGTAAACTGTTTTGATGAAGATCCACGCGTAATCGCCGAAATGTTAGCTGGTGGCGCCAGGACGGCGGGGAAAATTGATGGTCGTGATTTGTTTGTGGAAATTGATAGGCGCAAGGCGATTGAATTAGCTGTGAGTTTGGCCAAGCGACATGATGTTATTGCGATCACAGCCAAAGGCACAGAGCCCTACATCTGTGTTGCCAAGGGGCAAAAAATTCCTTGGAGTGATAGTGGAGCAGTCTTGGAAGTTTTGCGTAATCATTTGAAAACCAAATAAATATGTCTTTGGAAAAAAAGATAAACCTACGCCCCTCTGAAGATGTACTAAAGGTTGTTCGTAAACACGGCGTTGTTTATCTCTGGCAATATTTATTGGGTTTTGGCTTAATGATCGTGACGGCTTTTTTCATTTTTTGGCTGATAGGCAAGGGTTGGTGGGGTTATTTGTTACTGGTCATGGGGATGTTATTGGGGGTTTTAATGATCGTACGCGCTTGGTTTTTTAGTTATTATAATATTACTGTGGTTACAACAGAGCGTTTGGTGGATATTAGTCGTGCCGGACTGTTTCGTGAAGTATTATCACCGATTGGTTATTTGGATATTCAAGATGTTTTTGTTGAAAAAAGGGGAGTGTGGGCGGGCATGTTCAACTTTGGCAACATTATAGTAAAAACAAAAAATGATCAGGTGGTAATACTTATAGAAAAAGCGCCAACCCCACACTTGTTGGTTGATATGGTTTTGACCGCTCGCGAGACTTATCGTCAGAATCGTCGTGTGGCCAATAAAGAAGTAATATACAAGAATTTTGTGAAAATTTTACCGGAATTGTCCGAAGCCGAACTGTGCGAAATACAGGATTTGATAGAGACTCAATTGGCGAGTTTGGATGCTGGCACAGACAATAGTGATGTGTTATAATATTTAAGCAACTATAATTCTGGAGGAATGTCTACGACAGAACAAAACAAGTGGAAAGCATTCTTTTTGTCCCGCTGGTTTTTGTTAGGGATTTTTGTGCTTACTATACTGATTGTATTTACTTACGCACGAGCTTACTATCGCGATTATCAAGTTAAGCAGGAAATAGCTAGACTAAAGGAAGAAGTTCGTCGTCTGGAATCAAAAAGATTAGAAACGGTAGAGCTCTTGAAGTTTGTGCAATCCAAGGAATTTGTGGAACAAAAAGCGCATACTGAATTGAATTTGGTTAAACCTGGTGAGAATTTGACTGTAATAGACGAGGCTTTTTCTGTTCCGACCGGTAATACTAGACAAGACGATTCCCAAGTGTTAAAATTAAGTAACATCTCCAATCCGATGAAGTGGTGGCTCTACTTTATGGGGGGAGAGGAATAATAATATATTTTATATATGTCAGAACAAAACAAGGTTAAATCCGAGGAGGTAGTGGTAGCAGAATCTACCAAAAACATGGTAGGTAAAAATAAAAAAATGTTTTTGTTTGGTTTTTTGATTTTGATAGGAGTGGCTTTGGTGGTAATTATAGGATTGTCATTGTATCGTGTATATCGTGTTACTGCCGAGGATAGGTTCACTGGTACGGTAGCTCGTGCGTTACGTTTTGCGGCGGGAAAAGTAGATGGTCGGGTAATTGCTTATTCTGATTATACTGATGATTTGCGTGCCATACGAGTAGCTCGCGAAAGCGCCAAAGAAGCTAACAAAAATAATCAAAACGGTCAATATAATCAGGTAGCAGATTTTACCGACGAACAATTATCGGATCAGGTTTTTTGGCGTCTGGTTACTAATATTTTGTCAGATAAAGCTGCCAAAACTTTGGGTATCAAAGTAGAACAAAAAGAAATCGATGATCAAAAGGCCAGGGTGGTGGAATACTACAAAACCATTCAAGGTGCTGATGCTGGTTTACTGAAAGATTATGGTTGGAACCTCAATGATTTTTCTGAAAAAGTCATTAGGCCGTATATTTTACAGAACAAGTTAGCTCAGGCTATCGCTGGTGATGCGACTCGTAAAACCGCCACTGTCGAAAAAGCGCAAAAAGTGTTAGAGGAGGTGAAGGGTGGTTTGAGTTTTTCTGATGCAGTGAAGAAATATAGTGAAGATAGCACTGCCGCCGCCGACGGTGAGTGGGCCGAAGTGACGAAAGAACAAATGCAACAATATTCTCCAGCTTTGGCCACAGCGGTGGCTGGGCTCAAAAAAGGCGAAGTAACTAAAGATTTGATTACTTTACCAGATGGTTTGCATATTATAAAACTAGAAGATATCACCAACAAAGAAGCAAAAGATGCGGCTGGTAAAAAAGTGAATGTAGAGTTGTATAAATTGAAACATGTCGTTTTGTTATTCCCGACGTTCAGTGATTACTTAGATGATTTGATTTGCAAATCCGATGTGAAAGTTTATTTGCATGTCAACGATCCGTTCAAAACAGTTAAAGAGAAGTGCCAACAACGAGCAGTAGATAGTAAATAAAATTAACTGGAGGCGGCTCGAAGCCGCCTCTTTGTATGCGGGATTAGTACAGTGGTAGTATGCTTGCTTCCCAAGCAAGAGATGCGAGTTCGATTCTCGTATCCCGCTCT
>CAYXJO010000004.1:0-82147 GCA_964465205.1 uncultured Gammaproteobacteria bacterium
GATATTGGCAATGTCACTACTGCCGGTGTCAATTATCCATCATATATCAATTCCAACGCTGGATTTAGTACATTGGTTAGCCGTTCCAACCAACTCGAAAATCATCGTATTACTATTAAGAATTTAGATTTAATTGCGAATACTGTACAATTTACTATCGAATCTACCCCCCAAACTCTTACTTTGAAAGTGGGGGAAACCACCCAGGTGGATTTGGATGGCGACCAAATTAAAGATGTCGAAGTTAAATTTACCAATATTTGGTCGAATCGAGCTGAGTTGACTATTAAATCACTTGTGACCGCTAAAGAAATTACCAATACCGCGACCACGTTATCTTCGGCGTCAGCAGGCAGTATTGGTAATTCTGATTCAGAAATAGTACTAAGTAGTATCCCAGAATCTGTTCTACAGCCAGGATCGGCATTGAAATACAAATATGCTTATCCGAACACTACCAGCAAAACAGTCACTTTGAAGTTTTCTCGTCAATTGTTGAATTCTGCCGGCAAAGTATTAAAAACCGTCACTGTCAGTCGTTCTGTCAAAAAAGGCGTGAACTATACAGCTACAGTAAATGATGTGTTACCTACGAATTTGAAATCCGACACCTATACGGTGCGCGTGCGCGTGTTAAACTCCAAAGGAAAGGTGTTGGATGAAAACAGCTTTGGTATTGAGGTGAAGAAAAAGTATTTTGTCATAGACAAAACAATCATGCCGGCTGATACTGATATAGCTTTTGATCCGGCCATCTTTGCCAAAGTGAAAAGCGGTGTTGCTTTGCCAACCACTTTCAAGATCAAATACGCTTATACAAATAATACTGATAAAGCACATAAGGTAAGAATGGTCCGTGAACTAATTGACGAGAATGATAAAGTCGTTCAATCTAGTGTGGGTAAGTGGACCATGACAGTTGGCGAAAAAGATAGTAATTCTTTCAGCCAAACATTGAAAAATACTTTTGCCCCGGGCGCGTACACCATCCGCTTGCAAGCGCGTGATATGACCACCGACGAAGTGCTTGCAGAAAATAGTCTTTGGTTCACTGTTGAACTAAAATAGTTTCTGAGTAATAATCATAACCAAAACCACCTCAACAAAGAGGTGTTTTTGGTGTAACAAAAAGCGGCCAGATGGCCGCATTGAAAGTGAAAGGAGGGGGTGTTGGGTTGGATCGGAACTACTCTTTCGGCATGGTTGCCTTCTGTCGTCGACAAGGTGTAGTCGGGCTGATTTTTGGGGTGGGTTTTTTGAACATCCACTGGCGTACAACTCGAGTGCCGGCCATGCGGTTGAACACAGAAAAGTTCAGTCCGATTTCTTTGCTACTACGGCGCAGAAATGTTATATGTCTGTGTTCCAGTGGGCCCCAAGCAACATGTCTGACACCGTTATTGTCGATGATTTCTCCGCAACATTCATCGCCTATGCTAAAGTGGTCAAGCATACCAGAGATGGCTTCGTTGGTGGTAGAGCTTCCTGGTTCCACAAACCATTCGTATGTATGTTCTGGCATCACGTATTTTCCTTTCTACTCAAAAGAACGGTGGAAGTAAAAGACCCTGAGTGCGTTCGGCATTAGGACAGAAGCGAAGGAGGGGACGCTACCGCCAGATGCCAAACACATTCAAGGTCTTTTTAGTTTTGTATGATTAATATAGCGCAATTTTGCCAAAAAGTCAATAATCTGCCTGTGGATAATTTACTAACGAACCATTTCGGCGATTTTGGCAAATATTTTCGGTTCTTTTTCGGCAAGTTGAGCCAATATCTTACGATCCAATGCAATACCTTTTTTCTTCAGTGCATTGATAAGAGTGCTGTATTTGGTGCCGACGATTCTAGCAGCTGCATTGATTTTGATGTTCCACAAGCCGCGGTTCAGGCGCTTCTTGGTGCGGCGACTGGCGAAAGCATGCTGGCCGGCTTTGAATTTCGCAATTTTAGCTACTTTGATTTTGCTTTTGCGGCCCCAGCGAAAACCTTTGGTATGTTTGAGAATGCCGCGGCGGCGTTTGGCATGTAACATGCCACCTTTAATACGAGTCATACGATGTCAATTAAAAAATCAATTAGTTATTATGTGGCAAGCGTTGAGTGACGTGTTTCACCATCGCCACGCCAAGAGACTGATCCATGCGTTTACCGCGACGAGTTTTTCCGGTTTCGCGAGCATTGAAGTGTCCTTGGCCGGCTGTACGTTTTAGAACCTTGCCATTCTTGGTAATCTTAAAGCGTTTGGAAATCGCTTTGTGTGTCTTTAGTTTAGCCATATATATGTTTAACTTTTTACAATAATCGCCGTGATTTTATTTCCTTGGCGTTCGACGTTTTGCTCGTAGCGTACCGGCACTATCGAGATCACGTCATTAATAAAATTTTTAACGATTTCAAAAGCCATTGCAGCCTGTTGATTTTCGCGACCGCGCAACATAATTTCTACTTTTACCTTGTCGCCGTCGTTGAGAAATTCAATAGTTTGATCTTTGCGAATATCCATGTCGTGTTTACCGATACGCAGTGACAATCGTACACCTTTGGTGTCCACTACGTGTTGATGGGCTTTGCGGATACGCGCTTCTTTTTCTTGCTGATAACGAAATTGTCCAAAATTCATGATTTTACAAACCGGAGGATCAATTTTGGGGTTGATTTCCACCAAATCCATCTCTTGTTCATGTGCCAAACGAATGGCTTCACCAGTATTCATCACACCTACGTTTTTGTTTTCGGAATCCAGAACCAAAACCTTAGGGGCTTGGATGCCCTCATTAAAAAAATATATTTTCTTTGGTTCTTCTTTTTTTCGTTTGTGCGATATTCGCATAATACTAATTTATATCTGGTGGAGGTGGCGAGAGTTGAACTCGCGTCTAGCTAACTAGTACGATACCCTCTACATGCATAGTTGTCTTGAAGGTTTGATCGGGTGAGTATCAAGAAAACGAAATCTCACTCGACGAGTCTGTAATTCTTTCGGGCGAACGCGACGGACGGCGCGTGCGACCTACCCTCGGTAAGTGACACCGCGTTCTGGCTACCGAGTATTACCAGTGCGATGCCCCGCGCCCGAAGGCGCGAAGTGACCAGTTGGGCCGTTAGGCCATGGCTGGTGCAAAGTTCACTGCGCCGAACAGGTTGGCGACAGCGTTCTTGGCTTTTGTAAATAAGTTGGCACTTATTTGATTGCTCAAACGATTAACGAGACTTTGAGCCGCCTCGACATGCCAGTATCATAGAGAGCCGCTATCGAAACACGGCACCCCCTTAATATTTTAATGTTCGCTTAATTTCGCGCGCCACATCGCGTTTTTTGACAACTTCGCGTTTGTCGTATTTGTGGCGACCTTGTCCCACCGCGATTTCTACTTTTATAAAGTGGTTTTTAGTATACACTGAAACAGGTATAATTGTCAAGCCCTTTTCTTGCATTTTTCCTTGTAGATAGCGGATTTCTCGCGCTTTTAACAAAAGCTTGCGACTGCGCTCGGGATCATAGTCTGGTAATGGCCCGGCAGGCTTGTATTTGGTGATATGGGCGCCAGTAAGAAAGGCGGTGCCATTGTGAAATGTGACATAGGCCCCTTTTAGGCTCATGTGACCGGAACGTACGGATTTGGTCTCTTGTCCGGATAACACAACACCAGCCTCGTATTTCTCGAGGATTTCATAATCAAATAGGGCTTTTTTGTTATTGGCTAGTTCAGGCATATGTTATGTGGGCATTTTATCAGAAATATTTGAAAAAAGCAAAAAAATACCATTTTTAACCACAATGTCAAGGGTTGATTTCTCTGGTCTTTTGTGGTATTATGATTATATGAACAAGCTATTTTTTGTATTATCCAAAATTTCATTACACCCCAAATTGGCGGCGGTATTAGATTTGATTTTTAGTCTAATTTTCATTGCATTTTTAGGGCGCATCGGTGTCGGGTGGTTATTTGCTATTTGGTTAATTTTACGCTTATCTTTGTGGGTAATATTGGTGAAATTGGTATTTTTTCCTGTCCAAACCAAACGTTTTTGGCACTGGTTAAGTTTAGTGACTTTTTTTATTGGGGGCGTGATGTTGCTGCTGTTTATTGAGTGGCCGTTAGCGTGGTATCTCATGACCGTAGCTTTGGTAGTATTCCCGGCTACAAGTTTTTGGTTTTTACCAGTCAAAGATGCTGAACTGTCATTTGTTTTCAAACCCTACCGTCGTTGGCAATTTTTATCAGCCGTATTTGGTTTGGCTGGTGTTATTAGCGGACTTTTTGCCATTCAGGCTTTTCAGCTGTTCAATATACTTAGTCGTTGGCCCTATATCGTTGTCGCTACCATTGTTTCTACGGCGGTGGCTTACTGGTGGTGGCACGAATACGGCATTGTACATAATCGGCGCTTGTATCTTTGGTTATTATTGTGGCTGTTGATCAACATAGAGTTGTTGTGGATATTATTTTTGTGGCCGCTGGGTTATTTACTGCTCGGGATTCTGTTTGTTTGGATTTGGTATGTGCTGTGGCTAATGGTGCGTTTTCATTTATCCAAAGATGGAATAGTTTGGAAAAAACAACGTTGGTTTTTGTTTGTTAATTGTTTAGCACTTTTAATTTATCTATTTTTTTTAGCCAGATGGCAATAAAATATTATTATGTCAGTACCTCCACATCTACCACCCCCAGTTTGTAATATTAAGGCACATCGTAATTGGCAACGACTTAAAATTTTGCTCGCCGCGGCTGTGTTTGGTTTGGTTGCTGGTTTGGCTGGCGCATCGGTAATGTTAGGCTGGATTTGGCCCGGTTTTGGTGGAGGGGATACTTGGATTATTTCTCAACAAAATCGTACGGCTCTCAATAGGGTGCAGCTGGAGGATCGGGTGCGTGCCGAAATTTCCGATCGTATTGTCGGGGTTTACAGTCAATTGGATGGTAATGCGTCTAATGTTGGTTATGTGCGTGCTGACAATAAGATAGGAGATGCTATCATACTTAGTTCAGACGGTTGGTTGGCTATGTACCACAAGGGTGGTGTCGGTAGTTACAAAAAATGGAAAGTAATGGCGAGTGACGGTGCGCTTTATGATTTGGAAAAAGCATTGTTTGATGATCGTACTGATATTTTATTTCTTAAAATATCTTTACAAAAAGAGTCCGATCGACAGCGCTCTGGCGGACAGTTCAAAGTAGTTGGTTTTTCTGATAAAGTAAGCGTCCTAGACGAAGTGTATGTGTATGAAAATAATATTTGGCAATATACTTGGATAAATTCAGTCGTACCGGGCGCGTTGGGAACTCCGCACGTCGATACTGCCCCTGCTTGGGCCTACATGTTGCGTTATGATTTTGCTCCGGGGTCGGTAGTGGTAAATAGCCAAGGCCGCATCGTGGGTATCGTAGTAGATGGCGGCTATTTGCTGCCTTACCAGTTTGTCACCAGACCAATGGCTCAGGTATTGGGCCAGCAGAAGATTGTGTACCCCACTTTGGGTGTAGAAGGTTGGTATGATTTTGAGTGGCCTATGGTCGTGAATAACGAGCGTCAGGTTGGATTTTATGTGAGTCGGCTGGTAGACAAAAAATCCATATTACGCGTCGGCGATATTATTGTAGAAATAGATGGGAAATTGATCGGAAGTGCAGTTGGAACCAGTGAGGATTTGTGGTATAATTTAGATGGTAAAAATAACACCAGATTGAAAATTTTACGTGCCGGCAAAAGCCTGGAAATTACGGCTAATATTATCAATTAAAATTTAATTTTATTATTTTATGAGCACGTGGCACTCTTTGTCGAAATACTCAAAGATAATTTTTCTTTGGGGTATTTTGTTGGCTTTGATTACCGGTGTGGTAAGTATGGTTTGGCCCAAGCAATATAGCGCCAGTAGTCAAATATTAATCATATCACGTGACCGTACGGGTATTGATCCGTATACCCAGGCGAAGTCTGCGGAGCGCATCGGTGATAATTTGGCCCAAGTAATCAAGACTACTGATTTTTATCAGAAAGTTTTTGAATCAGCTAATGCTGGTTTTGACCGGACACGTTGGCAAAGTTTGGACGATCGTCGCCAGCGCAAGCAGTGGCAAAAGGATGTAAAAGCGTCGATGGTTTATAATAGCGGGCTTATGAATATTGTCACATATAGTACCGACCCCAAAGATGCGGTGGCTTTGTCGCAGGCAGTGGTGGACACCGTGGTTACTCGCGGTTGGGAATATGTAGGTGGGGATGTGGCGCTCAAAATTGTCAACACACCACTGGCGTCACGTTTTCCGGTCAGGCCTAATATTGTATTAAATGTTGGTTTGAGTTTTGTGTTGGGAATTTTAATTAGTAGTTTGTGGGTCATACGTTATAGGCATCCGTTATTTGCTTAAATTTTTTTAAATAATTTTTTATATGGCTCAGCAACCAACAGATTTTTTGGAAAAATATATTTTGGAAACATTACAAAAAAACGGTCTAGATAATTTGTCTGAAACGAACAAACAAATATATCTACCGCAATTGATGTTGCAAGCACAACAACGTATTGGTATGGCGCTTATGGCCAAGTTAGACGAAAAGAATACAGAGAAATTTGTGAAAATGATGGAACAAGGAGATGAATACAGTTGGGAACAGTGGCAGCAGTTTTGGAAACAGGCTGTGCCAAGCTACGAAACGGTAGTACGCGAAACCTTGGATACCTTTGGGGAAGAATGCAAAGCTATTTTAACTGGCAAATAATATGCCTATTGCCAATGCCAAAAGCGGACATTATAAAAATTTAGTAGCAGCGTATCAGAATTTGATGTTGGAGGTAAAAGCATTGGAAAAAACGGAGAAGGATCTGCATAAAAAGATTTTGACCGCGATTGATAAAGAAAAAATGAGCACGATCGTGAATCGAATTAAAAATACTTCGAAATAAGTAATGTTTTTTATTTCCAAATAAATATTTTGTAAAAATATGCCTAAAAAAGAAACGCAGCAGCCGACGGAGGGGGAGGCGAAACAATCCAAAGAACGACTATCAAAATCTCCGGAAAGTTTGAAAAATAAATTAGAAAAAATTGCAGGTGCCTTGGATCAAGTGCATCACAGTTTGGGCGCTCATAAGAAAAAAATGAAAGAGCATATCAAAACAATCCAAGACAGTTTATCTGGTGATGTCGCCGCGGATCTGGTAAAAGCAGCTGAGACAGCCAGTGAACGCGCGACGGAATTACAAAAAAAGGCCGGCGAACTTTTGGCCTTGTCCAATGCGGCCGGTTTGGTAGAAGGCATGGTAAAAAGCGGTGGAATTTATGAAAACGGGGCTAGTGAAGTAATGGCTATGTTGGACGCGACAGCTGGTGCCGGCAGTGCCACTGATTTATCGGCCGTGAAGCAAAAATTAATGGAACATGTAGCCTACAAACATTGGGAGGATAGCGGCAAGACCAGTGCCGAAAGCGCAAATTGGCAAGCGGCGCAGAAAGCATTGACTGATTTGAGTTGGGATGAAAAGGTAAAGCTGGTTGAGGTGGCGCCTGATGAAACGCCAGAAATTGAAGGAGTTGGTTTGGAGGGTGTAATGCAAGCGGATACAGACGAAGAAAATTGGCGTCCGGATATGCGTTCGGAGAGTGAACGATTGGCAGAGTCAGAGGCTGAGCTAAGTGCGGCGCAAGAATCGGCGAAACAAAATAAAAATGAAACACCAGCTCAAAAGAGCAATGAAATTCCAGCACAAACACCGGATACAAAATCGGAAATTCCCAAAAGGGCCGCCGAAAGTAAAGAGCGCAATAAAGAAAATCAAACTATAGATATTCCGGAAAAGATATTCAAGGAATTGATCGGTAGTGGCATAATCGGTAAAGAAATCATTCAAAAATTAATTTATTCCGAAGATGCAAAGAGTGCCGCGATTTTGTTTGAAAAAATATTTGACAATTTACCGGCAGATATCAAAAAGAGTTTAGAAAAAATATTACAAAAACAAGGATTTGAAAATTTACAAGATTTTATTGACAATAAGTGGAAAACAGGATTATCCGAAACCGTGGCCGATGCGTTGCGTGGACGTATTCAAAGCGATTTGCGTGCCAAGGGCGTGGAGGATTTGTCTTTGCTTGATAAAGCCAAAGCTAATTGGAAAACCATCGCGGTGGCCATGGTGCCAGCTTTGGCGGTGGGGGTGGCCGGTGGTGCTATCGGTGCAGCGGTATTGGGTACTTGGGGTGCGATTGCTGCTGGCATTTCGGCGGCCGGTATTTATAGTAAAGCCGCCAAAGATAGTTCATCGGAGAAAAAGGGTTGGTTTACCAGAACCAAAGAAAAATTGTTTGGAGATATGGCTGGTAAATCCAAATCAGCCACCGAAGAAGCTATTGCTCACAAAATTTTTGATCCGCGCTCAAAAGATTTTACCGGCAGTATTGCGGATAATTTAGCCGAAGATTTACAAAACGATACCACTTTAGCATTGCTTCTTAGTCAATCAGTCAGAGAAAATACTTCGTCTCAAAAGGGCAAAGTCAATCACGAAATGTTGATGCGACAAGTCTCGGAGCAGTTGCGCAACAACGGCGAGACCGAGCAGGCGGACGCGGCTCAGTTGGAAGGTTTGATGGCCGGATTAGAAAATGGCGATAGTGCACAAATTAAAGAATTATTATCTGAAGTAAAAAGTAATCCTTGGTTAGCCAAAGCATTGGTGAAATTTCAAGAAGCCAAAGGTGGCAAGGTGTTTGCTGATTCAAATTCAAAATCCAAAAAAGCCTTGGAGTATGCCATGATTTTGGCAGCGGCCGGCACTACCGCCACATTATATACTTCGCCAATGGCACTAACCGGCAGAATGGCTTTGGGTGCGACTACTTTTGGGGTGATGGGCATAAAATACGGTGCCGAGCGTGACGCCAAAGCCCAGGAGCGTCAAATCGAGCAATCAATGAAAGAAATGTCTGTAGAAATTCAGGATCTAATTGATATTTACACACACCATGTTCCACCTAGTGAAATGAGTATCCCTCAACTCCAAGCATTTGAAGATCGAGTGGCAGATCTCAAAGGAGAGTTGCGAGTAATGGCCGAATTGCGTGGCGGTGGTGAGCCATCAGTGGCCGAGACAGTCGCCGAAGGTATCGCTCGCGAAGCTGATCGAGTATTATTTGAAACCCAAAGTTTGGCGACGCTAAAAGAAAGATTAAATATTCATACAGCCAAAATTGAGGATAGTGCTGTAGACAATTTACGGTATGCTACGAAGAAAACCGGAAAATGGCGCCGGGTGGCTTATGGGGTTGCCGGTGCGGCATTTGGTGCGGCATTTGGTTGGGCGATGGGTGAGTGGGCAGAGGTGCGCGGTGAGCACAAATTGGAAGCCGCTATGGAGAAAATGAGAATTAGTGATCCTGAAACGCAAGCTAATCTGATTAGCCATTTGGCCGGTCGTCCGGTGGATAGTGTGCAAGATTTAGATTTGGGAGAAGTAAATGCAATCATGGCCAAAATAGCCCCTAAAGGAAATATTGATTTGAATTTGCTTAGCAAAGAATACGTGGCGAGTTTGACTGCCGGTGGTGATGCGGGAACTACCGCTGAGAATGTGAATGCTGATATTATGTTGGATGGTGATAATGCATCTTTGGAAGGCCAAACCGGGGGCGAGTTGGCCAAATTTGGATACACTGCTGATCAAACCGATCTACTACCACCCGAGACTGTGCGTTTTATGCAAGAAACATTTACCGGTTGGGAAAAAGCCGGATTGAGCGCAGAGGCAATTAAATCTTTTACCGCCAATGGTTTGACTACAGAAGAAGTGGGGGAAATTAACAAAATTATCGCTGCGGCTGAAGGTAATTTGGGAGCGATGAAAGTGGTGAGTGAAACATTACAACACAATAATGGTGATATAAAATCGGTGGTAGATAATATGTTGGTGGGGACAGATAAGGGGCATAATAGCGTAACTGCACTGCTTGCCAAACAACTCGAGACAGATCCAGCCAAGTTTGGCTATCAGGGTGATCTGACCAATGCTAAAGCTGTGGATATTTGGGCCAAGGGTGTAGCGGCAAAAATTGCGGCGGAAAATGGACTTATCGGAAAGGATGGAGCCTCTACCGGTATTGTTTATGATAAAAATCACGATAGTTTCGTGATGTTAACTCAAGATGGGCAAAATAAATTAGGGGTGAAATTAGTGGGTAAAGAGGTTACTGTGGGTCCGAAGGTTGAAACTGTGGAATTACCCCAAGAGCCAGAGTTTAATATCGATATGAAAGGTAGCTCGTGGGTGATGGAAGGTAAAAATTATGTGGTAACCTACGATATGGGCAATCATGGTCTACAAGCAGTATATGATAAGGATGGCGATCTGTCTGCGTTTAAGGTTGGTGGGATCAAGATTACCACCGGGGAATTAGACTCTCTAAAAGAGGCAATAGCCAAAATACCAGCCGATCATAAAGGAAGTGGTACTTTTGCTAGTGCAGATAGCAAAGTGATGATAAATTTTTACGATAATGATAAAATGGGCAAGCCGTTTATTAGTTTAAAAGGCAGATCTATACCTTTGGAAGACGCTCAGAAGTTAATGGGAGAAATGGATTATATTAGTGAGGAAAATGACACATTTGATCCCAAGGCACAAGTGGGGATGTGGCACAATGTTGAAGTTAACAAAGGCATGCCAGCTACTGGTATGGCAGAATTTGATCCTACTTCAAAATTTACGGTAATGACCCGTGGCGTCGGTGGCACTCATGAAATGGTATATGTGAAAACTGGAGACGAGAATCATTATGGTAGTAATTTGATTTATAATAAAGATGGGGCACTAATTGGTTGGCAAGATAAAAATGATGGTGAAATGCATTTTTCGGATAATCCAGATTCATTCAAAGGCATAGATGCATCTGATAAGAGTGTGGGTAAAATTAATACTGGTGCCGCGGTGGAGAAGAAAATTAATGCAGAACCAATTGCTGATACAAATGAAAATGGGTCTGGCGGCGAGGAGGGCACAAATCAGGAAAATAATGTGAAACAAAGTAGTGAGGGTGTTAAGAATGAAGCAGAACCTATTAAACAAAAGCAGGAGGCCGATGTAAATGTTGCGGAAAATCAGACCGTTAAAATAGAAAATAACACCATGCTACACATAACTCCTGAGCAGAATGCAAAATTAGGATTGCTTTACCCAAAAGCAGAAAATATAAAAGTCAGCTCTTTAGTTAGCGAACATGATGGAGTGCGTCAAGTGAGATTTGTAGTGAATTATTCCGAAGATGGCAAATTTCGACCCGGAGTAATAAGTAAACCGTACAGTGGAGATATGAAAAAGGGATTTGATGATTTTTTGGATTCTAAAGGTGCTGGATCGGAAAAATTATCGGGAAGTGTAGCCGAGCGTCCCATCCCCAAGAGCCTAGATCATTTTATGACTAATAAAACAAGGGGCCATATTGATAAAGGTTTAATTGAGTTGTTGTATCTAAGGAAAGAACTGGATCCGCAAAAACATTATAGCATAACCGAATTACCCCAACAGGACGGTGGTTTTAAAGTGATGATAGTTGACGATGAAGGTCGTCAGGTTTTTGCAGGTAAAGGCAAAAATCAAAGTGAGGTTATAATGGATATGTTGCATAGTCCTGTATCAGAAAACAATGTTGACGCGGCGCCTGTTCCCCTAACCAACGTTGATCATCATTTGGATAAGGGTTTTGAAATTCCAGATAGCGTACCCGACGATCAGATAGAATTTGTGCGAGCTCGGTATAATGAACATTTGGCAGCGATGAAAAATTTTGAGAATTTAAATTCCGATCAGGCTAACTTATATACTCCAGCCGCACTTCAGGAGTGGAGGGGTCATATGACTAGTGTTGTGCGCTTAGATTTGGAAATATTTAAGAAGATAGTGGCTCAAGGCGGTTCACATACAGCTGAGCGTTTAAAGATGCTCGAAAACGGAGGAGATGAATTAATCGATAGTACTAAAGGAAGTTGGGATAATAGTATTAAATTGGGTAATCAGGATATTCATTTGCCCAAAAAATTGACTTTTTCTGAGCTTAGCCGCATTTTGAACCAAGTTAGAGAGTTTGAGGTTAGGTATACTAGAAACACCATTGAAGACACAACTGATTCTATTGGTATTGCCAAACACAATATCTATAATGAGATTTGCGCGAAAATTGTTGCCAATGGAAAAACTGGTAATAAAATTTTTGAAGATTTGCTTGCTGTTAATAGTGGGGATGGTAAACTTGAGACAAAAATTCCAGGTGCATTCTTGGACACAAAACTTAATGTAGGTGGTGTGGAGATAAAAATATCCACCAAAATGGATTTGGGGAAAGTAGGGAGTGTAATTTATAGCGCTGATTTGTTTTCTCATAAATCAGCGGAATTAGAGGAGTTAAGAATTGCCGCCAATTCCGGGGACGTTGCTAGTAGTGAAAAGTACAATTATTTGAAAGGAATTTTTGAAGAGAATCTGCAGTCATTTAAAAAAGCAGTTGAGGCTGGTAAGGGTGCGGAGTTTGAAAATAATAATGTACTAAACTATAGTTGGGGACCTAGTGTGTCAATAGAGTCTTTAAAGCACATAAAATAGTTGGTAAAATTAAAACACCCTCCGCTCGGAGGGTGTTTTTGTTTCGTGTATCAATATTCTATTTTCCACCACCAGCTCGGACAACTTTTTTGGGAGCCGGAGCAGGGGTTGGTGCTGGTGCGGCTGTCTTCGCTTTTTGTTGTGAAGCAGGTTTGGTATCTGTTTTTGCATCCGGTTTGGCCACGGGTTTGGTGGTGGCTTTGGTAGCGGTCTTGGCTGTGGTCGCTTTCTTTTTTTCTGCCTGGGTTTCTTCCACAGTTAGTGCAGTTATCAAATCTTTTACAAAATTTCTTTTTTCGTCTACCAATTCATTAATCTCTTTAGCTTTAAATTTTGGGAACAGGCGAAAGATTATAGCTGCACTCATGGCATCTTGTTCTGCGCCTGGAGTTGGTAATTTCTTTTCCGAATTTATCCACTCCACAATTTCGGCCACAAAATCCAACATAAAAGTTTTGTCCCATTTATCTTGGCTAATGCGATTTTCAATTATGGCGGATAATTTTTCGGCCATTTTTTCTTGGCCAGCCGGCGGTAAATTGGGGTGAGCCTCGGCTATGGCCTGCTGCATTTCTTTTTTAATCATTTTTTTGTCAGCCGGCAATAATTCCAAAGCCATGGCTGCTGCTAATTCTGGCGGCGGCGGGGGAGCATTTGGTGCTTCTGCGGCTGCGCCACCAGTATTTGGTGGATTGTGAGAAGGAATTTCTACTGCCGCTCCGGATTTGTCTGGTGGCGGGGGAGGATTGCCGGGAGAACCCTCGGGATTTGACCCGGTCGGTTTTTTTTGCCCATCTTCTTCTTTTTTCATTTTATCTCCAGCTCCTGGTGGAGGAGTTTCGCCCTTGGGTGACTTTGGTGGTTTGTCACCAGATTTTTTGTCGTCTTTCTTTTTGTCTGGGTATTGTCCTGGTTCCAAAGGTTTGCGATCATTCATTGGCAATGGTATGAACCAAGGATTGTTTTCTGGTGGCGCGATAGAAATTTCGTCAACACCAATTTCGCGTGGGCGAAATACATAGTCGGTTATTTCTTTGGTTGCATTTGGCACTTCGCCACCTTTGCCTACCATGGTAGCGAGTACATGAGCCTTGCCGTCCGAAGAAGAATTATAGACAATTTCCCAAGTCCAGCGAGCAGAACCGTCTTTGTTCATAAGAGTTTGACCCAATGTGCCGGCTTTGTCTATAGCCAATTCACCGTTGGTCATCGGCACATCAAAACCATTGCCCGCATTAAAGTCGCCAGTAGTGGGGTCGTAAAAACGAATGTGGAAATTGCTGAAATCACCCTTGGCCAAATCCGCTTTCATGACATTGTACATGGTATCAATAGTGCCGTCGTAGTTTACTTTGCCATCACGCAACATATCGTTGATGCCTTTTTTGAAGCTGAATGTCCAATCTTTGCCACTGTCATTTAGCATGCCGCGCAATTCTTTGCCGTCGTGAATGTGACCGGAAGTTTTGAGTACGGTACCAACATCGCGGTTTTCGTATTCGCAATGTATATGGCCGCTATTATCAGAGATATGTTCATGGCGATATACGTGGTGTAATGGTTCAATACGATCCGGCACTTGATCAGGGCGTAGTTCACCTTTCATTACACTATCATGCAATCGCTCTCCTAATTTCAGTGCTTCGCCTGTTGTTCTGGGCGACAAATCCATGTCATAATGATGCCCTGGCCCCATGGTATCGTGACTGGTAAGTTTGCCAGACCACGGATCCATGTTGTTGTGCCAAATACGCGGCGCGTTATTCATTTGGCCGCCTAATTTTTGTAATTCCGCGATTACAGCATCGTGGCCTTTGACAGTAATAGTGTGAGAAGTCATCCCCACATCCCAGCCAGCTTTGTCCATGAGTTGTATAGAATTCGGATTAATGGTAGCACCATCAGGATTGAGTTGAAAATTGCCCACGGTTTTATTATTTTCGTCGGTAATTAGCATTTCAAATCCGTTAGTCGGGGATTTGGGCGCAACATGCCAGCCGTGGGGAAGAGTGAATTTGGTATTGAGACCAGGCACTTGTACAGTATCTGGGGCCATGGCCGGACTAGCGACATGTTCACCGGTTACTTCGGAGTGTAGATGATTACTTTCGAAAATTTTGAACCCTTTGTCACGCAATGCATCCAAGGTTTGTTGAGGCAAACCACCTTGGGGATCGGGTTTAATATGGTCCAAAATCACATTACCTTTTACATCCGCGAGTATATAAGTTCCAGTGGCTTTGTCTAGTCCTATTTTCAAGCTACTATCCAACGCCATTTCAGTGTTGTTGGAAAGCAATACCCCCGGAGCGAAATTGGGTGGATAGCCAGCACCATCGGTTTTGAAATATTCGGTCATTTTGCCAATCCAACTGTGATCGAAACTGTCGCGCATGGTGGTTACCGCACATTCGGCTACTGCACCAGCCGCGAAGCCTACTACCGCCCCCATTGCACCCGCTTTGACCATTTCTAAGCGTCGCCAGTTTTTGAAACGTGCATCAGTGTTTTCGATTTGAGTAGAAATATCGTCTATGGCTTTTTGGGTTTCGGCATGTAATACGTCAGGATTAATACCGTGTTGTTGTTCTATGCGTTTGAGTAGGATTTTAATTTGATTGATAGAAGCAATACGAGTATTTAGATTTTTGCCTTCTTCACGCGCGGCCGAGAATAAATCCACTTGCTTTTCAGATTCCACTGCCAAGGCGGCAAAAATTCTAGCTACATAAGCACGTTCTTCGGAATTAACTTGCCCAGCCGGCTGGCGTGATAAATTATCCAAAAATGCCACCACTTCTTCGGTGTGTAGTTTGAGATAATCAAACTTGCGCATTTCTTTGGCTCGATCACCAACAGCTTCTTGACCCAGCGCCGAACGACGCATTTCCATGCCACGATCATATTCCACATCGCGTCCACGACGCAAAGCTCCCATTACACCACCCATTATTGAACCTACCACTGGTGCGGCTAGTAGTGCGCGCATCGACATGCTGGCAGCGCCTTTGGTTATGGCAGTGGCAGTGGCCGCCGCTCCGGCAGCCGCAAAGGTGATTGGGGAAGATAATACTTTGCCCAGCACTGGTACACTTTGGGCTTTGTCCACCAATTTGGTAAACCAAGAACTTACAAACCGCGGTTTGGTTTCACGAATGTCGCGTTCTTTGAGGCCAAGTTGTATTTCCAAATTCATGATACCTTTCAAGTGGCCAAGAATAATTTCGCGATTTTCCGGTCCGTATTTTTTTTCCATTTCTTTGGTAGCATCCTCGACGTACTTTTTGTAACTTTCGGCCAATTGATAAAAATTATGTGCAAACAGCAAACCTTTGGCCTCTTCGTCGTTGGCATTGGTAAATTTGTAGCCTTTGCGTTTGATAATCGGCAATATTCTTTCTTCCACTGTGGCATCGAACAACTGGCGTGACATCAAATGCGCACCGCTAGCGTGATCGAAAATTAAATCAGCTAATTCAGCATTGACTTCGGCGTCGTTGATATATTCACCTTTTTCATTTTCTTCGGCCACTTCGGCGGCAAAGGTTTCTATGATATTATTCAGTACTTCAAAATGGCGAATTTCTTTGTCGCGGGTAATCGGTTTGCCTTCACTACGTGAAAGCAACGCCGCTTCGATTTCGGTCATGAGGTTTTTGTTTTTTTGGATTTCGTTTACTGATTCACGATAGAATTTATCCAAATATAATTTTTCACTCGGACGAATAAACATGGAGCTGCGCAATTGGCGCCCTACTTTTTTGGCGGTTTCCCATGGGTGGGTGACTGCCTCTTTGACACCATGGGCCAAACGACCAAAGAATCCGCGTTTGGGTTCTGGTGCCTGTGGTGGTTGAGCGTTGTTTGGATCAAGTCCGCGCATGTAGGCGTTGAGTTTTTCTTCGGCCTGCGACCAAGCCAAACGTTCTACTACTTTGGATACGTCGATAAGATACGCTCTGTTCGGCGGGCGAATTGGCTCTGGCTCTGGTATGCGGATCGGCTCTGGTTTGGGTTCTGGTGTTTCTGGTTTCGGTTCTTTTACTTTGTCATCATCTTCCGGCGGATTTTCCATAAAATTCAAATTTTCCGGTAAGACCGCCGTACTAATATTATCTTGTTCATCTTTGCCGAGTTTGCCATCTTCGCCTGGTTCATCTACACCCGGAACACCTTTCTTTTTCTTGGGCAAAATTAATTCACGGCGTTTTTTGAGAGCACGTTCGGCCAGCAGCCAATTTTTCTCATCGTCACCGGTTTTGCGATGATCTTTGTGCACCAAGTATGCTTCGCGGCGTTTGCGCCACTCATCCCATTTATCGGTGGGTTCACTCGCGTTGGCATCAATTAATTTTATTACACTATCGATTTCTTTGGTGGCAGATTTGGTTTCGTCTTCAATTTTCGCGTCTAAATCCGCACTGTCCGCACCGGTGTCGGCTTTCATCTTGTCGAATTTTTGTTTGAGTTCATCCACGGTTTGCTGGCGAATTTCTCTCAACGCTTCCAATAGATCGTCTACCGGAATACCTTCACGTCGGCAATTTTCGGAACCTTTGGATTCGCACACTTCGAATTTACCGTCATCAGTCTCGTCGCTTTCCAAATTTTCTTTGGCATCTTTCACAGCGGCTATTATCCACTTCAATCGTTCGGCGCCATCTGCTTTTTTACCCATTTTATCCAAAGATTTTTTCAAAATACCCACCGCTTTGTCCACGGCTTGGAGTAATGATTCGCGCTCTGGCCCCTGCTCTTTGGCTTCGGCTTTGGCAGTTGGTTTGGCCTCTGGTTGAGGCATGTTTTCCGCCGCGTCATCTTGGGCGCTGGCATCCACCTTTTTTTTGTATTCGGCAATCATAGGTATTTTACTTAAATATTTTTTATACATGTCAATATAATGGCCGCTCTTATCATCCGTGTTGCCATATCCACCAGCTTGGCTATCGTATTCGTAAGCCGGAGTGGTGAGATCTTCCGCGCGAATCCAGTTTTCTTTGACGCCGTGCGAAGTCATCTTGGCTGCGTTGGATTCAATGCCGCCGATCCAGGCGCGCCCTTTTTTGTCGCGACAAAAGACGTATGTTAAATTGTTATTTTTGGAAGGATAACATTCAAAGGTGATGGGCCCATACATTACCGATCCACCTTGCCAACTGTCGATCATTTTGCCAAAATCCGGTTCGTTGTTTTTGTCGTCGAAACCAATTTCACCTGGTGGTAATTTTTTCCCGTGGTTAGCCTTGGTCTCTTCGGGTGTGGCGGATTTGACTTTAAAATTCCCGGGCAGATCTACAGGTTGAGAACTAACGTCGATTAGAAAAGAATGTCCTTTTTTGACAGCGTCATTATAGCGGGTGTCCAAATTGGCCGCTGTACCCATGAATACAAATTCAGCGTCGGGAATCGGTTTGATATTTTTATCATCCAAAGTCATTTCGGATAAAGCTTTTTGCATGGCGGCCGGCAACATGATGGATTCTTCGCCGTATTCTTTGGAATACCAACCGGTGGCATAAGAGGCGAGTAGCCGCCACACGCCCTGAGAATTACTGCGCCAAAAAGAACGTGGCACCAAAGATCCACCTCGTTCGATAAATCCGGTTACCGCCGCGCGTCCACTACCGATATCGTATGGATGCGAAGATAGCCAGATATTTTGTCCACCCATTTCAATTTTATATTGGGGGAGGACGCCGTTTTTTTTGAAATCTTCCGGGGAAAGCATTTTGCCGTTATACTCGCTGGCACTGCCGGACAAGATAACTTTGTCCAGAAGTTTTTCGGCTTCGGTGTCGGGAACTTTTTCAATTTTAATTTTAAAACCAACTTGCGTAGGATTTTTCGCCTGATCTGGTGTTGAACGTTTAGTTTCGGCGTGGTTTTGTCCCGACATATTTTGTAATTAATTATTTACAAAATTATTCTTTTTTGGCACCGCCTACATATATAGAGCGGAACTCCATCATGGCGCGAGCGGTGACTTCGGGTAAATTGGGTATGTTAGCGATAAAAAAGTTGTGAACTGCTTCTTGGCCCGGGTTGGACTGCATGAGGGCGTCGAATAGCTCGGCGCTGTCATTGGGCAGGGCCTGGAGCAGGGAAGTCATAATATGATTCTGCATGCGACCGTATAAATCTTGCTTCATGGCGGCTTTGAGGTCGGCATTTACCTCGGCACCGTGGGCTTCTTCGATTATTTTGTTCAAAAACAGATCGATTTCGGCGGGCATTTCCGGGGCTGAGTTGGGCATATTATATATATAATGTATAAAGCCAGCGTGGGCTGGTCCGCCGGGTGGCGGATTGTTTATACTTTATCGTATCACAAAATCCGCTTTTTTTCAAATTTGGCATAAAATGAATTTTGGCTAATATTAGCTAAATACGGCGGGGATGTGGATAACTTTATGTTCACCCCCTTGACAAAAGTCCAAAATCGTGATATAGTATTCTGTTATGAAATAATCGAGCAGCTTTTGAGAGAGGAGCAGCCCGATTGTGTCACTGAATACCCTCTCGCCCAAAGAGGTTTTTTGTTAAGTAATGGTTTACCTATCAGTTCGTTACAATCTAGTAGTGAAGACTCTGGCACAAAGTTGTATATATCATATATATGGTAATCAGCTTTGTGCTAGAGTGTAGAATGTCCAGTGCGCGGAATAATCCGTAGCGCTTGGCAAAGATGTCCCCAAGGCGTGCCGCACAGCGGCCCAATTGAACCAAAAAGGAGCCTACCATGTCCGACAAGAACCAGACCCCCGAAAACGGAACCGAAACCAACCAGACCCCCGAAATCCCCAAGGACAAGAAGGAGAATCCCATGCCCGAACCGAAGAAGACCCTGCCCCAGAAGTTCGACTACAACACCGGCCGCGAGCCCAAACATGCCGACGGCAGCAACCACGGCGCGCTGTGGTTCGTCGCCATCGCGGCGCTCGTGCTCGCCATCGGCGGCCTGGCGCTCGGAAGCGTGAACTACAGCGACATCGGCGGCTTGACGACCCTCATCAAGGGCCACAGCACCGACATCGCCAACTTGGTCAAAGAGAACGACGCCCGCAAAGCCGAGAACGACGACATGTATCTCAACCACGTCATGCCGGCCGAGGACGCCATCAGCGGCCTCAAGGTTCGCATGAACACCGCCGAAGGCACCATCAACGCCCACGGCAAGGCCATCACGGACGCCGAGAAGAACATCGTGTGGCTCACCGGCCAGAACAAGAAGGTCAACAAGGCGCTCTCGGAAAATGCCGAAACCGTCAAGAATCAGGGCAAGACCATCGGTCAGTACGGCCAGAATTTCGAAAAGGTCAACGGCACGCTCGTCAAGCACGACGACCGCCTCGACTCGCTCGAAAAACGCCCCATGACCAACAAGGCCAATCCCTTGTCCACCGGCGGCCCCACGGTCCTGTGGTGCGCGGGCAGCCTGAACAACCGGTTCGGCTGTCTGAACGACAAGCCCGTCGAGAAAGAGGTCGACGCGATCAAGCTCGCCTGCGGACCCGGCGGCTCGAAGAACGTCGCGAAGTTCGAAAACGGAACTTACGGCGATTTCGCCCCGGTCAACTGCAACTAGGCCACCTCACTACTACACATGCTCTTTCGGCGTGGGACCCTCCGGGGTTCCACGCCACTCTTACATTGTTTATGATAGTCCCTTTTTAGGGACATATCATAGACAGCGTAGGAGTTAAGTCCTTTACATTTTAGAAGTCGTTAAGACCTTTCTGAGAGTTCCTGGTACAAAGAGAGGAACTATTTTAGTTTCTGTCTCTGTACCATGAACTTATTACCCACGATGTTCGTCACTTTCCTGCCGCAATGGCAAAGGAGGCTCGCAATGAAACACCTATCCCTGTCTTTGGCGTTTATCGCCGCCCTGCTCATCTTCGGTTCCTTGGCCAACGCCTCGGAAGCCGACAACCCGCCCGTTGGTTGGCAGAACATTCCTCAGCTCCCGGAAAACAAGGAAGCCTGCAAGCTCGTCCCGGCCCTCACCCTCTTCGGAGGCGGCGGCTATGTGACCGGCGTCGAGAATCGCGGCAAACAACACGGCGAAGGCTTCGGTCTGGCCGTGGGATCGCTCGCGTTCAGCTTCCGCGCCACCCAGCACTTCATCGTCACTCCGCAACTTGACTTCGGTCTGGGCGGAGCGAAGAATGGTCGCTGGACCAGCTCGCTTGGCGTTCTGTTCGGAGGCCGTACGTATGGCGACGGGTTTCGTTTGTCCGCCGGGTTTTCCTGGGTGACTTACAACAACCTGGCCATCAAGGACGGCGGCTGGTGGTTGAACGGCGTGGGATTCCCCGTCAAGATGGACTTTAAACCGTGGGACAACAAGTACCCGGTTTTCTTCTCCATCATGGCGACCCCGTTCGTCGGTATCAACCGCGGCAAGCACACCGGCGGCGGCCTGGAATTCCTGGGCGCTGGCATCGGCGGCGACTTGCCCTCGCCATTCTGATCTCAACGACTTCTCAACCCAGGTGGGCCGAGCTTCAGCTCGGTCCCACCCATTTTTAGTGGTCACAATGATTTGTGAATACTAAAAAAGACATAAATTTATTTGTGTCTTGAGTTCATTAAAATTCGGATTAGAAAAACAAACACTTGGTACAAAGTTGATTGTCTCTTTGGTAATTAGCTTTGTGCCAAGTGATAAATTCGGCGAGGTACAAAGCGTAGTGCTTTGTCCGCCGGTGAAAATTGAAAGCGTGTTCTCTACCACAAAGGAGTTTGAAGCCATGAAACACACGATGCTGCTGGTTCTGATTGCCCTGATCGCGGCCCTGTTCACCATCGGTTGTTCGGCGGCGGGCGAAGACGCCCCCCAGAACATCATCGACGGCGACTCGACCGTGGACGGCGACACCAACGAGGCCACCGAGGCCGACGGCGACTCCCAGGCCGAAGACGGGGATACCACGGAAGCGACCGAAGAGGAAAGCGAAAGCGAAACCTCGGACGGCGACTCGACCGTGGACGGCGACTCGAACGAAGGCGAACAGCCCGAGACCGAAGAAGCCGACACCGACACCACCCCCTACATCTGCCCCGGCACGAAGTTCGTGACCGGGCCGGCCGTGACCTGGCTGCAGAGCTGGGCCACCGGCGAGGAAAATCCCATCGACGCCGCCGGCACGTCTTGCACGTGTCCGGAAAGCGGCTGCGGACAGCAGCCCTGCGCGTGGTTGAACCCGCCGCGGAACTCGCGCATCACCACCTCGAACGGCACCTGCACCACCGAAGGCGACGACATCACCCTGTGCTACTACATGTCGCCGAGCCCGTCTCAGGAAACGTATGCGCCTTTCGTTACCCCCCAGGGTACGAAAGTCTGCACGCATGACGGACTTTACAGCGGCGCCCACGTCGAAGTCGACGGCGACACCGATACGGTGCTCCCCGACGGCGACTCGAACGAAGGCGAAGAAGAGGTGGACAACACCGAGACCGCCGACGGGGACATCGTTCCCGACGGGGACTCGGATACCACCGAGGCCGAACAAGAAGCCGACACGGAAGTCCCGGTGAACGAATGCCTGAGCAATGCGAATTGCGACGACGGCCAAGCGTGCACCTATGACGAGTGCGTGTTTCTCACTTCGGGCAACCGCTGCGTTCGTTCGAACGAGGCCAACGGATCGCATTGCGACCCTGGCGTCAGCTTCGACGACGGATACTGCTACGAGGGTTCCTGCCACGGTTTCAACAACTGCGAGTCGAACCTCGACTGCCCCATGATTGACAACTGCAACTCGCAGCTCTGCATCATGGGCGAGTGTTACCCCAGCGAATCGGCGCCCCGTCCGGGCATTACCTGCGACGACGACAACCCCGATACCTACAGCGACGTTTGCAACAGCAACGGCGTCTGCGAGGGAACTCCCAACGGGCAACAGACCGGTTTCGGGACTTGGGCCCTGCTGTTCGGCATGACCAATTGCCCCTCCTGGACGGTCGGCATCGACCATACCGGCAATGAGTCCGGCCCGAATGCTGAACACCAGGAAGACAGCGTCTGCTATTCCCGCACTGTGGGCGACAATCAAGCCCATTCGATCTGGGGCCACATTGACCCCTGGGGTACGCAGCCTCCGGCCGGAATGAAGGTGCTCTGCACCACAAAGTACGGTACCCAATATTGGACCCCATGGGTTCAGGGTAACGGCGGCTGGTGGTTCGTCTGTTCCAACGACGGCCACTAAACCACCCCACCCGCACGGCGGGCTAATCCGATCACATAACCTAGGGCGGCAGGCTTCGGCTTGCCCCCTAGGCCTTTTACTTGAGATCATTATTCGTAGTGCTCTCAAGAAAAAGTTGTTTACCAACTATAGAAATTTCCTTACCTGCGGGCGCTTGTCCTTGTGCGTGAGGTTCGGGAGATTTTTGTGGTGGATAGGCAACTATCCAACATGATCCACTGTGTCTCTCTCCCAGTGGATTTTTGTTTCAACGGAGAGTTGCCCTTTGAAAATTGAGGATTAGAAAAACAACAACACACACGTCCACGTCTCGTTCCCATCTTTGCATGAAGAAAGGAGAAAATTCTCATGCACCACACGTCCCTTTCCCAAAAGTTACTTTTTGTGCTCTCGGTCTTGGCATTTCTCGTGATTGCTGGCTGTGGGAGCACCACCGTTACTACTGACGCCAATGACGGCGACATGGAAGCGGTGGAATTGGACAATTCCGATGGGGACGAACCCATCAATGACGGCGACATCGAAAAAACGGAAGCCGAAGCCGACCAGGCCGAAGCGGAAGAAGATTCGACGGAAGCCGACACCGACACCGACGGCGACACGGAAGTTGAAAATTGCCAGAACTGGTACCCGGTTACCCCGCAGGTTGCTTTTTGCGATCTATTGGAGGAAGACCTCGGCCGCTTGGAGCGGATTTGCTACCAAGAGCAGCCGTCGCGACGCGAATGCTCGACCACCAAGGTCGGCGCGATCGGTTTCCAGTGCTCTATGGGAGCTACCTTCGTCATTTGCTATGACACGAATGGCGCGCCGGTTACCCCGGTCGTCTGTATCGTGAATGGCGAACGGACGCCGGCGATGGATAGCATCGCGGACACGGGTTTCCCGGGTTGCGACTATACCGTCATGCCGGTGGACGGCGACGAAGAGGAAGGCGAAAGCGAAGGCGAGACTGAAGAAGTCGAACCGGCCGACGGCGACACGGAAGTTTTGCCTGACGGCGACACCGAAGAGGTGCTCCCCGATGGCGATACGACCGAACAGCCCGAGGCCGAAGCTGAGGCGGACAACACCGAAGCCGTCGACGGGGACATTATTCCCGACGGCGACTCGGATATCACCGAGATCGACTCTGACCCCGAGTTGCCCCCGGTTTGCGAACCGGCGTGCGTGAGCGACGATCCTTGCAAACAGGCGGTGTGCGTCAATGGCACCTGCTTGTACGATTTGCTCACGGGCCTCGCCTGCGACGACGGCAACGCCTGCACGCGCGTGGATACGTGCTTGCTGGGCGAGTGCATCGGCGGCGACGAAGTCGTGTGTCAGGCCCTGGACCAGTGCCATTTGGTGGGGGAATGTAACCCCGCCACCGGCACCTGCACCAGCCCGGCCGCAAACGACGGCACGCCCTGCAACGACGTGAGTCTCTGCACCACCCTCGACACCTGTTTGTCCGGCGTGTGCGGCGGCGCCGCCGTCGTGTGCAATGATAACAACGGTTGCACGAACGACTCGTGCGACCCGGAGCACGGCTGCGCGTTCGAACCAAATCTCAACGCTTGCGACGATCACAACGCTTGCACCACGGGCGACATCTGTTCGAACGGCGGCTGCAGCGGCACGACCATCTCCTGCGACGATCTCAACCCCTGCACCGACGACTCGTGCGACGCCGTTCTCGGCTGTCGCCATGTGCCCAACACCGCGTCCTGCGACGATGGCAATTGGTGCACGGTCGGCGACGTGTGCGGAGGCGGCACCTGCCACTCCGGCGCCACGCGCGACTGTTCAACCTTTGACTCGCAGTGCTCTAAAGGCATCTGCGACGAAGCCAACGATCAGTGCGTCAGCGATCCGCGTCCCCTCGAAGGGAAGTTGTGCGACGCCGACGCCAACGGCTGCACCAAAGACGATTACTGCCACGCGGGCGACTGCGTGAAGGGTACCGTCGTGGACTGCACCGGGCAGAACGACCAGTGCAATACTGGCGTCTGCTATTCGACCGGCAACAATTCGTCCGTCTGCCTCAAGGACCCGACGCCGAAGCAGGGTAACATCTGCGACGACGGGGCCTATTGCACCATGGGGGAAACTTGCAACAACGGGGAGTGCATGAACGGCACCGCCCGCAATTGCACCGTTTTCACCGATCAATGCAACGTGGGTACGTGCGACGAAACGCACGACACCTGCGTTCCTGTGGCCGTGGTAAACGGAACGGTCTGCAACGACGACAGCCTCTGCACCCAGAGCGACACATGTCAATTTGGGATTTGCAAAGGCGATAACCCCGTCGTGTGTGGAGCACAGGACCAGTGCCATTTCGTGGGCACTTGTAACCCGTCCACCGGGACGTGTTCGAATCCGGTCAAACCGGACAACACGACCTGCGATGACGGTTCGCTGTGCACCAAGGAAGACAAGTGTACGGCCGGCACCTGCGGAGGCAGCACCGTTTTGTGCGACGACAACAATGTTTGCACGGACGACGTCTGTTTGCCTAAGGCCGGATGTCTGCACGCCAACAACTTCAACCCCTGCGACGACGGCAACGCCTGTACGCAGGGCGACATGTGCGGATACGGTCGATGCGAGGGCGAAGCGGTCGTCTGCGATGATGGCAACGTCTGCACGGACGACTATTGCGACATCGCCGCCGGCTGCAAAGCGGCTTTAAACGCCGCCCCTTGCGACGACAGCAACGCCTGCACCCAGGTTGACACCTGCTTGCTCGGTCAGTGCGTCGGGGGCAACCCTAAGACGTGCCCGGCCGAAGACGAATGCACCTATGCCGGCATCTGCGAACCGTCGGACGGGTTGTGTCGTGTTCAGTTCAAGCCTGAAGGTCTGCGTTGCAACGATAACGACAGTTGTACCGTCGGCGAGTACTGCGCTCTCGGTGTGTGCGGCGATGGCATTAGCCCCTGTGGCAGCCAGCACTGTCAGCCGATGAGTCCGAGCGGATACTACTGCTCGGAGTGTTGGAACGACGGCGATTGTCAGAGTGGATTCGCGTGCCTGCATCACGTTTGCGTCGATACCGCATGCGACGATGACAATGCCTGTACGGTCGATACATTCAATCCGGTTATGGGTTGTCGCCACGATCAACGCACCTGCGACGACGGCAACGCCTGCACGTTCGACTTCTGCGACACCATCGCCGGCTGCAAAACATTCCCGCTTTCGGGGATCGCGTGTAGCTCGGCCGATCCGAACGTGTGCAATGTGTATAAATGCAGCGCCGGGTCGTGCGATTACGATCACATGAAGAATTGCACGGACTACGACCGCACCACGGCCGATTCGTGCAACCCAACCACTGGCGAATGCATATACGACCCCATCCCCACCGACGGCGACAGCGACGGCGATACCGAAACTGAAGCCGAGATTGATATAACCGACGGCGACCTCGACACCGAGAACGACACCGAAGAAACGCCGGCGTGCATCCCGGCCAACTGCGACGACCAAAACCCCTATACGACGGATATTTGCGAGGCCGGCAACTGCCGCCACGTGGATAATCTCGCGCGGGCCTTTGTAATGCAGTTGCCGATTAACACCCAGATCACCAACGTGATCTTGTGGCCCACTGCGGGCACCGGCTATATCCATGACTACGTCGTCGCCACCGAATTACCAAAGGTTGACACCAACGGCGACAGCGTGGTGGATTCGTACGAACTGGATATCTTGGCCGAGTTCTTGGCCGGACGTATCACGGAGCTGCCCGGTTCCGCCCAGGTGATCTACCCGGGGTGGGACGGCGACGGCTTCCCGTGTTCGCCGCCTACGCCTACCGGCATCTGTCTGCTCAGCGACGGCACCACCGTTCAGCTGGTCTGGATGGCGGGCGGTCGTAACGCCCTTGGATGCCCATGGGACGGAGCGGTCGGATTCCCGATCGTTTGTCACTAATCCTCAACGCCCCCTAGGGGGCACAACCGGCTCGGGGGGGGGAGAAATCTCCCCCCGGCCAAATATTTTTCTATCAATCAAATGCTTGAATACAAAAATTATTCAAACATCCGATTGGCAGATTAATTTCCGCCAAAACAAAAATTCCACCTTTTTCTCTCTCTAGGTGGATTTTTGTTTTCAAAAACAAATAAAAAAATAGCCGTATAGATATTGGTTTTCGCCAGCGGCCATCGCACCCCGCCGTGCGGGGCGTAGCGCCGACAATCCGGCGCAAGTCTGGCCGCCAGAAAACTAATATCTATACGGCTATTATAATTTTAGGATGTTGTTTTTGAACTCCAAAAACCCCACATCGTCCAGATCCACCATATCACCGGCGTATGATGCAACATATTATCTGACACACTCAGTGCCAAATACACAAGAATCGAAGAGATGAACACAATATTTGTCCAACTACTATTCCACCCGATTTTTAATTGTGTCAAAAATAGCGTCAAGTAAATAGTGACAAATAACAGTAATCCGATAATGCCAGTCTCGAACCCTACTTTAAGATAATCATTGTGCGCTTCTGAGGTATTATCCCAAATATTTTTAACCGGTTTATTATCATCCCACACTTTGGCAAAAGCGCCATACCCATAGCCAATTATAGGGTGCTCGAAATATAGTGGTAATACTTTGTTGGCTACATCGGCGCGCCACTGAATGGAGTCGGCTTCTTGATTACGAGTGGTCAAACGCGCGATTAGTGAATTGGACTGCAAATTAATATTGAATTCGTCTGTCAAAAAATTATTTACCGGATAAAACAAAATATAGAATACTCCCACCGACAGAGCCAGCTCTATTAGTAGTTTTGGCCGATAAATAATCCCAAGGATTATTAAAAATATCAGTAATCCTAGCCAGGCAATACGAGTATAAGTAAAGGCCACTATGAGTGCCAATAATATCAGCGCTACAATTAATATGTTCTGTTTTTGAACAAAAATTTTGTTCACCCATGAATCGCTGATTTGGAAAAGTGGGCGATTGTGCAAGTGTACAAGATATCTATCGGCTATGGCCATAAAAATTAGCAAGGCAAAGGTGGCCATGATGTTGGGGTGAGCGAATGTACCATAGATTCTGTTGGGCGTACCGTCGATAGTCATACCGGAATGGGTAATAAACTGGAAAATAGCCACGGTGATAGGTACTATGGCCGAAGAGAATAATGCCCAGTGTAGCCAGTGACCGTATTTATCTTTGTTTTTTTGATACAAAACGAAAGAAATACCAAATAGTGCAAATAAGTCGAGCGCCTTTACTGTTTCTATAATAGTAGTGCTTTTATCGTGGCTCCAAACAAAACTAATCAAACACCAGGCGCAAAAACATATCCATAATTTTTTGAGTGGGATTTTATGCCAGTATTCCGAGTTTTTGAGAAAGAAGTAAGCAGACCACACCAAAAGAATGCCGGCCAGAGCCGCGTTGATGTTGATATGAATATTTTCATAAGAAAAAATCATCACATCTCGCCATTGATCGATCGCTGGTCGCGCCACGAGTAGTATCAAGACAGTGTATTCTTTGAAGGTGGCGTGCAAAAGCAAGAACAATAATGCCAAAAAGGCCAGTATATTAATATTGGTGATTGGGTTGAAGATGATAGTGAGGGTGAATAGTACGGCGAGCCAAGCTATCCCCGGCATTTTCATTTGCATATAAGTTGATTATATCATCTTTTTAGGCTATAATACAAGGTGTAAGTTTTGATTAAGTGGTATGGATATTTAATTTTCTGGCGGCCAGACTTGCACCGGATCGTTGGCGCTACGTCCCGCGCGGCGGGATGCGATGGCCGCTGGCGAAAATCAAATATCCATACCACCAAATTATATTTATGTCCACCAGATTACCAATTGATTGTGTGATAGCCGTTACATATCGATGCAATGCACGTTGCACTATGTGTGATATTTGGCAGATAAAAGATTTTCCGGAATTGAAACCAGAAATATTAAAAAAACTTCCCGCTTCTTTGCGTGATATCAACATCTCCGGCGGTGAGCCGTTTTTGCGTGCCGATTTAATAGAAATAATTCGCGTTTTGAAAGATGTCTGTCCGGTGGCTCGCATGGTGATTTCCTCCAATGGTTTTGCCACCGAACTTATTATGGAAAAGATGCGTGAGATTATAAAAATTAATCCCGATATTGGCGTGGCCATCTCTATTGATGGTATGGGGGAGATGCACGATGAAATGCGTGGTATTCCAGGTGGTTTCGATAAAGCCATGGCCACCATTAAGGCACTCAAAGAATTAGGTATGACCAATTTGCGTTTGGCATTTACCATGGGCGATCGCAATGCCAAACATCTGTCAGCTGTGTATGATCTGTCGCGTTCTTTGGGAATACAGTTTACCCATAGCTTTGCCCAGAGCTCCGAATTTTATTTTGGCGGTAAACAGAACACCAACACTTTGCGTCGTGATTTGATTTGGGATCAATATGGTTATCTTATAAAACGCGAACTCAAAACTTGGCGATTGAAAAATTGGCTGCGCGCTTATTATGCTTATGCCATGCGCGATTTTATTCTAAGTCATGATCAGCCCCTGTCCAACGCGCCGGGTCGTGATTTTATGTTTATCGACCCATCTGGTGCGGTCTATCCTTCGGTGGTCCACAATATCGTTATGGGAAATTTGCATAAAATAGATGATTTTATGGGTTGGTGGCTTTCGCCAGATGTCGAGACAAAACGCGCTCAGATAGACGCGCTTAAGTTGCCGATTTGGATGATGTGCACGGCGCGTACAGCGATGTTGCGCCACCCGTTTCGAGTAATGTTTTGGGTATTTAAAAATAAATTTTTTGCCAAATAAATATGCGTATTATTTTGGTAAATAAATATTGGTATGCGCGCGGTGGTGCCGAGACGGTGGCACTGCTTACCAAACAACTGCTCGAGAATGCCGGTCATGAAGTGGCTGTGTTTGGTATGTCTCACCCCAAAAATGTTTTTCACAATGATTATTTTGTAGATGGAGTGGATTATGAAAATTTACACGGATTGTCCGCTTTTAAATTTGCCAGACGATTTATATCCAATTCTCAGGCACGACGCAATTTTGCCAAATTGGTGGCGGATTTCAAACCCGACGTAGTGCATCTGCATAATATTTATCATCAAATTTCATTTTCGATTTTGGATGTCACGCGCGCTGAGCACATTCCCACTGTTATGACTTTGCATGATTACAAGCTTATCAGCCCAAATTACAATTTATATCACCACGGAGTAATTGATGAAACTGTGTGTGCACACCCGTATTTGTGTTTGTTCAATGATTGTATGGAAAACAAAGCCCGCAGTGCATTGGTGGTGGCCGAGGCGTATTGGCGGCATTTCAAAAAGTACCAACGAGCGATAAATGTCTTTGTCAGTCCGAGTCAATTTTTGAAAAATAAATTCGTCGAATATGGATTTTCGGAAAATAATTTTTCAATTTTACCCAATCCATATAGCTTGAACGCAGTGGCCGCAGAAAATGATAACGATGGTTATGTGTTGTATTACGGTCGTTTATCCAAAGAAAAAGGTTTGAATATTTTGCTCTCTGCCGCTCAGAAAACTCCGGGGATAAGGTATGCTATAGCCGGCACCGGCCCCCAAGAAAAAGAATTAAAAAAGTTTGCCCTCGACAATAATATTAATAACGTAGATTTTTTGGGGTATCACACCGGCGCTCGTTTGGAGGACATTGTTTCCAAAGCGCGTTTGGTGGTGTTGCCGTCTGTTTGGTATGAAAATTATCCGATGAGCATATTGGGTGCTCACGCGCGCGGCAAAATCGTGATTGCCAGTAATATCGGCGGTATTCCAGAATTGGTCGGGGAAGAATTCTTGGTGCCAGCCGGCGACGCGACTGCTTTGGCGGCGATTGTGGACAAATGGTATCGTGCGAGCGAAAACGAACGCCGTTTGGTCGGCCGTAAATTACGCGAACAAATTGAAAAAACTAATAGTCCGGAGAAATATTTAAGCAACCTGCTAAATATTTATGCCTCGGCACAAACACAAATTAAACATTGAGATCAAAATTTATAAAAGTATCATTTTTGTTTTTCTCGCCTTGGTTATCGCGGGCGGGGTTTTTTATATTGCACGCGCAAAAAACGCCAACCAATATCCGCGGCTAGCCAATTATATTTTGGGTACGCTGCCTACCGATAGTGAAAGTATCGCCAAATTGGCCAAACAAGATCTGCTCATCATTAGTCCGGAACAGGGGACTGTCCGGCGTAGTGTGATTGATACTATTCGACAAATAAACCCCAATATTATCTTGCTGGCTTATGTGCCGGCACCTACATATAATACCGCCGCTTGGGGTGTATATCCGGCCAATACTCTGTACAAAAATTTTCATGTGCCGGATAGTTGTTGGTTGCGCGATAGTAGTGGTAATATGATTAGTAACTGGTGGCCGGGTCTTAAGCATATGAATTTATCGCCATCGTGTAGTGAAAATTTAATTAATTTCACGCGTGACAATGTTTTGTCACAAGGAATTTGGGATGGGATTTTTTATGACATGATTTTTGATAATATTAGTTGGCTCAATGATGGCGATATTGATTTAAATGGCGACGGCGCCAAAGATAATAAATCTTGGGCAGATGCCGAGTGGCAAAAACGCACCGTTTATCTTTTGGATCGCTCTCGTACTTTATCTGTAAAATATATTTTGATTAACGGCAGTTCGGTATCAGATTACCAGTCCTATGTAAACGGGCGCATGTACGAAAATTTCCCCACTCCATGGGAAGCGGGTGGCTCGTGGAGCGGTATTATGAGTGGCCTGGTGCGTAACGCCGCGGCTAATCAATCACCCAAGATGTATGTAGTGAATGCTAATACCAAAAATACCGGCAATAAAAATGATTATCGCCGCATGCGTTTTGGTTTGGGTAGTGCACTCATGTTTGATAATGTTTATTTTAGCTTTGATTATGGTGACAAAGATCATAATCAAGTGTGGTGGTATGACGAATATGATGTGAGTCTGGGTACGCCTGCCGGGCCGGCACGTTCCATGAATAATCGCACGCAATTTACCGATGATGTATGGCGACGTGATTATACCAATGGTATTGCACTAGTGAATCCAACCACTCAAGCGCAGAATATTGATTTGGGTGGCGAGTTCGAAAAAATAAGCGGCACCCAGGATCGCGCGGTCAATAGCGGTTTGATTGTGGACAGAGTTCAGGTCGGATCAAAGGATGCCGTACTAATGCTTAAAACTTTTCAAACAGTAGATGGAGCTGTTTTTGCCAATGGTGCGTTTTTGCGTTTTTATAATACAAAAGGCACCCGCGCGCGCAACGGTTTTTTTGCCTTTGATGATTCGGTCGCTGGTGGTAGCTCGGTGTGGCGTGGTGATTTGGATAATGATGGGCGTCTAGAGCGCGTAGTAATGACCGGATACAAAATGCAAATTTATAATCAAGATGGTAATTTTTGGTATGATGACTATCCGTTGGGCTGGAATGTCAAAGGCGGTACGCGGTTCGCGGTAGGTCGCACCAAATCCAAAACCAACAATATTTTGGTTAGTACCATGATTGGCGGCAAGGTAGCTTTGCTCAATCAATATGGTCAAATGATTAATCGCGAATTTTATCCTCTGGGTAAAAAATTTAGTGGCGGATTTTCGGTGGCCATCGGTGATGTGGATGGTGACGGTAAAGGTGAAAACATTATTGGTGTAGGCGCAGGCAAGCCGGCCGAAGTGATTATTTATGATGAGAATTTGAAAAAGATTAAAAAGAGATTTTATCCGTATGAGAAAAATTTTACCGGCGGGGTGGAGGTAGCGACCGGTGATGTGAATGGTGATGGTAAGGTAGAAATTATTACTTTGCCCATGAAAAATAAAAAACCCGTTGTGCGGGTGTATAGCGGTGTGGGTAAAAAAATATCTGAGTTTACGATGAGTAGTAGTTTTGGTGGTAAGAATTATACTATTGGTGCCGCTGATGTGAATTTTGATGGACGAGTGGAGATTGTTGTTGGTGGCAATTAGTTTTTTATTTGCCGGTAAAAATACAGACTACCGGCCCGCTGAATATATGGCCGGCGGCGAGCGCTTGTTGCAAGCCGACAATTGCCAGTGCGCTGTTGGTAGAAATTTCAATGTTTGCGGTTTGTTTTACGAGTTCAATTGCGGATTTTATTTCAGCATCCGTTGCTACCCAGCCCAATCCTTGGCTGTTTTTTAATACTGTCAAAATTTTGTTTTTGCGATGCGCTATTTTATCTACAATCGCGCCAGCCAAAGATGTGTTGGTTGGCACTGTGGCGATATTGGTTACCAGTGGATGGCAAGCGGAGGTTTGAACTATGTGTATTTGTGGATTTATTTTGATTTTTTGAAAAGCTTCATATAGACCTTGGGCGGTGGTGCCGCTACTGGTCGGTATAAATACGGCCGATAAATTTTTTATCTCGGCCAGTTCTTGGGCCAGTTCGGTATAGCCAACGAGCGCTATATCATCGGTAGATTGGCGCAGGTTTTTTATCGCACCACCACAGATACCGGTCTGACAACCGTCTTTTTCGCTTTGGAAGGCCGTTTGTTTGGGATTGGATACTTGTTGCATCTCTATCGCCGGATCCGACGTGATAATATCTTGCAAAATTTTTAATTTATCGGCATTAATTTTCTTACCAACAAAAATAGTTAACGAAATCTTATCGGTGTGATCGTGGTTGTGGGCGGCAATTGTAATAGCGGCGGCGATAGCCGCATTGCCCGAAGAAGCGATTACAAAATTTCGCACACCGGCGGATAAATAATATTCAATCATCGCGGGAATCGATCGCCCTTTGTGTGAAAGTAAAGGGTGTAAATCTTCACGTTTCAAATATAGCGGTGTGTTGAGGCCGATTTTTGTCGCCAGTTTTTCGAATTGTATTTGAGGAGTTATCATGTTGATAAATTTTTTTGACAACAATTTTTATCTTTGATATATTACCCGGCGTTATCTTAATTTATTTTTTATTAATTTATGAAATTAGTTTGCCCGGAATGTAAAAATAACGTTGATTTGTCCACTTATCATGATTTGGCGGTCGGCCACATTGTCGAATGCAATCATTGCGGTATTACTCTCATGGTAACCAAAGTCAGTGATGATAGTGTGGAGGCGGAAATTGTCGATGAGGGCAAATAAATTGTTAATCAAGCGGGCTCGCGAGAGCTCGTTTTTATTTTGGTAGAAAAATTAAATTACGTAATTCATCTAGTTGATTATTTAATTTCAACTTGGCGATATATAGGGCCAAATTTGATCCCCAGTATTTGTCGGATAAAATATTTTCTACGAATTCATCAAAATTTAATTCTAGTATTTTTATTTTTTCACCACTGTCCAATTTGGGCTCGCTGACTTTGGTGCAATTGCGGGCGATGTACACGTAGATAGTCCAATCAATTTTATAAAATGGTTCAAAAGTTTGCCATAAATACCAGTCATCACTGTGCAATCCGGTTTCTTCGAGTAGTTCGCGCCGAGCGCTCTCCTGGGGTGATTCGTCGGGCTCTTGGCGCCCGCCAAACATAGACACAGCACGCGCTGTGATTCCTGGTTGTTCTTCGTTGGCAAGTAGGATTTTGTCACCCATGGTGGCTATTACTTGTACGGTATTTGGGCGTTTCAGCATTTCAAAAGTAGATTTCGAACCGTCAAACATTTCTTGTTCCCATTGATAAGTATCAAAGATTATTCCCGAGAACACTTTTTGGGCTTCATTAGGTATTTTCATATTATTGAATTATTGCTTCAATCATACCACGAAATCCATGGCTGCCACAGAATATTATTATGTCTCCAGTGGTGGCATTTGTTTTTAGGTATTGTATGAGTTCGGTATCTTCGGCTACATACACGGCTTGTCCACCCCCGCGGTTGATAATATCCGCCAAAGTTTCGCCCGAGATAAATTCGGCATCGTTTTTTAATTTGGTAAGATGAGGAATTAGCACCATATTCGCGGCAGTAAAAGCGCCGGCGTATTGCGGCTCGGCTTCCGGTTTGCGGTTGCCGGAATTTGGTTCAAACACGCAAAATATTTTTCCGGTGTAAATTTTACGCAAAGTTTCCAAAACACTCCTCACTTTGATAGGGGAATGGGCAATGTCGTCGAATATAATCGCTCCTGTTTTGGTCATGCCGCGTTTTTCTAGACGGCGTTTGATGCCGCCGAATGACTTGATGCTTTCAATAATTTTTTCCGGCGCAATACCGATTTGGTGCGCCAGAGCAAAAGCGCCGCAAATATTTTCGGCTTGGTATTCTCCCAATAGGTTGGTGTGAATGCGAAATTCGGTATTTTGAAATTTGATAGTGAATTCCAGCCCAAGAGGTGACGAGATTATGTCGGTGTAATAATAGTCACAGCGAGCGGTACGCCCATAAATGATTTTGTTTTCTTGCGCGCGGTCCGCTATTTCAGTCGGCACGTTCTCGCTCATAACTGTTAGCCCGGTAGGTGGAATTGAGGATAATAATTTTTCAAAAACGGAATAGTAATCTTTTTCGGTCGGGTATACATCGGCATGATCCCATTGTACCGCCGTAAGTAGTAAATGTGTTGGAGAGTAATGAAAAAATTTGGGACCACTATCCCAGCGCGAGGTTTTATATTCGTCGCCCTCAAGCACACTCCATTCTCCGCCCAGATCATCAGCGGCTAATTCGGGTGTGCCAGAAAGCGCGCCAAACATGTAGGCCGGTTTTTTGTCGGCATTGATGAGCATCCACGAGAGTAGGGCGGTAGTAGAAGTTTTGCCGTAAGTGCCGGCGCAGACAATGGAATTTGTATGGACCAATTCGCGCGCAATGAGCTCAGGATAGGAAACGTACGGAATGTTATTTTTTTGTACAAACAAAAACTCCGGATTTTCACTGCCGGCCACATTGCCCACCACCACCAAGTCCGGCTTGCCCATTTTTTCGGGGTGCCAGCCAGCGTAATAGGCGATGTGATTGTTTTGTAGGTGAGTAGAAATCGGGGGATAAAATCCAACATCACTACCGGTGACGTCCCAACCTTTGTTTTTCATGCATATCGCGAGCGCCCCCATGCCTACGCCACAGATGCCGATAAAATGAATATGCTTTGGCATAATTATTTAAAAATATTTTTCAATTCTTCCACATCGGTGTTCCATGTTTTCTTGTTCCACCACTCAAATCCGCTAAATTGTGTTTTGTATAGCGCCGCTCCATCTTTCGCGCTACCCAAATAAACAAATTTTTTGTTATTTTCTTTGGCCCATACAATCGCGCGCGTCATCATACCGATACCGAGATTGGGTATATTAGTATCTAAATTATAAAGTGGATAGCTATAATGTAAAATTTTATCATTTGCAAAACAAATCGCATAGCCAACTGGATTATTATCTATAGAAAATTTCAAAAGTAAATTAAAGTTACTTTTTTCACCGTCAGTCAAAAGTTCTTTGATTTTATTGGCGCTAAAAATTCCGGGACCAAACTTGGTATCGTAAAAATTTTTTCCCATTTTTCCAATTTCCCAAGAATAATCTGCGTAGGGGATAGTAGTCACTTCCATTTTTACATTTTCCGTTTTACGCAACACCCGGCGATTCTCGCTGCTCAATTCAAATTTGCTCAAATCCACTCGCACGCTGCGTGTTTCGTACATGGCACCCCGGCCTGCGCGTGTAAACAAAAATCCGGCGTCATAGAGCGCATAGATGTTATTTTCAGAAAAGTCGGTAATAGTTTTTTCGGACCAAACGAGGTACATATTATAATTTTAGTATAGCGCCATCCACACGCCTACTACCACCATGAAGCAGTGTATAAGCCAAAAGCGCGTGACGATTTTTTCTTCGCTCCAACCCATAAATTCAAAATGATGATGTAGTGGGGACATTTTGAATAATCTTTTTCCGAAAATTCGACGTGATAATACTTGTAGTATTACCGTGATTGCTTCGATATAAAAAATAAAACCAATAATCGGGATAAGTAAAGTTTTATTGATCGCAATAGCGTTGACCGCAAACAGTGCGCCTAGCCCCAGTGATCCCACGTCGCCCATTTGAAACCGTGCTGGTTTGACGTTGAAATAAGTATAGGCGATAAGCGCGCCGGTGACGGTGGCATTTAGTAGAGTAAAAGCCGGGCGGCCTTCAGCCCAAGCAATCATGGTAAGTCCGGCAAATGACGCAATGAGCGCCCCGCCAGCAAGCCCGTCCATGCCGTCGGCGATATTCACTGCGTTGGCTGTAAACATTACAAACAAAATCACAATCGGGATAATGAGCCAGCCCAGCGCCAGTTGGCCGTCAAATGGAATATGTACGCTATGCCAGTACTGCCCAAGTTTAAAATAAATCCAATAGGCAACAATCCCACCAGCAATAAATTGCAAGAATAATTTTTCGTGCACTTGAACGCCTCGATTTTGTTTGCTGCCAAACATTCCTACTATACGAGCAAACGCATGCCATGGCAAAGTGATAAAGTGCCAAACACGCATATACCAGTGACGATGAATTTTTATCAAGGTCCAGACTTGGGATAATTTTCTCTCGCGGCGTCTTACGCCAAAAATATTTAAAATATCGTCGGTAGCGCCTAGTAGTGCCGCCACCCCCATGGCACCCATTGGCACATAAGTATAGGCGCGTTGCCAGTTGAGTAAAAGCGTTACAATTGTGACGGTGATTACCACCAGCAATCCACCCATTATGGGTGTGCCGATTTTGTGTCGGCGTTCACCTTGGAGTGTGTAATCAGCTTCACCATGGCGTGTCAGTTTGTATTTATACAAAATTTTGGTCAGTAGTGGTGCCCACAAAAAAGCTCCCACGCATGATGCCATAAGATAAATAAGCGCTTGTTTGAGTAGTTCGATGGAAAATGGTCCGCAGAAGTCCATAGTGAGAGAAAAAATTAAATTTTAACCCGTCTAATTTCTAGCACGCTAGCATTTTTGGCCTCCAAAAAAGTTTCGCATTCGTTGATTTGATGAAATAAATCATCGGATAGGGCAGGGGATTTTTCTATCCACTGTTGGACCAAAAGCCCCTTGCCCGGCGCGATAATTTTTATTTCACCCGTATTCACGCCGTGTCCGTATTTGCCCTCGCCACTCCAAGCCCGTGAATGGACATATTTTATACCACTTTCACCGCAGTCAGTGATTAGAATGATGTGATTACGTTTTTTGGTCGGTCCGGTTTCGAGCATGGTGATGATATCCCCAGATTGAATTTGGGAATAATCATAGCCGGTAGTTTCGTCGCCCAGTTTGGTAGTATTTTTGTCGTTACAAAAGCCGCTACGCACGCCAATGTTTTCGATTGGTCGCAAACGACGTACCAGGTTGCGCAGAAAAGTACCCGGAATATTTTTAATAAATTTTTGCGCGATGTCAATTTTATTCGTCTCTAGATAGTGGGCGCGCAATACATGGGCAACCAATCCCGAACAATCTACTCCTAAATTATTTTCAATCAAAAATTTACGAATATTTTCGGTTTCTTCTTTTTTGTCATCGATGTGATCCCCGTGAATACAGCAATGTCCATCGTGATCAAAAATGCCATGGTGGTATTGAATGGAAATTATTTTCGCTTCTTCGACTATTTCGGCCGGCGTGCCTTTGCCCACTAGCGATCGTAGGGCGCCTCGTCGATTCGTGCGCGTGTTGACAAAATACGGACATCGTATCCCAGTTACACCCGGAAATGGCAGCGAAAGATATTGATCAATTAATTTTTGCGCTTGAGATGAAAGCATAATTATCCCGAAATAGAATAAATTATTTCTTTACCGATTTTATTGAATTTGTTATGGGTAAGCATTATGCCGTACCGGCTCTGTATGCGCATTCTGTCGGTGCCAAGATCAGTGTTGTCGTAAGTGATAATATGCAGATTTTTTAAGCGGTTAATATTGGGGGTGCGATTAATTTTTTGGTTGCGTAAGATTATTTGCGCGCCATCATCGACGCTGGCAAGTAGAGTGTCATCAGGTGTTGTGCCTAGCAAAGCGGCAATGTGTGCCGCGAAAGTTGGCACACCGGGATTTTGTGATTGCAGTTCACTTTCATATGGCACTGAAGCCAATTGTCTGGCATTGATTTCGATCAAAAACATTTTGCCACTTTTGCGTTCGAGTACCGTATCGATGCCGTATAGTCCGCGCCAGCCGTTTTTGGCCAGCTTTTTGCCGATAGCGGTAGCGATTTTATAAAATTGTTTATTTTGCGAGTTGGTGAGTATTTGTTTGGGTAAGGCCCAATCATTGCCAATGGTGGCAAAGGGATTGTCGGTAAAAGGCCGTAGTCCGGTAATCTGATAATTAATACTTCCTGACAAAATTTTATCTCCCCAGATTATATTGTTGTTGGTAAAGGCCGGTCCGTCGATATATTTGGTTATGCGCGCCGGTCGTTCGGGAAATTTACGTTTTAATTCTTCTAATTGTTTTTTGGTTTTTACCAGTATTGTCCCGGTGCCGGTATGCGCGCGATTGAATTGTAAAATAAATGGATTCTTACTCCAAATAATATTTTGCAATTTATCCACTTGGTGCGGCGGTAAATATTTTTTGAGTGGACCCAGCCATTCTACTTGTGAAATTTTTTCTTCTACCCGATTACCCAGTTCGGCCGATGGATTGAGTAGATGCCATTTTTGTTCGCGACAAAGCAATTCCATTTGTTTGTTGGCTTTGAATACCATTACATAATCTTTGGCACGAATGTTGTCGGTACAGATTTTGTTTTTGAGTAGTTGCAAAGTGTCCAGCGGTTGGCAACCTTTGGTCAAAATTAAATTAGGGTATTGAGCGAGCAAAGTGCGCGTGTAAGTAGAGTCATTGGTGATGATAAAATAATTGGGTATACCCAAGAGAAGCCCGGCCGCCGCCCGCTCCACATCTCGACACACATAAAAAATTCGACGCGTGCCGATTTTGCGTTTTATTTTAGCCAAAATATCCATAAATTATCTGTAAATATTATAGCAGATTATGTGCACAAAGTCAAAATAAAAAAGGGCGGTGGTCCGCCCGTGAAATGAACTATGGGGCGAGCTGCTTAGCTCACCTGTTTTTGTGGTTTTTTGTCACGATCATCCACCCTTCTACGATGGCTGCGACCGGCCAAAACACCCAACACAACAAGAGCATGGTCGAAGCCAGAGCTTGGCTGACTTCTTGCATCTTTTCGATCTCCATATCGGTGTATTGATCATTTTTGAGGCGCTGGACATGTTCCGGGTTGAATGGAGTTGCGAGTAATTTGATAGTGGATTTCATGTGGAGTAGCATGCTGTAATACAGCACGATACCCGCTAAAATATAGATACTGATAAAGAGCCATGTGGGCCATTCCATCTCTTATACCTCCGGTTAAGTGGTTGGGATCACGCCTATGCAATAGGCAGAGGCGTGTGTATTTTAATGATTTTCTTGCCTTTGTCAAGTTGAAATGTTATAATCTCAAAAGATGTTATAAATCTCTGTTTTCTTGTCTGTATGGACAGTTTGTATAAACAATTGAAAGATTTTGGTCAAACAAAATCGAATATTCCTTTGGCCAAGTACACCACTTTTAAAATTGGTGGTACCGCGCGTTATCTGGTGGAAATAGACGACACGAACAAGTTGGTTGATGCATTGAATTTTTTATCCGGTGAAGGTATTCCGTACTTTGTTTTGGGTGGCGGATCCAATTTGCTTTTTTCCGACAATGAATATGACGGTGTGGTGGTAAAAGTGGCTACTCGCAAAAATAGTATTGTTGGAAATAATATTAGTATCGACGCTGGATTGCCGTTGGCGCTACTGGTGAATATGTGTAGCCAAAACGGTTTTACCGGCATGGAATGGGCAGCGGGAATACCCGGTACGATTGGTGGCGCGGTGCGTGGTAACGCCGGTGCGTATGGTGGTTCGACCGCGGACAGTCTAGTTTCTGTCACGGTTTGGCGCGATCAAGATGTGACACAATTGTCTCCTGTTGAATGTAGTTTTGGTTATCGGGAAAGTATATTCAAACATAATTCCGACGTTGTGCTTTCGGCTGAATTTACGTTTGTTCCCGGTGACAAAGCGGCTATTTTGCAAAAAAGTCAGGGGTATATATTAGAACGCAGCGCCAAGTTTCCGCGCTTTTTTTCCGCCGGTAGTTTTTTCAAAAATTTTGATTTAAAAAATTATCACGGCGACCAGTCACTGCTACCGGAAAAGTTTTTGCAAGTAGGCAAGGTGGGTGCCGCGTGGTTTATTGAACAATCCGGCATGAAAGGGCGTGCGGTAGGCGACGCCAAAGTATCCGACGAGCACGCCAATTTCATTGTCAATTGTAATAATGCGACTCAAACTGATGTACTAAATTTAGTTGAGCAAGTCAAAGAAGCGGTGTATAATAAGTTTGGCGTTGAACTAGAACCAGAAGTGCAAATTGTAAAATAATATCTTTAGTACATTGTCAGTTCGTGTTTCGGTATTTTTGTTCGCTCCTTGTGCTACGCAGTGTCGCTATACAAAAATCCGAACCACTCGCTTATCGGTATTATGTACTCAAGATATTATTTAACAATTTATTATAACCGTATATTATGCAAATAAATATCACTGGCAAGGGGATAGAGCTTACCGAAGCTATTAAGGATTATGTAAATAAGAAATTTGAGGGTTTGGATAAGTTTTATGATCGAATTATTCGTGCCAATGTTAGCGTGGGCATGGAAACCAAACATCATCTCAAAGGCCAGGTATTTGTCTGTGAGTGTAAATTGGAGATTCCGGGCAACGACGTGTTTGCTAGTAAAAATGAAAAAGTGCTTTATAAAGCAATTGATAAAGTGCGTGATTATTTAGAAGCAGAACTCAAAAAACACAAAGCCAAAACGAGTCGTAGCGAACATCGCGACAAGGCAACCCGCCGTGCCACCAAAGAATATCAAATGTAAGTGTGTTGAGATTATTCACGAAGATATTTAATTTAATTAGACAGCACCTGTTTACTTTATATGTGGTGGCAGGTGCTTTTGTCGTAGCCTTTTGTCTGTGCTGGATTAATATTGACCACCAACCACACTGGCGTTGGTTTGCAATCACGATAGGGGTGTGGTGTGCGGTATTCATATTTTATCAATTAATCAAATTCTTGTATTCGCGCCTGGTGCGTCGGCGACAATTGAGTGTATTTTGGCAAAGCGAATTCGCGCGTTGTTTGGATGAGTTATTTCTCATTTCATCGCTGGCATTGTTCACCATATTTATACGTTATAAAATTGACGCTATACTGTTGGGTTTATTGATTTGGTGTCTTTTTTTCAATCGTTTGCATCAATATTTTGCCAAACACACTTTTTCGCAAGTGTGGCAAAATATCAATTTAACCATTTTTACATTGTCGGGATTTGTATTTTTGTTGGCTAGTATTACCCAATTCGCCGCTAGAGAATATTATATTCTGGATGCCGCCATTCGTCCGGCATTTGTATCGTTGCGCGCGTTTGCGATTACCATGCTGTGGCTGTTGGGTTTTTCGGTGTCAGGTTTGGTGATATTGCGTTATCAAAAATGGCATCGCTACGTATTATTAGTGTTGTGGTCGATGTTTTTTTTAGGCGGATTGTTTTTGAGTTTTACCAATTTAGGTATTTTATATTTTTCTGGATTATATTTTTCTCCCATTGCGTGGCAGCATGCCGGTGGTGGTATGGGTGTGGCGATAAATTGGCTCACTATTATTTTGGCAGTAGGTTTTGTTTTGTCTTTAGGTATTTTTATAATTTTGATTCATCGATTCGCGCGCACTTTAGTGGCTGCCCCCAAACGTTACTGGCGCTTTTATCTGCGTTTAATTGTGATTTCGGCCGCGTTATCACTCCTAGCCACTTCCGCATTTAAGACCACTCCGGAATTTGCCATTGCCAAATCTTTCTATGATTATTATTTCAAGGCGCAAGCCGAAGTGGAGTTGTCGCCGATTATTCAAGAAAAATTAAAGCGTTTTGGTTTAAATTATAACCTAGAACAATTTTATTTAGCTCACAAAGAGCGTGTGTTTAGCGAGCCGAACAAAATTATTTCTAGTAAATTTGAAACCCAAAAACCAAATATCATTATATTCTTTCTGGAATCTTTTTCTGCCCGTCTTACAGATATATATAATTCCGGTTTTACAAATTTAACACCGGGGTTGGACATGATGGCCGCGGACAAAAATACCACTGTTTTTCATAAATATTATAATGCTTCTACACCAACTATTACCGGTACATTGTCTATTCTGTGTTCGTTTTTGCCGCCTACTGGACATCAGGAAATAGAAATACAAAAAAAATTACAACGTACGCGCCTGCTTTGTTTACCGGAAATTCTCAAAAGAAATGGTTACCAATATTCGGAATATATCACGGCCATCGGGAAAGATTTTGCGAATAAAGGTACCTTGCTACCAAGTATTGGTGTGGATGTGGTCACCGGTCAAGATGAATTGAAAAAACTTGTTACTGGCGAACCTTTAGCTTGGGGATATAGCGATCACCAAATGTTGCCGGTGCTCTGGGATAAAATCCAAACTCAAAAACAGCCGTTTTTGTATATGTTGGCCACCGTCGATACCCATCCGCCGTTTAATAAGGCCAAAGACAGAGTGCGCTATAATGCTTACAATAGCGATGCTTTGGACATGTTTCATACTACCGATGATGCTTTTCGACAATTTTGGGAAAAATTTAAGCAAAGTAGTTTTGCTAGCAATACCATTGTGATTGCTGTAGGTGATCATGCTGTGTTTCCAGCCATGTACAATTCTGTCAAAATTCCTGGTTATCCGGGTTGGTTGGATTTTTACGATCAGATTACTTTTATGATGTATGTGCCGGACAGCCTGTTGCCCAAAGAAGTAGACATGTATTCATCCAGTTTGGATGTGACCCCATCATTGTTGCAAGTGTTAAATATCAACACCCCCAATGCGTTTGAGGGTCATTCGTTATTTGATCCTCGGGGTCGTAAGCAGTATCCCAATATTTTAGGTATGCACGAGTTTGGTTTGTATGTAAATCAGGTAGTTAGCAGCACCAAGCGCACAGAGTCGTATAATTTGCCGGATAATATCAAATGCACCCCGGCGGATTATACTACCACCAGCACTGCACCCCTTACTTTGTGTGAATATTTAGATTTTTATCATTGGAAACGGCAGATGTTTGAGCAGGGGAGATTTTGGGGAAAATAATTGCTAGTATTGATTAAATAGTATAAAATATATGGTATCAAACCATATATTTTTATGTTACCAGTTTTTAAAAATAAATTATTTTTAAGTGGACTGATTATTTTTCTAGCTTCCTTTCTGTTGTTTTTACCAAATATTAATGATGGTTTTTTGTCGGACGATTATGATTTTTTGGCACGGATGGACGGTGTCAAAAATTGGTCTTCGGCTTGGGCACAAATCAATCCCGGTAATCAGTTTTTTTGGCGGCCGATACTAAACACTAGTTTTTTATTGAATTATCTTATTTTCGGCGAGCACTCCGCAGTGAGTTATCATCTTTTCAATAATCTGGCGCACGCTCTGGTGGCTCTGTTGGTGTTTCTGATAGTTTGGGAATGGTGGCGCAAATTGGATCGAGCGATTTTGGCGGGGTTGTTTTTTGGAGTTTATCCCATGCATCACGAATCGGTGACTTGGATTGCCGGTCGCACCGATGTATTGGCGGCCTTGTTTTTTGTAGCCGCTTGGTATTGTTTTATGTTGTTTTTACGAGGTGCCAAATCAAAATTTTGGTGGGCACTGGTTTTGTGCGGCGTGGCGTTTATTACCAAAGAGGCGGCGTTAGGTTTGCCCGCAGTTTTATTTGGGGTAGATGTGATTTGGTTTGGTCGTAAAAAAATAAAATATTATATTTTGACTTACGGTCCATTTGCAATTCTGTATTTACTATATTTTTGCGGTCGTTATTTTTCAATTGGTACTTTGGTAGGGGGGTATCAAAATGCATCCGGCATTATTGCGTTGCATTTGCCGATTAGTCAAGTGTTGGCCTCGCCATTTTTTTACCTTACCAAAATGATTAATTATCCATTTTGGGCGGATGGATTTTCGTGGACTAGTGGTTGGGGGCAGATTTTGTTTACGGCGCGCAAGTGGTGGTTTTTGTTTTTACCTGCTTTAATTTTGTTGTTTATTCAATGGCGTAATAACAATCGGTCGGCGATTAAAGATTTGCCGGCATTGTATATTCTCGTACTATTAGCCACCGGTCCAGCCTGGTCGCTAATGGCCGGAATTGATTATAATGGATCGGATAGCCGTTTTATTTACATCCCCACTATTATCGGGTCGATGGTTTTGGGTTATTTGCTTACTCCAAATTTTTTAAATAATACGCAAAGGAAAATCGTTCGAATAGTTTCGGGATTAGCGATGGTTTTCTTTGTATTTGCATTTTTTGTGAACTATATACCATGGGCCGAAGCGGCACGAGTTAATATGGTGGTAGAAAAAGATTTACCTATCATATATCAGTCGGTGGTACCAGGAACAATGATTTATGTAACCAATTTGCCGGATAACTACTTTGGCGCATATATATTTCGTAATGGTTTTTATGAATTGGCGGAGAATACGCTGAGAGATGAATCCTTGTCACCCTCGGCCTACGGCGGTACTTTTTGGCAAATGAAATCAGCCGATAAATACGGCGGTCTTTGCCCTGCTTGGCTCAAACCAGCGGGTGATTTGTTGGTTTGGGATAAACATTTAGAAAAATTAGTTAGACGTTCAGATTTGTTGGATAGATTAAATACTACCACTGTTTTTGCGATTGATGAAAAATTGGTAAAAAATCAAGCTAGATATAAACTGCTGGTGTGGAATAACCAACTTTGGTCTGGAGAAGAAAAGTTTGTTATTAGTTTCCCCAAAGATTTACCACTTGGTAAGGTGGCTGCTAGTTGTCCGTTGTGGAGAATAAGTCAATAATATCTATGTCTAATCGGTGGAAATCCGGGTTGGTGTTTCTAGTGCTTTTTTTGGCAGTGATTTTGGTGTATTGGCCCACTCTACACAATACTTTTATTTTGGATGATTATGTTTGGATTCAATCATTGAGCTGGGATCAAGTTAGACATTTGTTTGTTGGTTCGTGGGAGCACGTTAATACCTTGCGTCCGATAATGCGTTTACAATTTTGGTCTAGCCGATTGTTGTTTGGCGAAAATCCTTTTGGCTGGCATCTTACCAATATTGTTTTGCATACTTTAGTAGCTTGGTGTGCCTACGAGATAGTCAGAAAGACCAGTGCTAACGAAAAGGTGTCTTTTGCAGCAGCTTTGATATTCGCGGTTTTTCCCACCAATCACGAGACGGTTGCTTGGATTTCCGGCCGCACGCATCCATTTGGTCTGTTACTATCTCTCGCGGCCGCGTTTTTGATTTATTTTAGTGGCATAATTTTGCGTAAACGGATTTGGTATTTGGTCACCGGTTTCTTGTTGTTATTGGCGAGTTTTTTAACATATGAGGTTTCTTTTGTAGTCCCGTTTGCTTTGCTATTTATTTGGATAATAGTGGGGCCACATTCGCGTCGAGCGTTGTTTTCCGTAATTAGCAGTTTTGGACTGTTGGGGTGCCTAATCGTTTATCGTTGTCTAGTGTTGGGTGGGTCGATTGGCTCAGTGGGTGCCCAGCACGACAATATCTTTTTAGCACCTTTTCTAAATTTTAAATTATTCAATATTTTGTATTGGCACTCACGCGAGCTCAAATGGCTGTTGGTGTTTTTGGTATTTTTGTTGATATTAAATTTTGTTTTACACAGACAGCAATATAAATATGATTCGCGTGTGTCCAAAATTATATTATTTTTTCTATTTTCGTTATTATCCTATGCGCCCTTTGTAATTACCAAAGGAGTGGCGCCGCGTTTTCTTTACTCATCATTATTCTTTTGTTTTATAACCTTAGCTTTGGCATACGATTATTTGTACATAGAAATGTCGAGGGCTATAAAGGGGTTGGTGGTTGTGGTGACAGTTTTCATTTTAATATTATCGTTTTGGCAGGCGCGCCAAATGGCCGAACGATATAATATTTTGGCCAATAGTTATGTCGAAATTCAACAAACTCTGTTAAGTGATTTTCCAGTCTGGCCATCTGGTAAGGATATGCTTTTTTATAATATTCCCAATGGTTACCAAGGTATTTTGGCGTTTTTGACATATTTTGATAAAGCGGTGCAGTATGTTTATTATGGCCAACCGGTGGGCAAAGTATATCGGGCCGATCAATTGTCACCGGATGAGTTGAACAAGGTGTTAGCCGAGAAGCCAATAACTTATAAATTTCTTGGATTTGATAGTGGGATAATACGTCAGTAAAAATGTTTGTCATTATTTACAAACTCGTGTAAAATATATGGTATTAAAACCATATATTTTGTTTTAACCGGCCAATATGACGGCCAAAATTATGCCAAAAATAAATTTATCTCAATACGAAAAAAAAGTTGACGGTGCGGTATATACGGATTTGCGTGGAGCAAAACTACCGTTATTGGCCGGTGTGGATTTGTCAAAGATGGAAAAATTAGCCCGAATGTTGCGTGCTTTAATTTTTGCTCAAGTAGAAGCCGCCCAAAGTGGCCATCCGGGTAGTGCCGGCAAGGTAGAACAATTTTTGGCTTTGGTGCTTGGTGGAAATTTGGCATTTGACGGCATTGACCCCAAAAATCCCGGCCGCGATCGATTGGTGTGGAGCGCTGGGCATTCGTCACCATTACTTTATGCCGGTTTGTCGATCATTTATGAATCTATGCGCCGTGCCGGACGACAATTTATGCCTGAAGAAATGCACGCAATCTTGCCAGAGGACCTGATAAATTTCCGTCGTCCCAATGGTCCGCAGGGGCATATTGAAAATTATTATCCATTGTCAGATTATGCTACTGGTCCGAGTGGTCACGGACTGTCGGCGGCGGTGGGAATTGCAACCACGCATCATTCATGCGGATTGCCTACACGCGTTTGGACTATTATGGGAGATGCCGAATCGGAAGAGGGTATGAGTTATGAAGCGCGTAATTTGGCGGTGGCACTGGGGTTAGATAATTTAGTTGTTTGTTTGGATTATAATCATTTTGGTATTGACGGGCCGATTGAAGAGGTGGCGTCTTCGCCGTATCTCAATCATTGGTTGGGTTTGGGCTGGAATGTTGTTGAGGTGGATGGTCATGATTTTGCGCAATTACTTGCGGCGTACGCGGTCGCCGGACGTGGATTTTACAATCATCGACCGACTGTAGTAATTGCACATACCCTCAAAGGGAAGGGTTACGGCACAGTCGAGGGTACGGAGAAGGCGCATGGCACACCGGCCGCTCATGAAGATTATATAAAAATTATTAAAAAATTAGGTTTTGATATTGTAGGGGCGCCGGGCAAGGTGATGTCCGATATTGAAAAAGTTTTTGAACAAATGAACTTAGCCGATGAACAATATATTAGCGCGCGGTTGGAAGCGGCTAAGGAAAAAATCAAACCGGAAAGCGAATTGGTAGCGGAAATGAAAAAGAAATTGGACGGTCGGCCGTTGAAAGATCCGCGTAAAATTACACGACCAAAAAAATTGCCGGCAGAATTAGTTTTCAAAGCTGGCGAAAAAGTGTCTTTACGCAAAGCGGTGAGTGCGTGGTGCGAGTGGTATATGAAACAAACGGCGTTTTTTTATACTGGAGCAGGGGATTTGAGCAAATCGGTTTTGACCGGTGCGGCAGAAAAGGTGTATGGAGTGCTGTCGCCCGAGAATTATTTTGGCCGCGGCATAAGATATGGTATTGCCGAAGCTAATATGGGTATGGTGGGCGCGGCGATTTCACAAGATATTTTACCGGGTGGATTTAGGCCGGTATCTCTCTTCGGTACTTACGCTGTTTTTACCGCCATGATGGGCAATGCCTTGCGTCTCGCCGTGATAAACAACCATCTCAATCCAAGTGCGGCCGGATTTTTTGTAGCTTTGGCATCTCACGATGGTTTGGATACTGGTGAGGATGGTCCGACACACCAAGGGCTTTATTGGATGAGTTATTTTGATGCGTTGCCCGGTATAAAAGTGTACAAACCTTTTGATGCCAATGAAGTGATAGAAATGTTGTTTGGGGCTTTGGAGCGCGGTGAGCCTATTGTGTTAGCTGTACCGCGCAATGATATGCTGGTGTTGAAGCGTAGTGATGTACCGGATGCGCGTGCGGCACTTGATGGCGCATATGTATACAAAAATTATTCAAACAGTCGTAAGCCAAAGAAATGTTTGGTGGTGTCGGGTCCGCAAATGTTGCAAAACATTTTGACGGTGTTGCCGGATTTGGAGAAAAAAATAAACATAAAAATTGTTTGCGTTACCGCGCCGGAGTTGTTTGAAGATTTGCGTGTGCGCGATCCACACAAAGTGAAAAAAATATTTAATGACAAAGACAGGGAAGTAGCGGTGACTTTACATGGCGGGTGGACAGGGTGGTTGGATAGGTTTTTATTGCCATCAGATGAGCTAGGTCGGCGAATTGCCACGGATGGTTATTATAAATCCGGGCGGGCGAGCGAAGTGTATGAATTGGCCGGGTTGGGGCCGGATGGGATTGCGAAGAAAATTTTGGAATAAAAAGACGGCCCCGAGAGGGGCCGTTGGTGTTTATAGAGGGGGTTACGCCACTTATTTGGGGCGTAGGTTGGAAAACCCGCACTTTTCCAGATCGAATGGATAGACGAAGCATTCGACCAGGGCGAGTGGAAAGTATTTTGTAATAACTTGCACAATGCTGTGTGCAAGGTCCTGCTGAACTTGGTAGGTGCGTTCAGGTGTTGCGAATAGCCCAACCACTTCCACAATGACCTCCTCGCCAAGACCGTGCGTCATTAGGTCGCTGGGAAAAAACACGGTGACGCTGTTAGATGCGACTTTAAGCGCTTTCGCAGACGCCACGACATGTCGAATTTCATTACAGAGATACTCAAGTGTATCTTGTGGTGTGTTGGTTGGCACGCCCCACACTTTGATGATCGGCATATTCGTTTCCTTTCCCGCCTACTGGGCGGAGTTGCTGTTAGCCTTGATCACGTACGGTTTATCACCCAATAACTCAGTGAAAAGCCCCATTTCCTCGTCCACGATTCCATGGTAATTTTCCGGTCCGTCCAGCTAGAGAAGATCGATTTTTTGACCGTCATACTCGGTTGTTACCGCCGTCAGGCCCTCCTCGTGATCGTAAACTCTTTCGGAGGTCACCGTCCACGGTTCGTCGCAGTCGTCGATCAGTTGGTCTCCTTTTTTTAGTTGCATGAAATCTTCGCGCGTGATCATCTTTTACCTCCCGGCCTTCTGGCCTGTTTGGGTTTTTAACACCAGTAAAAAGAGCCAAAGAACAATTTACATTAGCATAAATTCGCCCATTTGTCAACCCCCAAAAAATCCTGTAAAATACCTCTGTTTTTCAAACTATATTTTTTGTGTTATGCCAACAATCACTGATCTCAAAATTTCGCAAATCGCGAACTATGTCGGCCTCAATAGTGCCGACGCGCAACTGGCTCAGAAACAATATGGTCTCAACCTACGCCCTGTGGCCAAACGCAAGACGTGGCTTCATCGTCTTTGGGACATCTTCACGGAGCCGATGATGTTTTTGATTCTTGCGACTGGAGTTTTGTATTTCTTTTTTCACGATTGGGTAGAAGCGGTGATAATTTTGGCATCAATTATCCCTATTGGCCTCATTGAATTTATCCAAGAGGGGCGTACTGATAAAGCGATTGAAGTACTCGATAAGTTCATGGTGCAGTATGTGCTAGTCTATCGTGATGGCAAACTGCAAAAAATGGAAAGTAAATATCTCGTGCCGGGGGATGTGGTGCATTTGACCGCAGGTGACAAAATTCCGGCCGATGGCGTGCTTATTAATTCTCCGGGGCTCACGGTAGATGAGTCGATTTTGACTGGGGAATCCGTCACTGTGGTCAAAGCGCAGCTGGTGAATCACGATGAAATTAAAGACGAAAATATTTTGTATCAAGGTACCATGATCGCACAGGGCGAGGGTCAACAATTGGTTCTGGATACCGGCGTGAATACCAAATATGGCAAGTTGGGCGCCTTACTTGAAAGTATCGAGGGCCAAAAAACCCCATTGCAGAAAAAAATTCATAAATTGGTAAATGGTGTAGCAGTGGTCGCGTTTATTACAGCTGTTCTTACTACAGTGCTTGTGGGTTGGTCGCGAGGTGTGATGGAGGGTGTGTTAGCTGGGCTCACGATGGCTATGTCGCTTATCCCCGAAGAATTTCCAGTGGTATTTTCCGTGTTTCTCATTTTGGGTGTATTGCGTCTAGCCAAAGAAAAAGCACTGACACGGAAAATGGTTATGGTTGAGACTTTGGGGAGTGCTACGGTCATTTGTACGGATAAAACCGGCACCTTGACCGAGGGGAGCATGTCTTTAGAGCAGATATATTTTAGCGGAAAAATTTTTGATGTAAAAAAAACTACAATAATTAAAAATGAATTTTCCGATTTGATTACCGCGTCACTACTCGCTTTGGAACGAGTTGCGGTGGATCCAATCGAGGTCGAAATGCAAGATTTTGCCCGTGTTCAAGGATTAAATCCGGAGGAATTTTATTCGGGTTATACTCTCAAACACGATGCGCCCTTTGATGCCAAAACGAAAATGGTGCATCATATTTGGCAAAATAATGATACGAAAAAATGCGCGCAATACAGCGTGGGCGCGCCCGAATCGGTGTTCGGGTGTTGTGAATTTATCGGAAATGGTCGGGCTGAGGTTTTAGCCATAAACGACAAACTAGCAGGTGATGGTTATCGTGTAATTGCGGTAGCGCAAAAAGAAACCGATTGCAGTGATCGAGTAGAATTATCCGGCTTGCGTTTCGTGGGGCTACTCGTGATGCGCGATCCGGTGCGCGCGGGAGTAAAAGATGCGATTCGCGTGTGCCAAGAAGCGGGGATACGGGTAGTGATGATTACTGGTGATAACAAGCTTACCGCACATAATGTCGCCGAGAGTTTGGGCATGAAACATAATGAAGAAATGATTAGCGGTGATGAATTTGCCGAATTAACCACTGAAGGAATTTTAAAAATTGTAAAATCACATGATATTTTCGCACGTATCCGTCCGGAACAGAAATTTATGATTGTGGAAGCACTCCAAAAACAGGGTGAGGTAGTAGCGATGACTGGTGATGGGGTCAACGATGCGCCAGCGCTGAAAAAAGCGGATATTGGCATTGCGATGGGTAGTCGCGGTACCGAGGTGGCACGCGCCGCTGCGGGCATGGTACTACTTGATGATAATTTTTCTACGATTGTGGACGCGGTCAAGGAAGGTCGTCGAATTTATGATAATATGCGCAAGGCGTTTATGTTTTTGTTTTCATTTCATTTGCCGATTATCGGTCTCGCGGTGGTGCCGCTGTTATTTAATCAGCCAATGATTTTTATGCCTATCCATATAATTTTTTTGGAATTGATTTGTGATCCGGCGTCGGTACTCGGTTTTGAGCGTGACCATGCGCGCCTTGGGTTGCTTCAAGAACCGCCTAGGCCGGTGAGTGAACCACTTATAAATCCGAAATTATGGTGGCAGATTATCGTGCAGGGTGTGGCGATTCTTGCGGTATCACTCGGATTTTATTATTACGGCGTGCGATTGGGTGGTGCAGAGCTCGGCCGTACGCTCGCGTTTTCCGCGCTCGTGGTATCACAGGTGGCGCTTATACTCCTCACGCGTGAGTGGGTGCAGGTGAAAAGTAATTTCTTATTGTTGTTTATAGCCGTAGCCACATTGGTCGCTTTGGTGGCACTTCTTACTGTACCGTTCGCGCGCGGGATTTTTCATTTTGCGCCGATCAGTTGGGCGCTCGTGGATAGCGTTATTCTGATTCCGTTTGCGGTGATGGGGGCGGTGAGTTTGGTGGTGAGGAAATAACAAAAATATACTGTGCGCTGAAAGTATATTTTGTTATTTATCATTTTATGAATAAAAAAAAGAGCAGGGGAAGGCCCCTGCTCGCGGTGAGTGATAGTGTTTATTGTGGGCGTGCCACTTTGTGCATATACACACCGGATACGGATTGCTTTACTTCGTACCAATCTTTGGCGAGGCGTTCCTCGCAGGTGCATCGGTACGGTCCGCATCGATTCGATTTGGCAGCCACCTCAAACCGGTTGCAACACCACGCGTCGTTCGGCGTGATGGTGCATTGAATATCGCCGAAGACAAATTCATACAGTTCATCGTTCATTCCGCCGCGGTTCATTTCAAAATCCCCACGTCGGTGACGCCACTGGCCAGTCATTTCGCAGTTCTCTGCCGAAACTCCGCCGACACAGCCGACAAAATTGACGGTCAGACTTCCGTCCAGATCCATGAGGATGGCGAGGGTGGAACCAGATGTGGGTTTTGAGACTTCGACTTCGGTTGGTTCATCAAACGGTTTGGGTCCGTCGAGTAAATTGTTGATCGTGAATGCGATCATCAACACGACACACAATCCCAAACCCAAACCTAAGTATGCCTTTTTCCAGAAATTTTTATCCACTTGTCCCTCCTCGGCCTCCCGGCCTGTTATTGGTTAGGCTCTGTTTTGTTGTTTTCACCTCATGAAAAGAGCACAAAGAACAATTTACAATAGCACAAATCCGCCCATTTGTCAATACCCCCGAAAAGGTGTAAAATATACCTGTTTTTAGTATCTAAACGTATAAAAATATGCCAAGAAAAATCTCGGTGGCCGTGCTCGGCGCCGGTAATATGGGTACCGCACTCGCTTCTGTAATCGGCAAAAATGGCCACAAAGTAAATATTTGGAATCATGAGGGCGACCCGGAGCCACTCGCACAAATAAACGAGACGCACGAAAATAAAAAGTATCTAGCTGGTATTGCATTGTCTCCAAATATTCACGCTGAATCTAGCTTGGAACAAGCAGTCCAAGGCGCGCAGGTGATTGTTTTTTGTGTCCCTAGCAATTTTATGGCCGCGCTTGTGGAGCGAACAGTACAGTATTTACCTTGTGGAGTTGTGTGCGTGGACGCGTCCAAAGGTCTCGACGAAAAATCTTTGTTCCTCGTGCCGGATATTATCGCCGATAAAATTCCCGAATGTATCGGCAAAAGTGTGGCGAGTATTTCTGGACCAGCCATCGCACGCGACATGGCTGAAGGGAAATTCACCGCCATGAATGTGGCAAGCAAAGACACGAAAGCGATCAAAATTGTCCGCAAAATTTTTGAAAATGAAAATCTCAAATTAGTGCCGACCAAAGACGTGATTGGGGTAGAACTCGCCGGTTCGTTTAAAAATGTGTATGCTATAGCGATGGGAATTTGCGACGGCCTCGAATACCCCATGAACACCAAAGCGGCGCTACTCGTGATGGCGCTCAAAGAAGTCGGAGTGCTCATCAAAAAAATGGGTGGAAAAGCACACACAGTATATGATCTTGCCGGTCTTGGCGATCTCGCCGCTACTGGACTCTGCGCCATTTCGCGCAATCGCCGTTTCGGAGAATTTTTAGCCAAAGGGATTGGTCGTGACGAAGCAATCAAACAGGTGGGGCAGGTGGTGGAGGGTGCGGGTGCTAGCAAAGTCCTCAAAACCCTCGCCGAAAAACATAATGTCAAAATGCCATTCGCGGATTTTGTGTATGAAGTTGTTTGGGAAGATAAAAACGCGAGCGAGATGATAAAAAAACTTTTGGCCGATTATGCGTAGTATCGAAGACAAAGAAATACGTTGGTTGTCGATAGTCTTTTTATTTATTTCGATTATCATTATCGTGCGTCTTTTTATTTTACAAGTAAAAGAGCATGCCTACTACGAAGCGTTTGCTACGGGAACACACGAAATTTATCAGCAACTTTATCCGGTACGAGGCGCCATCTATTTTCAAGATACACGTACCCACGATGAATTTCCGGTGGCGGTAAATAAAGATTTTTATTTGATTTATGCCGTGCCCAAAGAAATTAAATCATCCGATATAGTATCTACCACCGATAAATTGGCCGCTATTTTGGGTGTTGATGATAATATTAAAAAAGAAATATTTGAAAAATTGAGCAAACCAAATGACGTATATGAACCAATAGCCAAGAAACAGCCAGAAAGCGTGGTGGCGGCTATAAAAGATCAAAAACTTGGTGGTATTTATGCTACCACTCAAGTCTATCGTTATTATCCGGAATTAGAATTGGCTGGAAATATTTTGGGTTTTACCGGTTTTGATGATAATGGCGGTTTGATAGGTAGTTATGGTATCGAAGGTTATTGGAACAAGATTTTGGCCGGTCGGGGTGGGTTTATGGCCGGTGAACGTGGTGCCAAGGGTGGTTGGATTGCTTTGGCTGGTCGCAGTCTTACCCCGGCAGAAGATGGTGCGGATTTGGTTTTGACTATTGATCGAGCGATAGAAAATAAAGCCTGCGAACGATTAAAAGCCGGCATGGAAGAATTCAAAGCTAAAAGTGCGGCCTTAACCATGATTGATCCCAAAACCGGAGCTATCGTAGCAATGTGCAGTTATCCGAATTTTGATCCTAATAATTATTCCAAAGTAGAGGACGAAAAATCTTTTAATAATACGAATATTTTTACTCCGTATGAACCGGGTTCAGTATTCAAATCAATTACCATGTCGATGGCTTTGGATTTGGGGCTCGTTAATCAAGACACTACCTTTATCGACCCATGTCAGCGTAAAATTGCTGGCTATACTATCAAAAATGCGCTGGATAAATGTTATGGCACTGCTACTATGACCAATGTTTTGGAAAATTCGATAAATACTGGCATGATTTGGGTAGAAGAAAAAATCGGGCAAGAGAGATTCCGTGATTATATAAATAAATTTGGTTTTGGAGAAAAACTCGGCGTGACTATGAATACTGAAGCTAGAGGTAATATTGAACAGCTTGCTAGAAAAAGACCGATTGATTATGCCACTGCTTCGTTTGGGCAAGGTATTACCGTCACTCCGCTGCAATTGGCTATGGCCTATAGCGCCCTCGCCAATGGTGGCCGTATGTATAAACCTTATGTGGTTTCCGAAATCCGTTATCCCAATGGCAAAAAAGAGAAAACTGAACCGGAATTGGTAGACAACATTGTTTCCGAACGCACCAGCAAAATTATTACCGGCATGCTTACCTCGGTAGTGGAGAACACTTATAAAAATAGCGTAAAAATGAAAGATTATTATATTGCCGGCAAAACTGGTACGGCGCAAATTCCTGGGCCGGGTGGATATACCGACGAAACCAATCACACTTTTTGTGGATATTTTCCGGCACAAAATCCCAGGTGGGTGATGGTAGTGAAATATGAAGCCCCAGAACGCCAATGGGCCGAGAGTACGGCGGCGGTAGTTTTCAAAGATGTGGCGGATTTTGTGTTGGATTATTACGCGGTAGCTAAAGAGAGATAAAAAAAGAGCGGGGGAACCCGCTCAAAATCGGTTGCGTTGTCCGTGGTTAACCGCCAATGATCCATGCGCCGATGCTGACGCCGAAAATCATTGCGATACCAACGAAGACCAGTGGCAGCATCGCTGGCATATCATTTAACCAGCCCCGATATTCCGTGTTTTGTTTGATGTGGCCGAACAGGCCTACCCATGCGGTAATTGCACCTGTAACCACACCGATCCCCGCCGAAAAGTTCGTTGGGAGTCCGGAGTATATGACGAAGCATGCTATTGTAACCGCTCCTACCACACCGATTGTGATCCATGACCACAGCGGCTTCTGGTCAATCATTTTAAACAGGTAGTTCATGTTTCACTCCTTTCTGTCCTCGGCGATGCCGAGGTGTTTCATAATCTTTTTCTGGTTGGTGAGAATCTGATCCACCCACATGAAGATACATGCCGTAGCCAGAATGGCTACGAAGCCGATGTAGTGGAGCGTCGCCAGAATCTCTGGCGAAGTTACGTCGGCCTTAGGAAGGAGCGTCTTGAACACGCCGGTGATCAAAATCCAAACCGCCGCGCCGAAGAAACCAATCCTTAATGACGTTGCCATGTCTTCCTCCTGCCCCGTGCATTTATTGTTTAAGGTGCTCTAGCTCACGCTAGCCAATTACAATAGCACAAAATCACCCACTTGTCAAGACCCTCCAATTAACGTAAAATATAGGCATAAATAGCCTATTTTAATATTTATGTTACGCACCATTCTTTTGTACATTTTGCGCGTTCTCTCGCAAAAAATTATTCGCAAATACAACCCCGATGTAGTGGGTATCACTGGCTCGGTAGGCAAGACTTCGGCCAAAGAAGCGGTCGCGGCTGTACTTGGTTCCAAATTCAATGTCCGTTGGAATCACAAAAATTACAATAATGAGATTGGTTTACCGCTCACGATTATCGGTATCGACCACACCCCGGGCCATTCTATTTTTGGTTGGCTCGCAGTTTTTGGCAAAGCACTCCATTTGCTATTCGTGCGTACCAAAGACTATCCAGAAGTTTTAGTTTTGGAAATGGGCGCAGATAAACCCGGCGATATTAAATACTTGACCGATATCGCTCCGTGCAAAGTTGGCGTACTCACCGCCATCGCACATGCGCATACCGAGTATTTTAAAACACTCAAAAAAATTGCACAGGAAAAAAGGGTAATTATCTCACATCTAAAAAATGATGATTTTGCGATTCTTAATTTCGATTATGATCTCGTGATGGAAAATCGCGACAAAACCGTGGCCGAAGTGGTAACGTATGGGTTCAAGGATGGTGCCGATTTGCGCGCTAGCGATATCAATTTGCTCACAGATGAAAAATCAGATTGGCCAACGGGTTTGAATTTTAAAGTTTCATACAAAGGTAATATCGTGCCAGCCTTTTTGCCGGGGGTGGTGGCAGAGCATCTCATTTATGCGCCGCTTGCCGGTATGGCAGTGGGGCTTGTGTTTGGTATCAATCTGGTGGACGCGATTGAGGCAATAAAAAATATCAAGCCTCTCTCTGGACATATGCGCTTGGTGCCGGGGATTAAAGGTTCGATGATAATCGACGATACATATAATTCCAGTCCCGAAGCAACTAAATCGGCTTTATATACTTTATCCAAAATTGTTACTCGCCCAGGCGCGGAAAAATACGCGGTACTCGCGGATATGCTTGAGCTCGGCAGTGAGACAGAGAATACTCACAGAGAAGTGGGTATGAAAGTAGCTGAGATGGGGGTGGATTATTTGGTCACAGTCGGCGAGGCGTCCAAAGTTACTGCACAGGCGGCCCAAGATTATGGAATGGACGCGAGTCATGTGATTAAATTTGCGAGCGCACTTGAAGCTGGTAAGTTTTTACAAGAAAAAATAAAAGCGAGTGATTTGGTGCTCATCAAAGGTTCGCAGAGTATGCGTATGGAGCGTGCGGTAAAAGAAATTATGGCAGATCCTTTGCACGTGGAGGAATTGCTGGTGCGACAGGGGAGCGAATGGGCGGGGAGATAGAGCTTATAAAAAAAGCGCGGTCAAACCGCGCGTCGAGTTTTTTATCCACACTTAATATCGCTGTATGCAATGAATGTTATCGCTGCTCCAAACGCTATACCGATAGCTATAGCTACCAGGTATTTTTCTGAGGAGTATCTGTGTCGTGCGCGTGTTTTTTCGTTAAAGTATAATATTCCTACGGTTATTATACCAAGGAATATCAACATCATGCAAAATATTTCCGAAGCAACGAATGCCTCCATGAAATACTTCGCACCAATTCCGGCTATTGTTGCCGACGCCACAGGTCCAATCGTGTTAATTATTTTTTTCATTATAACCTTCCGTTTTCTTATTTGGTAGTAACATGTTTAGATTATGTCATGGAAATTTTTAAAAGTGCCTTAATCAAAGTAGCACCAAATCGACAGCCTGTCAATATTTTAGATCAAAAAATCTCATACATCATTTACAGCCTACCTTTTAATTATGATCTTACTTGTATATTCTATCATCGGCGTAATTTTTGCCATTGTCCTTATTTCTACCATTATTGGCATCCCGTGCCTACCTACCCACCGTAAACAGGCGCGCAAGATGATCGAGCTCGCGGAAATAAAACCGGGCGACAAAGTGATTGATTTAGGTGCCGGGCATGGCCGACTTTTATTTTTGGCCGCGCAAAAGGGCGCTCACGCCGTCGGATACGAACTCAACCCAGTTTTGGTTGCGTGGATTTGGATAAAATCGCAGATTATCAAAACGCCTGGCATGGTAGAAATAAAAATGCGTTCATTATTTACTGCCGATGTACGCTCGGCAGATACAGTATTTTGTTTTTTATTTCCGGGGTATATGGACAAGTTGGAAGAAAAATTATTTTCCCAAATGAAGCCGGGTACGAAGATTGTTGCGTATGTTTTCCCTTTTCCTAACAAAAAATATACTCACAAAGAAGAAGGGTGTTTTGTGTATAAAATTTATAAATAAAAAACCGGAGGCGACGCACGCCTCCGGGAGCGGAAACTTCTATGGTGGGTTCAGGCCACGATACCCAATCGCCGGTACTCGGCGACCAGTGCATCGGTTTCTTCCCGCCCCTTGCCGCGCACTTTGCACTCTACGCGAATATTATACTCGCTCTGGTAAAAATACGCCGTCCGGGCGTATCCATACCAGTGGAAGAGTGCTACAACCACGCCAATCATAATCAAAAAACAGAAATTCGTGAGTTTTTGTTTAATGATAAATAAAAAAACGGCAAGCTTAGAGCTGCCGCTATATTTTTATAATTATATTACCAGATTGACTTTTGGATCAATTTATCACCATGCTTGGTCAAAACTTCTGTTATGTTTTTACTCCCGTAATCCATTATTTTCAATTGCCCATCGGCAAGAGTAAAATTACTGGGATTGACCATGTGGTGGTGATCTATCAATATGTCATTTCCAAGTAAACTACTCATTATTTTGGCAAATTGTTTTATTTCTGTACGATACGGTTTGCCGTATTTCTGGATGTTAATTAGTCCAAAGGCGGATATGATGGTGGGTTGTAGGAATGGGTGTTTTGTTTTGCGAAATAATTTGTATTCTCGCCAATTGTTAATAATCCCGGCAAATAATTTACCACGTATGGTCGTGGGATTATCTGCCGAAAAAGACAACTTATATTTGAGTAAAATTATCCCCAAATGTAAGTTCTTTTTTTATAGCGAAACACTACTTGCCATACACTGCACAATGCTTGTATACAGTGAATTTTTGGGATTTTTATTACGATCCCAAACAATGGCAAGGCCACCACTATTCTAGTACTGCCTTGGTATATTTCCATGATTCCCCCTTTGATTTAAAAGTGCGTTTCAAAATTGTAGCTCGTAGGGGAATCGAACCCCTATTTCCGCCGTGAGAGGGCAGCGTCCTAGCCGTTAGACGAACGAGCCGTGATGCGGAGTATGATAACATAAATTGATCCAAAAGTCAATCATTTGTTTATTTACAAAAGACATAAAAGGCGCTAAAATAGAGCTTGATATGAAAAAAACTCTCCTTATTACCCTTGAGTATCCGCCGCAAATCGGTGGCATCGCCAGTTATGTATATAATTTAGCCCTACATCTGCCTTCTGAGCAGGCGGTAGTTTGTGCGCCCAAACAAAAAGGCGACACTGAGTTTGATCAAAAAAATCCTTGGAAAACTTATCGGGTCAGGCCGTTCTGCGCCCTGTTTTGGCCGCGCTGGGTGCGTCTTTTGTGGCATGTGTGGCGTATAGTCAGAAAAGAAAAAATTGAGCAATTATATATTCACCATACTTTGCCGGTAGGCTATGTTGCTAAAATTATCAAACAATTATTCAAAATCAACTATACTTTATTTATTCACGGCACTGATTTGCATGTGGGTACACGTAATTGGTGGAAACGTCGTCAGTTTCGCAAAGTTTGTCTGTCGGCTGAAACCATAATAGTGAATAGTGAATTTTTAAAAAATAAATTATTAGCAAAATTTGAACAGCTATCCAATGTTATCGTTCTCAACCCCTGTCCATCTGATATTTTTTTAACATCTCAACCTCACGACAAATTATCGCACTTGCGTTCGCAGTTGGCAGTGGGTGGTAAACGGGTTATGGTAGCTGTAGGCCGTTTGGTAGATGGTAAGGGGTATCCGCATTTGATCAATGCTTTATCAGAAATTGTCGCGCAAGTACCAAACGCGTTACTGCTTTTAATTGGCGATGGTCCCAAACGTGATGAATTAATGCGTATGGTACAAAAAAATAATTTACAAAATTCAGTACGTTTTTTGGGTAATGTTCCGCACACAGAATTGTCGGCGTATTACCAGATTTCAGATTTGTTTGTTTTGCTCACTCATCCGGATGAGAATACCGAAGAGGGTTGGGGTACGGCATTTTTGGAAGCAGCCGCCTCGGGTTTGCCGGCCGTGGCCGGACGGGCTGGTGGGGTAGAGGAGGCGGTAGAAAATTTGGTCACCGGAATCGTAGTGGATGTCGCCAAGCCGGAATTAATAATTAAAAATATTGTTGAATTATTGAAAAATATTGATTATACCCATCAGCTGGGTATGGCTGCGCGCGAACGAGTGATGCGAGAGTTTCGTTGGGATAAACAAGTGGCAAAATTATTATAGTATACTGTTTATGATTAGCGTAGTTATTCCTGTTTATAATCACGCCCACACTCTAAAAAAGTGTATCTTGGGTTTGGTGAATCAAACTTATCGACTGTTAGAAATAATTATTGTAAACGATGGTAGTACGGATGATTTTTTGCGCACGGCATCCACGGTCGAAGGTATTTTGAAAACTCAAAACATTGAATATAAAATTATCAATCAAAAAAATGCCGGCGCACCGGCTGCGCGCAATCGCGGTTGGCGTGAATCAAAAGGGGATTATGTGATATTTTATGATGCCGATATTATTGCCCAGCCAATAATGTTACAAAAAATGCATGATGCGCTCACACACAATCCAACAGTTTCATATAGTTATAGTCAGTTTCGTTTTGGTTGGAAAAAAATAAAAGCCCAAGAATTTGATGCTGATGATTTGCGCCAAAATAATTACGTAAATACAGTTTCGTTAATCCGGCGGAGCGCGCTAGTAGAAGTATTTGGTAGTAATAATCCGTGGGATGAAAACTTGAAACGTTTTCAAGATTGGGATTTGTTTTTGACGCTTTTAGAAAATAACAAAACCGGCGTTTTTGTGCCGGAAGTATTGTATGGCGTGCGGGTGAGTGGACGAATAGGTATTAGTAGCTGGTTGCCTAGCTTCATATATCGTTTGCCGTGGAAGACGACCCAAGTAAAAAAATACGAAGCAGCACGAGAGATTATTGCACGCAAACACGGATTGAAATTTTAAACCTGATCCGCGATTTTTATAAAGAAGGCTCTATCTTTTGGGTGATTGAGAAGTTTGACAACTTCTTCTTTTTTTACCCAACGCGCTTCGGGATTTTCGGGATCCAGAGGACAAAGCTGTCCGGTGCCGCGTGCTAGGAAAAAGCTGATTTGTTTGTGGATATAGAGATTGTATGGTGGAATATATGTTAGTCGTTCGTAATCCCCAAGAAATTTGGTGATTTGCAAGTTTTCGGGTGCGATGCCTGTTTCTTCGTATATCTCTCTTTTGGCCGCCACGCTTACATCTTCATTCGGCTCCACATTGCCTTTGGGAAATGTCCAGGTGTGCGATTTGAGATTTGACACCATTGCAATCTCGTTTTGTTTGTTCACTACTATACCACCGGTGCTATGTGAAAAATACCAGCCAATTGGCGAGATGATTATTATTAGCCACACCATACCGATGACGTGGGTTAGGGCCGGCGAAGTGATATTAATAATTAAAAAACAAAATAAAGTTGCCAAAAAAATTCTGCGCGCGTCTCCGACTTTGTTTTTAAATATATTGAATATTAAATATCCGATAAAATACAACCAAGCTACCAACCCTAGTAGTCCCAACTCCGCGGCGATTTCAAAATATCCCCAATCAAAATGTGGAGTGGTAATTGTTTTTTTCAAAATCGGACTATAGATAGTCACAGTATCTCCCAAACCGGTGCCAAAAAACGGGGTATATTTAATTTTTTCCCAGATCGCCGGTAAAATAAGCAATCGCGACAAGCCACTATCATCCAGTTGAGGTGCGGAAATGGCTTGAGTACGTAATCCGAGTAGCTCCCATCCCGCACTGTGCCCGCGACTGGCAAATAGATGTGTGCTAGAAAAAATAACTACAAAAGTGACAATAACTCCGGCACCATACATCAGCAGACGTTGCCAGTTATCACGACGCACCAGTAATAATAAGCCACCTGCAATACCCAACATATAGGCGCGAGTAAGACTAAGCGACAAGACCGCTAAAAGTAAAATTGCGAGAACGACAAATATATTTTTATGCGGCGCGGCTGGTATTTTTCTGCTATCGGGCCCACGATCTGTTTGTGGGGCGGTTTGGCGACCGATAAAATATACCAACAACGGCGACAGTAATAAGTGCTCGTTTAATACTACGCGATAAAAGTTTTGAGTTAAATCGGTAATTTTACCACCGGCCACATCGCGAAACCAGTGATAAAAATTATCTTGCAAAGTAAATATTCCGGAAGAAAAACCACTAAAAGTAAAAAACGCAAAAGTTACATTCCCAATAATACCGGCTACAAATAAATTGAATAGGGTAGAGCGAAATGGTTTGTTGGTCCAAAAATGGAGTAAGGGGAAGGTGTATAATAAAAATACGTATGGTAAACCGTCGGCAAATATCAGTTTTATATCGTGTCCGTTCAGGTAGCCGTTAATCGCCCCAAACTCAGCAATCATTAGTAATAGTAAAATCGGCGCGGCCATTTGGCGTATGAGAAAATAAAGTTCTTGTTGAATAAACCTGTCACGAATAATTTGAAAAGTAAAAATTATTAGGGAACCAAATAATAACCAAGTACGCAGTGCTATTCCACCTAGTGCTAGATATCCACCGGCACCACCCAGGATAATCTCCCCGGCGATGATGGCCCAGCCGCGCCAATCTTGCTTAAATATCAAATAGATCGTACCGACGAAAATCAGCGTGGTGATAATTTGATTCACAATACTGGCAACTTGTAGTGGTGTGTCTGGGCCAAAAAAATACGCGAACACGCGTAAAACAAAATATCCTATAATAAAACCAGTCAGTTGTTTTTTGTTTAGCATAATAGCGTGCGGTAGCCATTCAGAAATATGGTGGCACCCATGGCTTTTTTACCTTCTAGCTGCAAATTCAATACCTCGATTGCTCCATTTTTGCAGCCGAAAAATATTTTTTCATTTTCGATTTCTATTTTTCCCGGGGCCACATTACGATCGACCGGTTGGATGGTGATGAATTTTATTCTTTTGCCGCTTAGTTCTGTCCAAATTCCCGGCCAAGGAGTAAGTGCTCGATACAAATTGTATATCTGAGTGACGGTTTGTTCGGTGAAGTTTATTTTGCCATCATTGCGAGATAGTGGTTTGCAGTAAGTGGCTTCGTTTTCGTTTTGAGATACGGGTTGAATATTCCCAACGACCCACTTTGGGGCCGTGTCTAGAAGGGTAAAAATAGCCTTTTCCAGCAGTTTTTGGGCCAAAGTGGTGTGATTATCGGTATCTTCTATTGTGACCTTTTCTTGGTTCAAAATAGGACCATGGTCCATTTTTTCGTCCATAAGCATAATCGTCACCCCGGTTTCTGTGTCGCCATTTATAATTGCCGTCTGAATAGGGGCCGCTCCGCGATATTTCGGCAATAGGGAAGTGTGTACATTGATAGATTGGAATTTGGCCCCATCTAAAATATTTTTGGGTATAATAAACCCGTATTGACACACAATGTTCAAATCAACGGCGTAAGGTTGAAAATCAAAATTTTTTAGTGTGGTAGGTTGTAGAATATTCAAATTCAATTTCTGTGCCAAAATTTTTACCGGCGGAGACTGAAGTTCCTGGTGTCGACCGACGGGTTTGTCGGGCGCGGAAAAAACATTTTTTATTTCAAAAAGGCCGCTATTATGTAGAGCCTGTAGAATGCCGGCGGCAAAATCGTGTGTACCAAAGAAATTAATTGAGATCATAATTATGAGTTTTTGTCTTCACGGCGAATATTCTTGGCTTTTTCAATAAATAATATGCCATTAATATGGTCTACTTCATGTTGTACTATGCGCGCAAAATAATTTTCGGCATTAAACGTAATCGTTTGCCCCAATTCGTTCATGGCTTTGACCGCGATTTTTTTGTATCGCTTTACGTCGCCCCATACTCCGGGCACCGACAAGCAACCTTCGGTATCGGAAGTTTTTATGATGCTTTTTTTCTCCCACACCGGATTGATCAATACCAAATCTTGATCTGTGCCAGCGTATTGTTTTGCAATCACACACAGGGCAAGGGACTCGGACACTTGCGGGGCGGCGATACCTACGCCATCTTTGGCGTACATAGTTTCGGTCATGTCGGCGATTAATTTTTTGATTTTATTGGATTGCAAATCAGCCACGGTTATTTCCGCGCCTTTTTTATGCAGAATTGGATTGGGTTCGGTAGTCACCGATAGTATCATAATCCTGTAATTATTTTTCTTGTACTTTATTTTTGCTTGTCCGCCACAGGAATAATTTGGCCGGAGAAGACGCTTGGCTTTCGTTAATTTCGGAAAAAATTCTACGCGCCTCGGCCGTGCCGATACGTTTGATTATTCCCAAATACATGCCAAATTTTTTGCGTTCCCCAAAAGAGGACGATATCACATCGGCCCAGTAGTGGGCTTCAGAGTGAATATTCTTATTAGCAGTTTTTTGCTCTTTTGTCAAGATGTTTTTAATATCATCCATAATCAGTGAAGTGCTAATTTAGATGATGAAATTGGCTGTGAGATAGCCAACACCCATTGGTGCTTCGTAGCAGTATGAACGATAAGTATAGTTTTGATCATGAATAATACCCATGAGTATGAGAATGGCACGAAAGCCGGGATCAGCTGCTGCCGCTTTTACGAAATTGGGATCAAATTGCAACATGTTTGCCACATTTTTATTGGCCAAAAGATCCTGAATTTTTTTATCGAATTCCGGACCGGACTCGTTGTATCCAGCGGGTGCTTCGGAAGTCAGGGCGTGTGAGAGATCGCCTGAGGCTATCACCGCTATACGTTTATTGGTATTCATGATTTGGTCATTGATTAGATTGCCGAGGTCCCAATGAGCCTTGAAATCCAATTCAGAATAGCCAATCGGTAGAATATTAGTGTTGGTGAGATGAGAAGACAGAAAAAACAACGGCACGGCTGTGGGGTGGTCCAATAGTTTTTCACTGATGAGTACCGTCGGTATGCTATTATCTTTTGTGGCTTCGCGAATAGCCGCAGTGAGTGTCATCTCACCGTGAAATTGAAGTTTGGTGGTCAAATCACCAAAATCTCGCAGGTCAGTCTCATAATCCGGCGACATATTTATCGTGAACGCGTCCGGAAGTAGGTGATTGTGCGACGATATCACCAAAATAGTGTCGGGTTTGCTCAAGTAGAGGTCCTCCTCTAGTTGTGCTAAGGCCTTTCTGGTTTTGTCTAATTTTTTTAAATCTTCCTCTTTGCCGATTGTAGGCAAAAGTAATGGTGGGTGCGGCGTAATTGCCGCAAAAGCTAGCGACATATTATTTATTATTAGCGAGAATAAGTTTATTAGCGGTAACCAACTGAGCCAAGCGACTCGGTTCTGCAAAACGATGAGCATAATCAGATTCGGCCAGTGTTATTATTACGTATTGCTTTTTGGTCTTTTTGTCTTCTACAAGCATTACCAGATTCGCTCCTACTTCGTCGATATAACCGGTTTTACTGGCTAGGATATTGTATGTTAACTTTTTTTCGTGTAGCAAAAGATTGGTATTTTGTACGGTACGTTTGCCGATTTTAGGATCATAGGCCGTTTTAAAGGTATAAGAAGCTTTACCGGCGCTGCTTTTAATTATATCATTTTTCGTTACCTTGACAAATATCTTGAGTAGGTCGCGAGCGGTGGAGATATTCCTGGCATCAAGACCGGTCGGTTCAACGATTTGAGTATTGTCTGCGCCCCAATCGGCCAAACGTTCATTAATAGAAGCAATAAATGCTTTTTCGGTCAGTCCGCTATTTTGTGCGAGCAAGCGCGCAATGTTGTTGGTTGAAATTACCAGCGTTGAAACTAAAGCGTCCTCATTGAGGATCTTTTGTCCAGTTTTAATTTTCAGAGCATTACCTTCGGATGCGTATAGTTTGTCATTATAGGTGGTGGATTTTTTTAAATCAAAATTTTGAGACAATGCTTCGTTCACGGTGAGTAATTTCGTCAAAGAGGCAATGGGGTATTTGGTGTCAATATTTTTTCCGGCGATAATACGTCCGGTTGGGTATTCAGCGATGAGGTAAGCCGGTAGTTTGCTTTTGGCGGTATCGTATACTGTCGCTCCACTGTCGCCCAGGAATTTATCTTTGGCAGAGAGTAGTGAGCTGTTTAGGAATATCTGTTCACCATCGGGGATGCGTGTTGCCATAGCAAAATCTATATTTACAGCATTGGTTTTTTTGTAACCCATGGTGTTGAATGTTTCACGGTCGGCAATCGGACGTTTTTTACCACCCTCCATCGTATAGTACTTATTGGCTTCAGCCAAATAGAGCAGAGTGCCGTCCTGAAAATCCACCGGTTCCATGGCAATGGTGAGCTTATTTAGTTCTTTGAGTGTATGCTTTTCAATAGACAGTTTTTTGAAATTAACATCGATAATAGCCTTGCTAATCGGTTTGGCAATACTGTCTTTTACATAAAAGTATGGTTGTTTGAGCTCTGCCACTTGATAAATTACCCCTTGAGGCGCAGTTGAACTAACTGTAATAGTTTGACCGATTTTGTATCCGACAATGTCGGTATCAGTGACATCGATAATTTCGTCTGGATTGTACCCCATTTTTCGTACTACTTCGGCCGAGGCAAAAGGACGTAGGGTGTCATAGTCCAATAAATAAGTGGTAGCCGGTGTTTTTAGAATAGAATAATTGGGAAATGCTATATCCGGCCCGGCGGTATAATTGGACAACTCACTGTCCGGTACAGTAATGGCCATTTTTGGGTCAATCCGAGTGACGAGCGCACTCATGTTTTTGAATTTACGCTTGTTGTTATTCGTAATCAACCAATATTCACTAGTCGAGGCGGATTTGAGTAATGTGCCATTGGGATATGTTTGGCCGAACCATGTTTCCCAAATACGCCAAAAATTTTTGTTGCCATGCAAATGAGGGGTATAGGTGTACAAAAACGCTGTCGCCCAGCTCTGGGGGGTGACCAAGGTATCGTCGATAGTAGTGGGTGTGTCTTTCTTTTTTACAAAACTTTTGTCGGTATTGTCATAGTACCAGCGCATGATGCCGGCGGCGTTATCCACCTGCTTATCAAAGCCTTGAAATGTTTGAATTTTGGGGTCGTCCATTGAACAACTGTCACACACTGCATAACCAGCGGCCCAATCTAATTGTTTCTGGGTGGGGGAGTCATCAGTAACCAAACTCTGTTCTTTTTGCAAAGTGGCCAAAATAAACTTGGGGTTAATGTTGTAGTTCAGACCGGCTTCGTAGATAATATCGGCAGCGGATTTGGATGTACCGGTAGCGTCTGGAGCAGAGTAGTTGCGCAGATAGCTACCGCGTAAATTTAAAAATTGTTGTACGTCGTGATTAGTCCAACTGCGGCTGTCCTGCACTTCGGCATCGGATATAATGAAATTGGGGTTGAAATCTGACTGAGCAAGGGCGAGGGTGGGGGCAAATGCCATTGCGCCAAACAACAAAATTGATAGGCCTTTTTTGAGCATACTTGATAATATTTATTTGGTGGTATTATAACACGATTTTGAGTAAATATATAGTAGCGAAGTGTTAATTAGATAGTCTCTCCTTGACAAAGTCAGTGTTTTGTGTTACAATGTCATGTCTTGTTCTTTGCTAACTGACTGAGTTATGCCGTGCCATGGTGGTTCGGTATCGAATAATAACAACAAACGAGAAACGAGGTTTTAGATGAGAAAAGCTCTGTGTCTTTTGATAGGGATGGTTATTCTGGGCACCATCGGTTGCGCTGCCAGCACCAACGAACCGTCTTACGCGGAAAAAGTCTTGGGGGGCACCCACGAACTGCGAAAGATGGTGGAACGGCAGGGTAGTCAGACCACTACTTCCAGCAGCTTCTTCTTGGTCGTAGGCAGTATGACCCAGACTCAAACTGCCGAAACCCTGATCAAATTCTCCTGGAAGATGAATGACGGCACCTACGCTATTTCATCTCTGCCTCTGGAGAAAATTCGCGTTCGGATCGACGAAACCGCAACGTCGCCTACCGCTCAGTTTCGCTGGCGGCCGTGGCGCGGCGGTTGCCTGTGCCGCACTGCGATCCCAGAACTTCAGACGCTAATGGACAACAACGTTGTTTACATGCTTCTGAACGTGAGATCGGCCGATTGGCCGGTACAGGTCAGCCTTCCGCTCAACGAAAACAAGGCGGAATTCATCCCGTCAAAGTAAAGTGTGGCGAAAAATTCAAAGGACTGAGCAGGCCGACTGCTTCCGCCAGCAATGGCGGTTTTTTTATTGACCAACAGTGTAATTTGTGCTAGGGTTATTTCAAAGACAGATCTTTTTACAATCTTGCCAGGAGGTCGAGAATGGATATAAAAGCGATTTTAGCGATGATGCGCGTGGTTATGGACCTCAAGAAAGTTAAACGTGCGGGCTGGAACCGTAAGGCCCAGAAAGGTGGCACCTCTAAGACGAGGAAAGTTAAGGACCTTGAAAGCGTGGCCGACCATACGTACAGCACTGTCATGTTGGCGATGTGGTTGTTGCCCCAACTGGGTTACGTAATGGCGGAAAATCAGCTCAAAATTATCAAGATGCTGCTTATCCATGATTTGCCAGAAAGTCTGTTGGGAAAAGATCAGATTGTTTACGACAAAGACGATCGCATCAATTTGACTTTATCCCAGCAAAAGAAACTAATGGAACGAAAAGCCTTGCGTCAATTCTTGATAGCGGTCAAAGCACCTGCGGAATACTGGGATTTGTACGTTGAGTTTGACGACAATAAAAGTCGGATGGCTCAACTCGCGCATCAACTCGACAAACTCGATGCGGTACTCCAGGCTCACCATTACGCCAAGATGCGCGAACAATCTCGGCCGGAAGAATTTTTGGCCGCAGCCAAACTCGTGATCACCGATCCGGTGTTGGTTGAGTTGTTGGACAAAATTCCTGGGTTCTACAGCGAGCTTTAAGGATTGGCACACTAACCACGGCGCTCTTCGGAGCGCCTGTTTTATTTTGAATTTATTGACAAAAAAACAACCCCACTTTGGAGTTGTTTTTTTATGTTATTATTTTACTATAATTTTACCCTTATCCACCCCCACTTTTACTTTTTGTCCGTCGTGTATCTTGCTTTCGATGATTTTCAGCGCCAATTGATCGAGAATTTCATTTTGTATCAAGCGTTTGAGTGGCCGTGCGCCAAAATCTGGATTAAATCCTTCTTTGGCTAAATATTTTTTTGCGTTTGCGTCAACTTCTAGGGTAATTTTACGTTCATTGAGACGGACTTGAACATTTTGTAATTGTAAGTCAATTATACTTTCTATATGTTTTTCCGAAAGAGAGTGAAAAATAACAATTTCGTCGATACGATTGAGGAACTCCGGCTTAAACGATTCATGGAGCATATCCATGATTTTTTCATTAACTCCGTCCTCGTTTTTTTTGCGATTCAGTTTTTGACCAAAACCCAGTTCGCCTTTTTTGTTGTAATCCAAAATTGTTTGACTACCAATATTGCTAGTCATGATAATTACGGTGTTTTTGAAGTTCACCGAGCGTCCTTTGGAATCCGTCACTTTACCTTCGTCCAAAATTTGCAACAAAATATTGAATACATCTGGATGAGCTTTTTCAATTTCGTCAAATAATATTACCGAATATGGTTTGCGACGAACTATTTCTGTGAGTTGTCCACCCTCATCGTAGCCTACGTATCCGGGCGGGGAGCCGACGATTTTGCTTACACTGTGTTTTTCCATATACTCACTCATATCTACGCGCACCAGAGAATCCTCGGTGTTGAACATAAATTCTGCCAATGCTTTGGCCAGCTCGGTTTTGCCCACACCGGTTGGCCCCAGGAACATAAATGACCCGATAGGACGATTAGGTTCGGAGATGCCGGCACGATTGCGACGAATGGCATTGGCGATGGCAGCGATGGCTTCTTCTTGCCCAATCACACGTCCACCAAGCTCCTTTTCCATGTCTGCTAGTTTGGAGGTTTCACTTTTGAGCATTTTAGATACTGGTATACCGGTCCAGCGCGATACCACCGTGGCGATATCTTCTTCAGTAACTTCTTCTTTTAAAATGCCACGCTTTTTTTGTAAATCTAATAATTTTTTTTCATCATTACGAATTTCACCCTCGAGTAAGGGGATTTTGCCATAGCGAATTTCGGCTACTTTTTGTAAATCACCTTTGCGTTCTTCGATGTCGGCTTGTTGTTTGAGACTATCGATCTCACGCTTACGTTCGTGAATACGAGTGATTACTTCTTTTTCGTTTTTCCAGCGCGCTTCTAGTTCGGAAGATTTTTCTTTTAGATCGGCTAGATCTTTTTCCAATTTAAGCAACCGAGCTTTGGAATCTTCATCACTTTCTTTTTTAAGCGCGCGTTTTTCAATTTCGTATTTAATTTCTTGGCGTTTCATTTTGTCCAATTCTTCCGGCATAGAGTTAATTTCTAGGCGCAGAGCTGAGGCTGCTTCGTCGATAAGATCGATAGCTTTGTCCGGCAAAAAGCGATCACTAATATAACGGTCAGATAATTTGACTGCGGCCACCAGTGCCGGATCGGTAATGCGTACACCGTGATGAACTTCGTATTTTTCTTTGATACCACGCAATATGGCTATCGCGTCATCGAAAGACGGTTCTACTACCAGTACCGGTTGGAAACGGCGTTCCAAAGCAGCGTCTTTTTCAATGTGTTTTTGGTATTCTTTTAGAGTGGTAGCGCCAATACAATGTAATTCACCGCGCGCTAGCATGGGTTTGAGCATGTTGGAGGCGTCCATCGATCCTTCGCTGGCGCCCGCTCCCACAATGGTATGTAGTTCGTCAATAAATAAAATTATTTTACCACCGCTGGCATTTACTTCTTTGAGTACTGCTTTGAGACGTTCTTCAAATTCACCGCGAAATTTGGTGCCGGCAAGTAAAGAGCCAATATCCAAAGTGACTACTTCTTTGTTGCGTAGAGATTCTGGGACATCACCGTTTACAATCCGTTGTGCTAATCCTTCGGCCACAGCGGTTTTGCCCACACCTGGTTCGCCGATTAGTACGGGATTATTTTTGGTACGGCGAGAAAGTATTTGCATTACACGGCGAATTTCATCGTCACGACCAATTACCGGATCGATTTTTTCTTTGCGAGCAAGATCGGTAAGATTTTTACTGTATTTTTCAAGAGCATTATATTTACCCTCTGGGTCAGGGGAGTCCACTCGTTGGTTGCCACGGATGGTGGCTAGTGCTTTTAGAGCTACTTCGTATTGAACACCAGATTTGTTCAATAGTTCACTAATTGGATTTTTGCCGGTCAGGAATGCTAAAAATAAGTGTTCAACACTAATATACTCATCACCCATGCGTTGCGCTTCTTGGGTAGCGGCTTGGAAAATATGCAGCATTGACTGGCTAAGCATTACTTGTCCTAAATTGCCCTGAGGCGCATTTTTAGCTTTTGGCAACTGGTCGATTAATGCTTGTATATCGGCACGTAGAGAAATTAGGTTGGTGTTGAGTTTTTGCAGAATAGAAACCACAATACCTTCGTCATCTTCGAGAAAAGCAAAAAACAAATGAGGTGGTTCCACCTGGGTTTGACGATTATCGAAAGCAATGTGAGCAGCCTCTTGAATTGTTTCTTGAGCGCGATTGGTAAAATTTTGTGGTTGCATAGTAATTTTAGATGTTTATCACTCTATGTATGAGAGTGATAATATTTTATCATACTTGACCAAGTTGTCAAGTTCAGCTAGTATTATAGCGAAAATGGCTAAAAATAGACATGGATCTTTGACAGGAGAAAGGGGATATATCAATGAGTAAAAAAGAAATGGCGGGCTGGGGAGGCCCCTGGATTTTTTTTCGGGAACTTTGTCGAAGTTGGTTTCATCGATCGCCTGGTCTGGTAGGCTTCTGGCTGCTGATGGTGCTGAAATATACGCCCATTGAACTCACCAAAGTATTCGTGGGCGTGGCCGTACCAGTACTACTGGCCGAATATGTGCGTCTACGGCTCGATCGTTGGCGAGTGGTGTTGGCAGTGGAGCCGGAAAAAAAGAAAGAGTACTTGAGTGCTCTTGATCAGTTCTTCAACACTGAAGTAAACAAGTTGACATTGGGAAAACGTACCTTGGATCTGGTATTGCGCATCGCGCAGTATCTGAACAATGTATGGGGACCAAAGTTCCTCTCTCGGCCAAGCGAACGTTACACCTATACCGCCATGAGTAAATCAGTGGCCGGATTTGCCTTTGCATGGTCGCTCACGTGGTATTTGCCGCATTGGATTCCCGGGATGGTGTGCCTGTATTTCGCTTTTGTAGACACCAGCGCGAAGTGGGGTTTACATTTGCCAATCAAAAAAATTGGTTGGAAAAACACAGGCAACAAATCCTGGGGAGGCCTATTCTTTGGTTGGTCGGCGGGCACAGTCTGTTTGTTGTTAGTGTTTATCACTAACACACACTGGTACCCACTGTTGCCAACCGGAATTACCTTCGCTCATTTCCTGGCCGTGACGACGCTCGGAGTGGTGACAGCTTCCATTGCAGAACTCTTTGGAGGCAAGTGGGACAACTTCTGGATCCCGGCCACTTCTGCGTTTATTATGATGCAAGCTCATCTGATACTTTCGTAAATCACAAGGAGAAAAGTGGTCCACCGCGCTGGTAGAGCGGTGGATTTTTTTATTTAAATATGATATTATTGTAGATATTCAATTTTTATGATTCCAAATCACATCGCCATCATTCTCGACGGTAATCGCCGTTGGGCCAAAGCCAAAGGACGCCCCACAATTTTTGGCCACAGTCGGGGTTTTGCTAATTTAAAAAAGACTATTAAATATGCCAAAAAAGTTGGTGTAAAAATTTTGACAGTGTATGCTTTTTCTACCGAGAATTGGAATCGATCCGAAGGCGAAGTGAATTATTTGATGAAAATTTTTGATAAATTACTGACTAGTGCAATTGTAGATTTCCCAAAAAAGGGGATAGGTTTCCGTCATTTGGGCGACCCCACTAGATTTGCGCCAACATTACAAGCTAAATTAAAACAACTATCCGAAGTTACCAAAGACAATACCGATTTTGTGTTCTGTGCATGTCTTAATTACGGCGGCCGCGATGAATTGGTTCGCGCTTGTCGTAAAATCACAGCGCAGAAAATAGCACCCGAAGATATTAATCAACAAACCATTGCCGACAATATTGATTCGGCTGGTTTGGCTGACCCTGATCTTATCATTCGTACTTCTGGCGAGCAACGTTTGTCCGGTTTTTTGTTGTGGCAAGGGGCCTACAGCGAGCTCTATTTCCCCAAAGTGCATTGGCCAGATTTTGACGAAAAAGAATTTGATAAAGCAATTGTAGAATTTAACGCACGCCAACGTCGGTTCGGTAAATAATGCAAATAAATTTCTCTGTTTAGCATATGACAATTAATGGTCATTCGATTAGGTTTTCTTTCTCCGGTTTCATCTGGTCGCTGATTGTTTTTGGTTTTAGTTTGTGGCTACATTATTATTGGGGTGTTACCGATTCGACGGCTTTGTTCGCCCGGACCTGGTATTTTTTGTTGGGGGCCAGTATTTTTTGGGTTATACTTGGCAAAGTTCTTGATTTTGTTTTAGTGAAAAATATTACTGCCGAAGTGTTGGCGGATTTTTTTATAGTCACCATCATTGGGGCGGTTTTGGTGGGTTTATCCGCGATTTTTCGCAGTAAAAATATTACTTTTTTCAATTACGGTCTTAATTTGCAATGGTTGTATTTGGGTGTAGCTTTTTGGGGTCGAGCGTTGAATTTTATTTATGATCGATACGTGGTAAATAGTAATTTTTGGAGAATACTTGGTTTATGGTTGGTTGCGCTGGGTATATTTGGATATTTGATTGTTTTGTTGGCTTTGTCAATTATTCATGTTACCGCAACCATTGAAAGTGTGCTTTTGGTTAATGGTGTGGTGTTAATACTGGTCAGCCTAGGAATCTCTTCTTTCGTTTATCATCATACAGAAGGAGTGGGCACGATATTTTTTGCCGATTACAAATTTAAAGCAGGTATAGGCGTGTTGGCTACCATAGTCGCACTGTTTTGGATTATGCGCCAACTTGGTGTGTTGGAGTGGTATATGGGACAATTGTTTTTCCCGTTGGCAATAGTAGTTTTACCGCTAACTGTATATTTGTTATTAAGTGCCGTATTCAAAAAAGATGTTCGTTTGTAAATATCACAAAATTAATTTATAATACATTTAATATTTTTTTAATAAAGTTTTTATATGGAAACAGCCGATCATAAAACAATTCTCAAAGCCGCGTTGGTGGTGGGCATTGCTTTGGTGCTGGCTTTGGGCGTACATGGCAAATTTATGTCCGATCGCAATGGCTATGGACTCACGGTGTCGGGTGCGGTGAAAAAACAAGTAACTTCGGATTTGGCCAAATGGAGTGCGGCTTTTACTCGTCGAGCGAATTTGGATAATTTGAAAAGCGTGATGGAGCAAAGCGAGGCGGATCGTGATAAGTTAACCAAATTTATCACCAAACTTGGAATTGAGGAAAAATCGATTACTTATTTACCTCTGCAAACCAATCCGATTTATGAACAATTGCCCGGTTATGGTTATACTCAAAATGTGATTGGTTACAATGTGATGCAAGAAGTGCGGATAGAAAGTAATGACGTGGCCAAAATTGATGAATTAGCCAGTCAAGTGAAAAATATTGTGGGCTTGGGCATGGTGCCGGAATATCAGCGTACTGAATATTTTTATACCAAATTAAACGAGTTGCGCCCGCAATTATATGCCGAAGCGACGGCCGATGCCAAAATCCGTGCCGAAGCAATCGTGAAAGGAACCGGCTCGAAGATAGGGGATTTACTTAATGCACGTACTGGTATTATTCAAATTACTCAGCCAAATTCTACCGACATTAGTGATTATGGCATGTATGATCTTAGTACCAAAGAAAAGGAGATTACTGCTACGGTTTCGGTGACTTTTAAGTTGGGGAAATAAAAATTTGGCTAAAATTAAACAAAAAATTATCAACAGAACCACTATTGACAAATAGTGGTTTTTGTGATTTAATATTGTGTCCACTCGAATACCTCGAGTAGGATGATCATTTAACGCGTCTAGACAATTTAGGAGGATACATGACGCAGTAAGAGATGAAACCGGAAACCAAGGGATTTTTCGAAGAGATCTTGGCCATCATGGCCGAAATCAATGCCGGCGACCACCGCGACATCATCGACCATATCGGCGAGGTTGGCAAGAACGAGGAAGTGATCGGCCGGTCCGATTCGTTCGAGTTGGCGATTTACGTCTGGGTGGAGCTCGGGGCGAGAAGATTCGACAAGTTGGTTCCCCGCGAGCCGCCCGAACACATCTCGGACGAGCTCCGCGAGGTACTCGGTGAGAGTATGCGCTTTGATGAGCTCGTGGAAGAGTGGAATGATTTGCGCTGGAAAAATGCCCGCCAGCGCCTCGGCTACCCCGAAGGCAAGCTGGGCATTCGCAACGGTGGTGTGATCGTTGCTGTCAAAAAGCCCCACAACATCATCTCTGAAATCGTGCGGGCGTTGGTCGACCATGGCGATCTGCTCGGCAAACGTCAGTCGGTGCCCAAACACGGTGACGAACTCCATGTCATCGAGGTTCGTCGCGAAACGAAACTGTCGCCGGAAATCCTGGAACTACTGCACCGCCAGTGCGACAAATGTCCCGACGACAAGTACGCGGCCTGCAAAATACCTCAGAAAAAAGTGCGCGGCTAAGCCCCGGCCACCGAAGATTCCAAACCGGAGTAATCGTCGTCCACAACGCCGAACCCAAAATCGGCACCAACCTGGCCCCTGCGGGGGCCTCTTTTTTTTGCCAAAGTTGTATGCTACAATTAATTTCGTTATGATTGACTATCTCGAAATTTTAGGAGTCAAAATTAGTACCGCCAGTCGCGCGGCCGCGCTATCGCTCGTGCGAGGATTTTTGTTTTCCAACAAACAATTCAAAATTTTTACACCAAACCCGGAATTTTTGGTGGCCGCGCAAAAAGACCGAAATTTTAAAAATATTTTAAATAGCGCTGATCTAAATATTTGCGACGGTACCGGATTGCAGTTAGCTTCTTGGGGGCGGCTACCACGGATACCCGGAGTCGATTTCATGTTGGACATCTGCACAATTTGTGCGCAAAATAATGTTGGAATATTTTTGCTTGGCGGCGGGGATGGGGCGGCGCTCACTGCCGGTAAAAAATTAGCCGAAAGTATAGCTGATTTATCCATTGCCGGATCAGATAGTGGCCCGAGCGTCAGCTACACACCGGGTGCGGATAGATTGGAATTAGACGAAATGCAAAATCAAAAATTAATTCAGAAAATCAACGCCTCCGGTGCCGGTGTTTTGTTTGTGGCGTTTGGTATGGGTAAACAAGAAAAATGGATACACCAAAATTTGGCCAACATGCCTAATGTAAAAATCGCAATGGGGGTAGGCGGGTCGTTTGATTATCTGTCAGGCAACATTCGGCGTGCCCCTTGTCTAATGCGTAAAATTGGGCTAGAATGGCTATACCGATTAATTCGTCAACCCGCGCGTTTGGGCAGAATATTCAACGCCACCGTGGTGTTTACATATTATATAATTAAAGAAAAATTAAATTAATTTTTATGGCGCGCACTCGTTTTGCCCCCAGTCCAACCGGCTATTTGCACTTGGGTGGGTTACACATGGCCTTATATGATTATTTGATCGCCCGCCAGACCGGCGGACAGTTTGTCTTGCGCATCGAAGATACTGATCGAGAACGATTTGTGGCCGATGGTACCAAAAATATTTTGCAGGCTCTATACTGGTCCGGATTAGTGCCGGACGAAGGTGTGCAAATGAACGATAAGGGCGAAATAGTCCAAGTGGGGACGCATGGTCCGTATATTCAATCCGAACGATTAGATATATATAAAAAATACGCCGAACAATTATTGGAAAACGGTCAAGCTTACTATTGTTTTTGTACCTCAGAACGTCTGGAAGAATTGCGTAAAATTCAGCAAGTAAACAAACAACCCACTGGCTACGACGGGCATTGTCGCGAAATTGATTTGGAAGAAGCCAAAAAACGTGTCGCCGCCGGTGAAAAACACGTTATTCGCATGAAGATGCCTAAAGAAGGCGAAACTGTATTTCGTGATATTATCCGTGGAGAAATTTGTGTCAAAAATGAATTAGTCGACGATCAGGTGGTTGTAAAAAGTGATGGTTTTCCTACCTATCATCTAGCTGTGGTAGTCGATGATCATTTAATGGAAATCACCCATGTGATTCGTGGCGAAGAGTGGATTTCCAGCACACCCAAGCACATACAATTATACAAATACTTTGGTTGGACACCGCCGGAATTTGCTCATATGCCGCTACTGCTCAATTCCGATCATTCCAAATTAAGCAAGCGTCAGGGTGATGTTTCGGTAATGGATTATCAGAAAAAGGGTTATCTGCCGGAAGCGGTAATTAACTTTATCGCATTTTTGGGTTGGAATCCGGGCGATGAGCGTGAGATAATGGATATGGTTAGTTTGCAAAAAGAGTATAAATTGGAAGCTATGAGTCGTGCGGGAGCAGTATTTAATTTGGAAAAGTTGGATTGGTACAACCAACAATATTTGAAAACAGTCAGTAGTGCAGATCTAGTCAAACGTGCTTTGCCGTTTCTACAAGCGGCCGGCATGGTGGGCGATGAAGTCGCAAATAACAATTCACAAGTTGAGTGGCTAAGCAAAGCTGTTGATTTAGAACGAGAACGTATAAAAACATTGTCTGAATTACCTGAAACATTGGCATTTGTATTCAAATTACCAGAATATTCTGGTGAGATTCTGGTTTGGAAAAAAAGTACAGTTGAAGAAGCTAAAAAGATGCTGTCAGGTTTAAAAGAACTATTGAACACCATTAGTGTTCAAGCTTGGAATAAGCCCGATTTAGAAGCTAAAATAGGGGAGTGGATTCAATCACAAGGCCTAACCAATGGTGTAGTGTTGTGGCCGCTACGTGTATCTCTGTCCGGGCAACAAAATTCACCCGGCCCATTTGAAATTGCTGAAGTTTTGGGTAAAGACGAAAGTTTGCGTCGGATTGATGTTGCAATTGAGAAAATTTAGTTCAAATTTAACCTAAATTTTACAAGAAATCGAGAATAGTTTCTCGGTTTCTTTTTTTGTGGTATAATGTATTTATGCGAATTTACACTATTTTTATTTATACAGTTATTACGGTGGTGCTCATAGGTGCGCCGGTTTTGGTTTTGGCTGCAGAAAGTGGTGGTAATACCGATGAAATCCAACAACTCAATAAAGAAATTGAAGCTCGTAAGCAAAAAATAAAAGACTTAGAAGATACGATTGCCAAAACCAAAACTTTGATAGAACAAAAACAAACCCAGGCAGTATCGCTCAAGAATACTTTGAGTATTTTAGATAATCACGCCGCTCAAATCGAATTGGATATAGAAGCCACGCAAGAAAAAATTAAACAAGCAGCGTTGGAAATCGAGGCTCTGACATTAAGTATCGCTGATAAAGAAAAATCCATCGCTCGACAAAAGAAGCTAATTATCGCGGTAATAAAAAATATCCACGCCGCCGATCAGAAAAATTATTTGGAAATCATGCTTACCAACGATAATTTTGCCGATTTCTATAACCAATCCAAATATTTAGAGACGGTTTATACCGATTTAGGCCGTTCAGTCAAAAATTTGCGTTTAGCCAAAGAAGATTTGGACGGCAAAAAAGCCCAAGTAGATAAACGTAAACAACAATATGATGAATTAAAAATCGCTTTGGAGAACAAGCGCCAGGATTTGAACGATCAAATTGGTGTTAAAAGTAATTTGTTGGTACGCACCAAGTCAGATGAAGCCGCCTACCGCACATTATTAGCCAATCAAAAGAAACAGGAACAGGCTATTCAAAATGAGATTAGCAGTTATGAAAGTGAGGTTAGAAAGAAACTGGAGCAGAGTAATAAAATTGATGAAACTGTTACCGCTGAACTCGGTTGGCCGCTTGCCAATCATTACATCACTGCCTCATTTCACGATCCGGATTATCCTTATCGCAATGTAATGGAACATAATGCTATTGATATCCGGGCTTCGCAGGGTACTCCAGTATATGCCGCCGCCACAGGCTATGTGGCACGTGCCAAACGTTGTACGGTGGCGTCCTGCTATAGTTATGTGTTGTTGGTTCATTCCGGTGAAGTTTCCACTGTGTATGGGCACCTTAGCAGTATTGCGGTCGCTGATGATCAGTTTGTTTCCAGAGGTGATATTATTGGTTATTCTGGCGGTAAGCCGGGCACTGTAGGTGCTGGTCAGTTTACCACTGCCGCGCATTTGCATTTTGAAGTACGTAAAAATGGTATCCCAGTGGATCCGTTAGGTTATTTGAACTAAGACAGGGGATTTACTTATTGAACAAAGGGTGAAATTCGTGGTGAGTCTTTTCGGCATAACGATCGGAAGCGTGCACATAGCGAGTCGTGGTATCTAGGGATTCATGGCCTAAAAGTATCTGTATAGCAGCTGGATTAGCACCTTTTTCTGCCAAAAAAGTAGCAAAGCTATGGCGCAGAGTATGGGCGCTGACTGGAATATTAATATCCAATAGTTCTCGATATCGTTTAATTTTAAATTGTAGATAATTAGACGATATTTTTTTATCTTTTTCCTGATTATTTCTACCACGATAGGGGACAAACAGCATTTCTGAAGTGCTATTACGTTTTTCGAGATATTTCTTGAGATGTGTTAAAGCGCGTGGTGTTAAATATACAAAACGTTGTTTTTTGCCCTTGCCCATGATATAAACACGTCCAGTTTGGTCAATTTGACGTACTCTAAGCGATAAAAGCTCGGAAATACGCATGCCAGTAGCAAATAGTGTTTCAAGCATAGCACGATTGCGTAAAGCTACGCGTTCGTCATCCTCATATTTGTTTGGTGCTTCAATAATCTTGATAACTTCTTCGAATTCAGGCACGCGAGCGTGTTTTTTTTCGGTTTTAAGTAGTTTTACTGCCGCGGAAGATACCGGTGGCTTGCGATCCATATCTTCCAAAAATTTGAGATACGAGCGTAGGGCGGACAGGATGCGATTGATAGAGAAGCTGCCCAATTTTTGTCTGGAGCGATGTTCTTTGGCGGTTTTACGATCCGATGATGACAAATAAGCCTTGAAACGCAAAATATCAGTCTTGGTGACTTGTTCAAATGTTTTTTTAATATCATGACTTAGAAATGATTCAAAAGTATTTAAATCACGTTCGTAATTATAAGCGGTTTCCTCGGAAAAATTATTTGCACGCAGATTTAAAATAAAATCATCTAAATATGGTAGGCGATGCATATATTATTGGAAATACTGGATTTACTGAGGTTTTTAGTATTAGTAATTGAGTGTAAGAGTTATTATACTCAATTATATATTATTCTTAATCTACTGTCAAATTCCACTACTCACTCTGCTCCCCTTATGATTTACTGCCAATATACTCGATTGCCATAACGTAAATCTATGTAACTTCTAGGCTGGTTATTTTTAATAATATTTTTAAGATTGCCAAGTTGTGCGTCAATATTATCTATCGGATTGTAATAAAACGTCCAAATCTTATCTGTTACCGCGATAACGCCGCCAAGCGGATTGTCTAAAACATGGTATCTAATATTGGCTATCCCCTGCTTCTCTGTCTCTTGGCTGGTTTTGATAATACCGGCAATCACAGGATTTGGCAGTATTTGTTTTTCTGTACTAGTAATATTTCTAGTGTCATATAGTATTGGTAAATTGCCAAATTCCGACTTTATTTTAGCATAATTGG
>CAYXJO010000005.1:0-76933 GCA_964465205.1 uncultured Gammaproteobacteria bacterium
CTGTTCTTACCGGTAACGTGGATGAGGTGAAGAAGGTGATGGTGCCGGAGATGGATAAGTTGCTGTTGGCCACATACTCTAAAGCGGCATTGGCATTGATTCTTTTACCGCTTAATGTTTTTCCGTTTAGAGATGAAAGTGAGTCACCGCTATTCAAAATAGCATTTTTTAATTGACCGTAACTCAACGAATTGTTGTATGCCCAGATTAGTGCGGCTAGTCCTGCTACGTGCGGTGTAGCCATTGAGGTGCCATCTTTATACCCATATTGTTCATCTGAGCCATCAGTGTACTTATTAATCACGATATTATCTATGTTGCAGGCGTCATAATTATTGTCACTTGAATTAGTAATCCAGTGAAATCTAAATTTGAAGTTGCTAGTCAGATATGCGCTGGGAATAGAAACGTTGGAAAAGTCGTACGAGGCAGTTCCGGTAGGGCTATCGTCTCCGTTTAATAAGTCCAGATAAGCCTCGTCCCAGCGAAAATTACCACCATAAAAAGGATCGCTAGCGGGAGTAAAGTTGGTACCGTCGGCACTATATTCTAGTTGCAAATAATCACTCCAACTGTCGGCGGTATATTCGGTATCGCATTGAGTATGAAAATTCAGAGTAGCTCCTTTGGTGGCCGCATCGCTCATGTCGATAGTGGGAGAAGTGGCAGTGCTACTAGCACTATTGGCGTAGGGATTAGCAGTGTCGCTGTACAAAACTTTATTTGATTCCAGGTTATATGTACCCCAGTTATTATTGGTTCCAGTGGTAGACCAACCGACGGGTAAATTTGGAGTTGTAACCGAACCAAAAGCTTCGCTGAATGTAACACTATTGGCAATGGCGCTATAAATATTGGTCCCGGGTGCGCCCACATCTACCGATGTGTTGCCATAATTGGAGAACCAAGCAAGCGAATCATTTTGATCGGTGGCCGCAACTGAAATAATGTTGTCTAAATTATAATCTGACGGGTAGGTATGTGTAGATTCATTATCGTTGGATTCGTTGCCGGCGGCAGCTACAAAAATCCCGCCGGCATTTTTGAACTCGTTAATGGCTTCATATTCCGCGACAGAATAGTCCGTGCCGGCAAAACTGGCGTTGATTATTTTTGCGCCATTTTGAATAGCAAAATTTATTGCTTGTATTTCTGATGATATGGACATGTCAAATTTTAACGCCATAATCTTGGCTTGGGGCGCTACGCCTATGGTCCCTTGGCTGTTGTTTTTTACAGCTGCGATGGTGCCAGCCACATGAGTACCGTGTGAAGATTCGGTAGGCAGTGGGTTTTTGTCATCATCTTGATAGTCATATCCGTGTATACAATTTCCCAAAGCGGCACCGTTTTCGTCCACACAACCAGTACCGTCCCACATGTTGTCTGTGAGATCGGGGTGATTATAAGCCACACCGGTATCAATGACAGCAACAATCGCGGTAGAAGTATTGATGGCGTTCTCTAATGTAGTCCAAGCTGTTGGAGCATCGATGTCGGCGTCGCTGGTGCCGGACGTGCCGTTAACTGTTTGCCCGGTATTATCCAAGGCCCACAGGCGATCTCGATAGGTGTCATTAGTGCTTATGCTAGTAGGGTAGCGACGATAGTTTGGTTCAACATACTCTACATTCAGATCGTTTTTCAATTCGGCAATTTTTTGTTCCATTGTTTGTCCGTCTGGTATTTTTAATACTGAAATATTATTTTTTTTAAGATGTGTTTTTATGACCAGAGATTTATTTCGAATATTATTTTCCACCATAGTACGTCCGGCCACCGTATTTAGATTAACTTTGTTTTTTTTATACTTAACTATAATCTCGTTTAGATTTTTATTAATTGTGATTTTTTGTTCTGAATTAGTGATTTTTTTGCTAATAAGAGCGGAGTGAGATAGCTCATATGCCTGTGCGGTTTGTTTGGGGGCCGTAATTGTCAAAAAAAATGCCAACATAAGGTATTTTATGGCGACTTTCGTCTTATCTGATAAGAATGGCGTTTTCACAGATTAGTATTATAAAAATATTGAATTTATGATAGCACTTATTTGATAAAAATAACAGACCAATTTTGGCAGGGTTGCGGTAGGTAAGTGGTAAGGGTATAATGTAGCTATTATGCAAATTCCTTATCGCAAACCGGGCAAATATGCCCAAATGAAACCTGATCCGTTGATGACGAAAGAAAAGCTGTTGGCATTAGAGCAAAAATTATCCAGATTAAAATCACATCGACCACAACTCGCTGCCGAGGTAGCGCGGTTGGCGGAATTAGGTGATTTTTCTGAAAACGCCGAATATCAATTGGCTAAAGGGAAGCTACGTGGTTTGAATGCTGCTATTTTGGCTTTGGAAACACAAATTAATCAGGCGGAAATTATTTCGCCTCTAAAGAATATTAATACTATACAAATAGGTTCTGTAGTAACTGTACTAAACGAAAACGGCCAAAAAACTTATCAAATTTTAGGTTCTGCTGAAGCTGATCCTAAAAAAGGCGTCATTTCGCACACTTCGCCATTGGGGGCGGCACTAGTTGGTTCCAAATTAGATGATGTGATTACTATTGATTCGTCCGGTAAAAAAACAGATTACAAGATAATAAAAATTGTTTAATTAGTTTTCCGTGTTGTGGGGTTGTATTTAAAATCTATTGGATTTTGGCAACTACATGATTGATATAGTTGCCCAAGTAATACGGCCAGATACAGAGCGCTAACACACCTTTCCAAAAAGTAAGTTTGAGAAATCCAATTGTGAATAACCAAGCCGCGAACCAAGAAAAGGCGGTGAAACTGTGATTTTCGATTTTGATTTTATCCATAAAGTTGCGATGTAGATTATTATTTAACTGATTTGATTATAACAAAAAATACTAGCAAAAGCTAGTATTTTTTTTCATCCAAAAACCCCCAGCTAAAGCGCGGAACCCAAACGGGTCGCTTTCACGTATTTATTTGGCTCACCACTTACGAAAAAATACGAACGGATTTGGACGAAATTTAGGGGCGCGCGGGCGGAATTCCCTCCCCACACCCCTTCCTTCCGCCCGCGCCGGACAAACGAGGGCTCCGGCGGGTGACGATTTCCAGTTTTTATAAGCGGCTTTATAAAGCCAATTTTTCGTTTCTAAATAATCTGCCAAATGCTTTAGTAACTATTTTTACTTCGTTTTCACTATATGGTTTTGCGCAAAATGCCACCAGGTAAAGATTGTTGTTGTTTCCCGATTGATACTCGACCGCTTCAAAAATCTTATCCGGTTTGGCCGGGAAAAATAAACTTATACTCGCTCCGATATTATTAGGAGTGGCCTCCACTTGAAAAGCTACAAACTTGCCATTTATGTATTCTTCAAAATTTTTAAATCCGCAATTATTATCTTTCACAGCTGTATCTAGCGCATCCTCTTCGCCAGTGGCAAAGTATTCATTGATTGCGTCTCTTATGAATAAAACATTCGGCTCACGCTCAAGACCATCCAGGTATTCTAATTCCTCGTCGGTAAATTCTTTAATGTCAGCAAGATCAATCTCTTCGGAACTGACGTGTGGGATACTTTGAGCGTCGTTCGTCAAACTAATCTTTGTATTAAATGGTTGGCCGACCCAATTTTCCAAACGCCCTGAATATATCAAATATGATGTAGAGAAAAATAATACTATTAAAATGGTTAGTAAAATTGGAGTGGTGAGACGTTTTTTGTTATTTTGGTGTGACGACATAATTTTTGTATATTTTTATTCCTCGAACTATGGATAGTCCATGCCGTCTACCCAACCTGTCGGCAAGTAGGTCTGGTGGGTCAAACGAGGACTCCGGCGAGTGACGATTTCCAGTTTTTAACGAAATTATCTCTATATACCGCTATGGACAATTTTCATGGCCATTTCGGATACAATTATCCCTTGCTTCCTGTTTTTGTCTTTCTTGTCCCCATTTTTGTTTTTCAAACTCAAGATAATTCTTTTGAAGATATGCAGACCAAATGGTAGCGCCGGCCTGAACTAAAGCGGCCGCAAACAGAGCTGCCGTTAGCCATTTCATAGCTTTCGAGTATTTTTCATTACTTTGACTCAATCTTTCGTTTGAGTTGATCATCTCTTTTGCGCTTGCATTTATTGCCTTCTCAAGTGTATATATCGCAGTCGGAACCGCAATGTTTAATCCTCTTATAGAGTCACCGAGCTCTTTAGATCTGTCAGCCGTAAGCCGCCCCACGGCGGCACGAAGTTGGTTGTCTTCGCCAGTCTTTCGTTGCTCAATGTATTCTTTAATTATTTCTTCGGCGTTCATAATTAGAACTAAATTTTTGAATTTTGTTTTATCAAGTCGTCAATATTTTTCTGTCATATCTGTGCTATGGTATTAACTGTCGTATCATCCACAGATGATTCTTGCTGAAGAACATGTTGTTCGGCGCTAACCGTTTGTCGGTTTATGTCGAAAATAGAATCTAACTCTGAGTCTAATGTGAGATATTTATCAGAAAGCTTTGCCAACTTTTTTTGTATTTTTTGCGTGCTGTCTAGGGCGGTTAAATAGGTATTACCACCGAGTGCCTGAACCGCCTCAAAGATAGGAATATAGTCCCGATCATTCACCAAAAACACAATGTTAGTTGCTTTGCCACTGGCGACCAGCATCAACACATCACAGATTAACTTGCCGTCAAGACCTTTTTCAGAGCGGGCAAAATGATCTCTGTACTGAGGGCTCAATTTTTGCAATTCTTCATCCGGAACGGTTTCTATCGGTTCGCCGCACTCCTTTATTTGCCAATGATTTTTCTTGCCGGGCTCATCTGCTTCCGGCACAACAAGCATCGTTTTTATACGATTGTCATTTTGTTTAAAATAATAGACAATACGAATCGTAGAGCCAACCCAAAGAGACCATTTTCGCATCAGTGCTTCTGTAAGAAGAGATATGTTCAATTTCTTATCATGATATTCCGTGTGCGTTCTCCTTATTTCATGGATGCTTGAAAATAAATGCGAACCGTCAATTATAAAATATCCTCTGTTATCCATATTATCTTTCACCACAAAGAGGGTGGTATTTAGTTCTAATTAACCTTTCAAGTAATAAACGAAAGTTTTGGTCATTGCTTATATAGATATAAAGGCCGGTTTCACCAACTCCATTTCTATACCAACACGTTTTTCGTTCGTGGTTTGGTATTCGAGAATTTATGTCACCCGTTTCTCCAACATCTACAACCTGATTATTATTATTTACTAATACATAAACACAGCCAAAATTTTGATTAAATTTTTTTGTGTGATAGTATGGTCCGGAAAATTGGAACCCCTCAATTTGAATAGCCATATTATTTATTAATCAAAAAATGATATCAAACAGTCATTTTTTATTTTAATATCATGTTCCCAAAATCTGCATACTTTCCAACCATTCCTTTTTAAGAAAGCGGTTGTTTTTATGTCCCTTCGTCTATTGTTTTCAATTTTATTCCGCCAAAAATCATTTTTTAATAAGTGCTTCCATCTTGGATACTGCCAACCGTGCCAAAAATCACTATCTAAAAAAATACAAATTTTTTGTTTTGAAAAAACTATATCTGGATTCCCTCGCATACCACGAACATGCGTTTGAAACTTTACCTTCGTTTTTTTACGCAATTCCTTAATAAAATCAGTTTCAAATTTGGTATTTTTTGAACGAATATGCGACATCAGCGATGATCTCTTTTTTGTCGAAAGTTTATCCGGCCTCCTCTTGGATTTGAAATTTCTGCCAAGATAATTTTTAATTACCATATTATAATCCCAAATGGAACACTTCGGAAGGTAAACAGCCGTCAAAATCATTCTTTTTATCGATCAAATCCAACCACTGCTTTAATCTATTGGTGTTCACTTTGTCCACACGCCAATAATAGGCTAACTTTGCCGGATCTAAGGTGTTAATGGTGGATTTTATGTCTCCAGCGTATTCTTTGAGGTGATGCAAAATTCTTGGCACTGTTATTTTGCGTTTTCCAATTTTTACATTCTGTTGACCGCCGGCCGTGAAAGTATCTCGAATATTCGAACTGACGGCGCCGTAGTTCGTGACTAGATACGAAGCCACTCTTTCAAATTTTAACGAGCTGGATCCAAAAATTTCAGGAAATAATATCATGCTCTCTAAAATAAATTTTGTCTTTTCTTTCTCGCTAAATTTACTAAAAGGTCGAATTATTGGATTCGCAGCGGCATCCGGCTGATCAATCCACCATAGTTCTTCACCGTCGGTTAATTGTTTGCGATAATAATCCTTAATTCTTTGAATCGGATTTTCTTCTTTTCTTAGCGTGTCATAATCCACGCCTATCTTATTAAAAATCGACTGTCCATTCGCCAAATCCATGTTGATTTTGTAGCGAGGTGAGTGTGTCACGCCTACATCGCATAAACAGTCCTGGTATAGTCGGTATTTAATGTCGAAACCACCACCAAACTTACCGAAAAACATAAAAATTTTTTCGACCCCGTCTACCCGCGTGGTTTCTAAAACACTATTACCGGTTGACATCCACTTATCGTCTGTGGTCGCCTTAACTTCGGTCCCGAAAAATTTTTTCGCTATTATGTCAGGGAATGTCTGTGGGCCCGTTTGAACAACATCCCCCGCGAAAGCCGTGCCCTTAGATGCCTTTAACATCATCTGAAAGGTTAGATTTTCAAATTCCACTCCACCCATTTTCTTTATGGAGTTTTGTTGAATGTCCTTGACGCACAAATTTTTAGTGACTGATAGCAAACTAACAAAATCACTTTCTTTGATTTGGCCATTTTTAACGTAAATCATACTGCGATTATTTTAAATTTTCATCTAAAAATTTTTCTATGGACGCGGCAACGTGCCAAGCCAAAACTGGCGGCACGGCGTTTCCGATTTGTTTGTAAGCTGCCGAGGTGGAGGGATAAAACACAAAATCATCGGGAAAAGACTGGATTCGCGCCGCTTCTCTAGCTGACAGTCTTCTTTTACCGTTCCAGTGATACTCTATATTGCCGTGATGTTCAGTGCGCATTGTTGGGCCGGGTTTATCGGGGGAAACCGTGTTGTTACCTTGTCCATTATTTTTTATCGCTTTGGACCAAAAATGATTAGGAGCGGCGCCCTCTTTCACCTTTTCTAGATCACCGATGGCTTGTTTGAGTGGCACCCAATTATCTTTTGTTAGTATGGGATCTGGATGACTAAATGGCGGAAGTTTACTTTTGAGCGTGCCGACAATAATAACCCTCTGCCTAATCTGTGGCACGCCGTAGTCGGCGGCGGTAAGTAATTTATATACCACATGGTACCCTAAGGCCGCAAAATCCTTTACAATTGTTTCGATGGCCGCGCCGTCGTTCATTGTTAAAAGTCCACGAACATTTTCGGCGACAAAAAGCACCGGTTTCGTTCTTCGGATAACTTCAATCATGCTTTGATACAAAAGACCACGTTTGCTGTTAAAACCTTTGCGCTTGCCGGCGTGGCTAAAATCCTGACACGGGAATCCACCCAAAACAATGTCAACTTTCGGCGGAATCGGTTTATCTAACGAGGAAACCTTTTTGTTATCAAGAATTTGTCTAATATCACCACACACGATCGGGTGTTTGAAGTATCTTTGATAAGTAACGCAAGCGTGTTCGTCAAAATCGTTAGCCCAAACGATTTCAAATTTATTTGCTTTGTATTTTTTGCCCAAAGAATTAAATCCTCCGGTAAAGCCTAGGTCCAACCCGCCGCAACCGGCGAACAATGACGCAACTGTGTATTTGTTTTGAATATTATTTTTCATAATTAAATTTTCGTAATTTCCATAAATGTTTGCTTGGTGAGTGTCCACCAACACATCGAATAATGTTGATAGTTGGCCTTCAGCTAAATACTTGACATTGTTAAAATCCGCGCCGTTTTTCGCCCCCAAAACGCTATGAGCGTTTTTATCTCCTATTATTATAAAGTCCAAAACATTAATACCCATTGTTTTGCCGGCGGTGACGATCTCGCTGGCAATTTGTTCATCTTGGACGCTTGGCGTTGGATCGCCCGACGGATGATTATGTAACAATATAACGCTGGCCGCTCTAAGTTCCAAAGCGGGCGCGAAAACGTCACGGGGGTGAATTATACTTCGATCTAAAGTGCCGACCGAAATAATTTCTTTTTTAATCAGCGCGCAACGAGCGTTTAAATATAAACAAATTAAATGCTCTTGTTTTTTATCTCTTAAATCTGACGCCATGGCGACTGCGTCGCCGGGCGACAATATAATTTTTTCCAAAATATTCTGTTTATCAAAATATCTTTTCGCCAAGGATAGCATGGCTGTTATTTGTAAGGCTTTAGCCTGGCCAATACCTTTGATTTGTTTGAGGTCGTCAACCGTTGCGTTTAGAAGATTGCCACCAAATTTATTAACAATCTTTTGCGCCAAAACTTTCACATTAACGCCTTTAATTCCATTGCCCAAAACAATCGCTAACAGCTCCGCGTCAATTAAGGCGTCGGGGCCTTTCTCTAAAAATTTTTCTCGAGGCCGTTCAAATTTAGGAGTATCCTTTATCTTTACCATATCATTTGATCAATTCATCAATACTAATTTCCAACCCGGCCGCAATTTTCACGACGGTTTGTATAGATGGCTTGGTGATAACATTCGATTCAATTTTTGTGAGCGTGGCGTATGGAATATCACATTTCCGCGCCAGTTTATCCTGCGTCAAACCCTGCTTCATGCGCAGTTTTTGAATCTTATCCCCAACTGTCTCTTGTTTGTTTTTACTTTTTCCACTATCCATAGTATAATAGTATAATAGTATAGTTAGGAAAGCATATGTCGGTTCCCAACCGATAATATTCTATCACGATTCGCCAAACCAATCAACAAAGAAAAGTTTGCTTTTGGCCAACATAAAGTTCGAGCCGACATTTTTACGGGTTCTTTGGCGGTTTTTACCCGCCGGAGCCCTCGTTTGTCCGGCGCGGGCGGAAGGAAGGGGTGTGGGGAGGGAATTCCGCCCGCGCGCCCCTAAATTTCGTCCAAATCCGTTCGTATTTTTTCGTAAGTGGTGAGCCAGTCAGGACAAGTGGGGTTTTCGGCGATTACGCGCCAGCCCCTTTTGGCCAAACAATCGAATTTTTTGTCTTGTCCCGCCACGGCGGGACGCCAAAAGCAAACTTTTCTTAATCGTTATCAATATGTTCAAATATTTTCTCTACGCTCGCAAGTCAACAGACGAGGAAGACCGTCAGGTTTTGTCCATCGAGGCCCAACTCGACGAACTCAAAGAATTTGCCGTTAAAGAAAAACTGGAAATCGTCGCCTCGTTTCACGAGGCAAAAACCGCCAAAGAACCCGGCCGTAATATATTCGGCGAAATGTTATCGCGAATTTCCGCCGGCGAAGCCAACGGTATTTTAGCTTGGCATCCTGATCGGCTTGCCCGCAATCCGATTGACGGTGGGCAAGTGATTTACATGGTTGATACCGGAAAAATAAATTCCCTCAAATTTCCGACCTTTTGGTTCGAAGACACTCCACAGGGCAAGTTTATGCTTAACATTGCTTTCGGGCAGAGCAAATACTTCATAGATAACCTATCGGAGAATGTAAAGCGCGGGCTACGCCAAAAACTTCGCCGAGGAGAATGGCCGGGCTGGGCCCCGATAGGTTATCTAAATGATTTACGGACTCACACCATAATCGTGGACAAAGAAAAACATAAACTTGTAAAAAGGATTTTTGAAATGTACGCGACCAGCAATTATGGTTTAAGGGAACTGGCGGGCATTGCCAATAACTATGGATTGGTAAGCCAAACAAACAAAAAGATGTCGGGCAGTATGATCCAGCACATTTTACAAAATCCTTTTTACTGCGGAGTGTTCCGTTTTAACGGCGAACTGCACGAGGCCAAACACGAGCCGATTATTACCAAGAAACTTTTTGAAGAAGTAAAAAATGTCCTTTTGCGCCGTGGCCGTCCGCATAAAAAGAAAAAGCACGAATATATTTTCACCGGTTTAATTAAATGCGGGGTTTGCGGGTGTTATATCACGGCCGAACGGCAAAAAGGACATATCTATTATCGCTGTACCAAAAAGAAAAGCGTTTGCGATGAAAAATATGTCCGCGAGGAAGACATAACCGAACAAATAAAACAATTTCTTCAAAAAGTTTCTTTACCCGACGATTGGGCCGAAAAAATGTTGAATAAAATTGAGCAAGATAAAAATAACGAGGCCCAATCTAACGGTGCCCTTGTTCAATCGTGCCAAGACGAGGTACAAATAATTGATCAAAAATTAGACAAACTTTTGGACTCTCATTTGGATGGCACGATTGAGAAGCAAATCTATATCAAAAAGAAAGAAGTTTTTATTAACAGAAAACTAACTTTAGAGGGTAAGGTCAAAGAATTTTTGAACAAGGGCGCTAATCGGCTCGAACCGGTGAGGGAATTTATTTTATCCAATATTAAAGCCAAAAAAACCGCCTTGGCGGGCGATTTGGCGGAAATTCGCGAATCATTACAAAATGTCGGCTCGAACTTTATGTTGAAAGACAAAAAATTCGATTGTTTGGCCAAAAGGGGCTGGCGCGTAATCGCCGAAACGGCCCCACATTCGACGTGGCTCCCAGGGTCGGATTCGAACCGACGACCAACTCGTTAACAGCGAGCTGCGCTACCGCTGCGCTACCTGGGAATTTGTGAAAATATTATACTATGAGTATTGTAAACTGTCAACAGGGAGTTATTAAAATATATTAAACTGCTAAAGATGTTGTTGTCAAGTTTGTTTATTTTAGTATTTTTTTTGTTTCCATTTTAACGTGAGATAAAAATGGCTAAGTCTAGCATTAAATAAGCCGCTTTGTCGGATTTATCCACAGATTTATTTGACACTGTTCTAGTGAGTATGTTAACGTTAATGCATATGAATTTGTCCCAGCAAAAAAATAGTAAAAGTTTAATTCAGATTTGGATGTTGATTAGCAACGTCATGTTTTATGCGTTGTTTTTTTGGTGGGGTGAAGATGATTTTGTGAAAGCGTAATTTTGTAAAGTCATAATCACCCCACCGCAAGTGGGGTGATTTAATTTGTTCTTTAAATTTAATTTGATCAGTGCTATTGGTGCGATTGTTATCACGGAACACCCTTTTTGGATAGAACATGTTTGTCTCCAACAAAGGTGTTCCGTCTAATTGCATGCAATAACCTAGGCGGATCATATCCGGGATCAAAAACAAAACAGGAGTACGTACATGAACGTCGAATTGCACTCTCTCTTCACTCCGCATAATGCCGAAACCAAAAATCTGGGCCCGACGATTGATCGCAAGATTCAATCTTCGGTGATGTTGTGTCACACCTTGCCAGACTACCAGGTGGTTTATCCTCAAGCCGTGGTGCAGGCACTGTGCGAATTGTACACCGAGTACAATCTCGCCTTCCGCAAACTGGTTGAAGCCAATAGAGAATGGTCCGACGACTACCACCACTTGATGTACGGTCCCGATTGCACCCCGGTGAACTTCGCTGTCCAGATCGACATGTTGGGGTTGCCGGAGTGGTTTCTGCAAGAGGCGACGACTATGCCCGTCAACCTGTTGCGCGAACTGTTGCGCGGTACGGTGTTCGAGATCGAAAACTCCTTGGCCATGTACCAACTGCTCGAACGTACTTGTGCCAATGGCGATGGCCCGTCGTACTTCCAGCCGCGTTTTCGTCAGGCGTTGGACGAGTTGCGCCGGCGCCACGGTAAGCCCATCGCGTTACTGGCTGTAACCCAGCAAAAGTATCAAGCGATGCGTGAGTCCGAATTTGGCAAGCAGGATGGAGACGCGCTGTCGAACCAAGAAGTTCGTGATCTGTCCGGATTCGATTACTTCTTTGGTCCTGATGAATTCCGCCACCATGTCCAAGAGAAGGGTGGATGCGAATTCATGCTGTACGTGCGTTCATCCGATCCGGTGGCCAAACTCAAGAAACCCAAATTGAGCGTCGATCATCCGCTCCTGGGCGACGCACAAATGCGCCGTGTCATCAAAGCGAACGCGATCACGTTCAATGTGGATGCTCCGGAAATGCAATACCCGCAACGCATCAACGACACCAAAGAATACATGGGTCCGCTCGGCATGGGGTACGAAATCAGCCGTGTAGAAGACCTTATGTCCGGTGAAGTGTGCGAACACCTGGCCACCAGCCATTCGTTCGAAGAATATCATGGCCAACGTTTGTCCGACGGGTTTGCTCAATACCTGGCGCGTCGTGGAATGCCGATGCAAGCAATCGAATCCGGTTCTGTCCACTTGCGGGCCAAACCGGCCAAGGGTACTTACGGTTGCTACGGCCATGTGCGCGGCCCCTTGTCCAGCGGCGCCAAATTCCGCAAAGATTTGGCTTACGAATTGAGGCAACGAGGTGGTACATACGTGGTGCAGCCGGAAATGACCACGCCGCAGATCGTCAATACCAAAGACGGCGTCACGTACACGTACATCGATCGCAATTTTCTCGCCTTTACCAATGGCCATCCGGTTTTCCTCGGCGGCTTCCGTTCGATGTTGCCGGTGGACACCAACGAGGCCCACAAGGGTCGAGTGCATGGTAATCGCGACACGGTCTGGGCGGAAATCGTAGCCTAGACCACAGATAGCACCTATCAAACGGTCGTGTGCCAATCCCAATCGGATTGACACACGACCAATTCCTTTTTAAAATATGTTAAATGGCCGTTACTTATTTAGATAATTATGGCAAACGAAATTTTGTCCTTAGCTCAAAAATTAATTTCTATCAGATCAATCGCTGGGAATCATAAAGCACTTCGGCAAGTTTTAAATTTAGTATTATCAAAATTGAACAATTACACAATTGAGAATTTTGAGAACAATGGTATACCCAGTGCTTTGGTTTATAACACTCCGGTTCGTCCGGAAAAATTTAAAATTATTTTGAATGCGCACTTGGATGTAATACCAGGTAAAGAAGAACAATACTTGCCGCGAGTAGAAGGCGATAAGTTGTTTGGCGTTGGTGCTATGGACATGAAAGCCAATGCCGCTTGTATAATTATGGCGTTTAGTGAGTTAGCCAAGGATTTGTCATACCCAATCGCTTTACAATTAACCACTGATGAAGAAATTGGCGGCTTTGATGGCACCAAATACCAAATTGAGCAGGGGATAAGAGGGGATTTTGTGCTAACTAGTGAACCTACCAATTTCGATATTGTCCACGAAGCCAAAGGGATTCTGTGGTTAAAAATTTCTACCAAAGGCACAACTGCGCACGGTGCTTATCCTTGGAAAGGGCAAAATGCTATTTGGGATATACAGGATTTTTTAAATAAATTGAAAAAAGCATATCCCGTACCCGTAAATGAAAGTTGGTGCACTACGGTTAATTTGAGCCAAATTGGTTCCACCAATAATGTTTATAACAAAATTCCAGCTGATTGTTGGGTGGGGTTGGATGTGCGTTTTATAGAGAATGATGGACGAGAGGTTTTGGAAACTATTAAAAATCTTTTGCCGGTTGGTGCTAGTATGGAAGTGCTTGCCAACGAACCTTCGCTACACACGGCTGCAAGCGACAATCAATTGCAATTATTAAAAAATATCGGCAGTAAAATTTTAAGCAGAGAAATAGTCTTGCGTGGTGCCAATGGTAGTTCTGATGCGCGTCATTACGCACAGGTTGGTGGTGCCGGGATAGAATTCGGCCCGGTCGGCGGAAATATTGGTGCCGATGATGAGTGGGTTAGTATTTCGTCTTTAAATGAGTATTATCAAATTATTAAGAAGTTTTTGTTAGGTATAAATTAATACAATATCGCAATTGCCCTATCTTCAGGAACGTGTACATAGTTAGGAAATTTTGTTATGATATCTGTTGTTAGATTTTTTTTATTTTTTTATGTCCATATTGCACGCCGTAATTCTCGGCATTGTCGAAGGTATTACCGAATTTTTGCCAATTTCTTCCACCGGCCACATGATTTTGGCCGGCGAAATATTGAAAATTCCTTCGACCGAATTTGTCAAAAGTTTTGAGATCGTAATTCAGCTGGGGGCCATTTTGGCAATAGTGGTGTTGTATTTCCGCACCCTTACCACCAATTGGGCCGCATTAAAAAAAGTAGCGGCCGCTTTTATTCCAACTACAATTGTGGGGCTAATACTATACAAAATAGTTAAGCAATTTTTGTTAGGCAATGCGATGGTGGTAGTATGGGCGCTCGTGATTGGTGGTATTGTTCTGATTGTTTTTGAAAAAACGTATCGAGAAAAAGATTCGGCCACGGTAGAGGTGGGCAAAATCAGTTATAGGCAAGCGGTAATAATAGGACTATGCCAATGTTTGGCCATGATCCCGGGGGTGTCGCGAAGCGCAGCTACCATTGTAGGTGGTTTGGCACTGGGTCTACGTCGTCAAACCATTGTAGATTTTTCTTTTTTACTTGCAGTACCCACTATGCTGGCGGCCGGGGCTTTGGATATTTACAAATCCGCCGATAGTTTTGTGGGGACTGATTGGTTACCGCTCGTGGTCGGATTTGTAGTGTCGTTTGTGGTGGCGCTCGGGGTGGTAAAATGGTTGCTCAAATTTATTCAGAAAAATAACTTTGTTGGCTTCGGTATTTACCGCATCATTATCGGTGTGGTTTTTTGGTTGTTTATTTTGCGATAAAATAAAATATCCGCCAGAGCGTGCGCTTGGCGGAATTGGTATCGGCAAAGTATGGGTCTAAGACCCAAACTCACTTCCTTTCCATTTTTTGGTGGACAAATAGTAGGTCCTCTTTCCGTCAGGAATAGGACCTGTGATATCGTTTGCGTGTTGGTTGGTGTAATCCACATGAAACAACACTGGCACTTTATGCCGAGGGAATTCTCCCTTGAGAATTTCTTTGGCTCGCATCGTCATGTTGAGCACCAGCACCAAATCCATTTTGTTGTGAGTGGCGGCTCCACAAGGAGCATGTGCCACGAGCACGATGGTCCGATCCAGCCCCTTCAACAACAGTGCGTCGCGAATGTTTTTGATTGCGACAGCACTTTGCTGTATTTCCGAATTGAGTACGGACTCAGGTGGTATCACCAATGGACCCCCGTTTAGTCCCGGGGTGTGGTGCAGACGAACAGAGCCCCGTTGGCCCAGGCCACTCAAGAACCCACGGCTATCCGGGGTTTGGTCACAGTCTGGGCAGTCGCAGACGACCGCCCCTTGGGCCAGCTCTATTGAGTTTTCCTGTACATCGTTTAGAATGCCTGCTTCTCGCAGGCGTCTGATCAGGACCAGTTGGTCCTGTGGTATCACGAGTTTGGCCATAATGAGCCCTCCATTTCGCCGATTCCGTCGGCTACGGTGTCCGTGTTGTATGGACATGTGTAAAAGATAGGTCAAAGAACTGTATTGGGCACCATTTTAGCACTATATTATTATAATGTCAATACTTTTTTGTTTTGACGCTATGGGCATAAGTTTGTATAATGACCGTATATGTTGGATCAAGAAAGTGTGATCAATATTCACCGTCAATTGCAAGCTGTTTATCTTCACGGCGATGTTTTGCTTTGTGGTAGTTATTTATCCGGCGAAGCCGGTGAAGACAGTGATTTGGATTTTACTCTTTTAACAGATAATTTTCGTTATTTTAATTTTTATCGTCGTCACAAAGAATTAATTTCGCAGATTAAATTACAAAACCCCAAAATAAGTTTAGCAATTTGGCCCAGGTGGTACTGCGCACTTGGTTGGCATTATGTATATGGTCGCAATTTGGCCGGTAAAATTTTTACTAGTCCATTGCGCAAGAAATTTGTTATTTGCACCGGTTTGAAATTGGCTTTTTTTTACTGGTTGAAATTCAGTGTTACGAAAAACGCGAAATATTTGATCCAGTCCGCTCGACAAATAGCGGCGGTACAGGTGGTAGCCAATTTAGCGGCTCACGATTTGGGTTTAGATTTTTCGCGTAAGTTTATCAATGATCATACACATTTATTGATGCCGCAGAGCACAGATGTCTTAATTCGAATTATCAATTCCCCTCCGGATTATGCACCGGGATCGGGCGATAGTTACTCGGTTTTACAAATTATTCAAGATACTTATAGACAACTACGGAGTTACTTTAGTTTTTCACCGGCCAACTATTTGTTGTACAATTTTAAATTTTTAATGCGTGGCTCAATCGAATTTGTTTTTAGAAATCCCGATAAATATTTGATTAACATAATTGCCGGCGCCACACAAGCGGACCAGAAAGAGCGAGAGCGAATTTATCAACATCTAAATATTGTCATCTTTCCCATTATTGTGATATAATCTTCCCACAGTTGACAAATTACCGCGGATATCATACTATATTAGTATTAGATTATTTTCTTAATTTTTGTTTATTGTCTATGTCGCGTCAGATTACCATTTATTCCACACCGACTTGCCCATATTGTCATATGGCCAAAGATTTTTTTACCAAAAACGGCTTGGAATTTACCGATTATAATGTGATGGCGGATCAATCCAAAGCCCAGGAGATGGTAGAGAAATCCGGTCAAATGGGAGTACCGGTGATAGAAATTGACGGTAGAATTGTGGTAGGATTTAATCAGCCAGAAATTGAAAAGTTGTTGAATTAATTATGACTGAAATTATTTTTGATATTGAAACTCAAAATTCTTTTGCCGAAGTAAATAACGATTTTAAAAAATTGAAAGTTTCAGTCGTATCGATATACAATACCGCTACCGATACTTACCAAAGTTTTACCGAAGATGAGCTGGGGAAGCTATGGCCGATTTTGGAGCATGCCGATCGAATTATTGGCTACAATAGCGAACATTTTGACATTCCCGTGTTGGGAAATTATTATTTGGGAGATTTATTTTCTATTCCGCACTTAGATATTATGAAAGTGGTCAAGGATAGTCTAGGAGTGCGACTCAAATTGGCAGATTTGGCCGAAGCGACACTGGATGACGTAAATAAAAGTGCCGATGGTTTGCAGGCAATTCGTTGGTGGAAAGAAGGCAAAATTGATGAAATCAAGAAATATTGCGAACAAGATGTACGCGTCACCAAAGAGATTTATGATTTTGGTCGCAACAACAAGCAGTTATTTTATAAAAATTTTAAAGGTGAAGTAGTGCCTTTTGCGGTGAATTTTGATCCGCCCGCATCAAGCCAGCAAGTATCAGCTAAAAAAATTAATTTAACCCTACCGTTTTGATATGTTATCTTTTCGCCGTGAGACCGAATATGCCGTACAGCTATTGCGCTGTTTGGCCCTATCCAAAACCGAAAAGAGCTTGAAAGAAATTTCTGGCGAAATTGGTGTGTCTTTCCTTTTTTTACAAAAAATCGCTCGTAAATTAAGAGTAGCGAATTTGATTTCCGCCGAAAAGGGCGCGAGTGGAGGTTATCATTTAGAGGTGGCTCCCAAAAAATTGAGTTTACGTAAAATTATCGCCGTTACCGAAGCGGATTGTGCGCTTTTGCCTTGCTGTGACTCGAAATACCAATGTCACAAAAGTAAAAGTTGCGCACTTAAGGGTAAAGTTTCAAAAGTGAATCTGGAATTAAATAAGATGTTGGATAAAATTAAATTGTCCGATTTGTAATTATGTTAGTCAAGCCAAAAAAAGTTAGAAAAATATATCTGGATCATGCCGCCACCACTCCAATGGACCCGCGTGTTTTGACTGCTATGAAGCCATATTTTACTGATAAATTTGGCAACCCATCATCTTTGTACGCGTTGGGGCGTGAATCTAATGGAGCGATAAATGACGCCCGCCGCCTAGTGGCTCAACTCATGCATGCTTTGCCGGATAATATTGTTTTTACCGGTGGCGGTACCGAATCAGACAATCTGGCAATTTATGGAATCGCGCGCGCCCACGAACAGCAGGGTAGACATATCATATCTACCCCCATCGAACATCATGCAGTTTTACATGCTCTGGATGATTTGAAAAAACAAGGTTGGGAAATTACTTTTGTTAAAGTGGACAAAGATGGACTAGTGAATCCGGCCGATGTGATGGCCGCTATCCGTCCGGATACGGTTTTAGTTTCGGTGATGTACGCCAACAATGAGGTTGGCACAGTGGAACCAATCGCCGATATTGGTAGAGAAATTTTGAAATATCGCAAATCCAACAATACTATTTATCCGTTTTTCCATTCCGATGCCTGTCAGGCGGCCGGCTATTTGGATTTGGATGTAGAGAAATTACATGTTGATTTACTGGCTATAAATGGTAGTAAGATTTACGGACCAAAAGGAGTGGGAGTATTGTATGTACGCCGTGGGGTAAAAATAAAACCATTACTAGTGGGTGGAGCACAGGAGCGACGCTTGCGTGCCGGCACCGAGAATGTTCCCGGCATAGTTGGTTTGGCGAAAGCGTTGGAATTAGCACAAAGTAAAAAAGAAAAAGAATACGCGCGCGTACAAGCCCTGGTTAAATATTTTTGGCAGGAATTACAAAATAAAATTGTCAAAATAAAATTAAACGGTCCGCAAATTGGCGACAAGCGTTTGCCGAACAATTTAAATATTACTTTTTTGGATGTAGAAGGCGAAGCGATGTTGTTGTATTTGGATGAATACGGTGTGATGTGTTCCACCGGCTCGGCCTGCACCAGCGAATCTTTGGATCCTTCACATGTTTTGGCTGCAATTGGTTTGCCCTACGAATATGCGCATGGCAGTATTCGGTTTACTTTTGGTCACAGCAACACCAAGACTGATGTGGATTATATTATGAAATATTTACCGGCGGTGATTCAGCAGTTGCGCGAGATGAGTCCGGTAAAAATCGGCGAACGCGATCATGCCAAATATATTGGAGTAAAATAATATGCCAAGAAAATCTATAAAAAAATCCAATTTGAAGGATCCGGTAGATATTCGTAGTACCGGCGGCGAGGGTTGGTTGTATTCCGAAATTGTGAAGGATCATTTTTTCAATCCACGCAATTTCATGCATTATGGTGAAGAAGAAAAGTTTAAATTTAATGGTCTGGGGAGAGTTGGTTCTCCGGCTTGTGGTGATGAAATGGTGTTGTGGATACAGATAGATCCCAAAACTGATAAAATTAAAGATTGCCGTTGGCGCACTTTTGGTTGTGGTAGCGCCATTGCCAGCACCAGCGTGCTCTCAGAGATGCTGATTGAGAAGGGCGGTATGAATGTCGATAAAGCTCTCAAAATACGTCCACAGGACATTTTGGAACGCTTGGGAGGCCTTCCAGACCGCAAGATCCATTGTTCAGTATTAGGAGATAAAGCCTTGCAGGCGGCTATCAATGACTACTTTCGCAATACCAACCAACACAGCCGAGTAGTCACTACTGGATCGAAAATTATTGACAAAGACTTGAATATTACCGATCACGATATCGAAGAAGCGGTGCTCGAAGGTGCGCAAACTTTGGAAGACTTGCAGAGAAAATTAAAAATTGGAGTATTTGATACAAGTACAATTCCGGCAATTGAAGAGTTGTTGCGATTTTATCAAGAAAAATATTACGGCGTGTAATTGAAAAAAATCAGTCAATTATTTTTTTAAATATTTTTTATGAAAAAAGTAGTCGTCGACAAGGAGAAGTGTATTGGCTGTGGCACCTGCCCGGCGCTATGCCCGAATGTGTTCAAGATGGACGAAGATGGAAAAGCGACAGTGTATAACGAGCAAGGAGATACACCGGAAAATATTAAAATGGCAGCCGATAGTTGCCCGGTCCAAGCGATTATTATTGAATAAATAAAAAGAAAATTTAGGCCGACCCGTTATAGGGTCGGCCTTTTGCTTTTTTTGGGCTTTTTTGATAAAATAAACATATGGAAAATTACGGAAAAATACATATTGTTGCCACTCCGATTGGCAATTTTGGTGATATTACTTTGCGCGCACTCGAAGTGTTAAAAAGCGTCGATTTTGTATTATGTGAGGATACACGCGAAGGTGGAAAATTATTAGCGCATTACGACATTAAAAAGTCGCTAATAAGCTATCACCAGCATAGTGATGCCAAAAAAATGCAAGAAATTGTCGGGCTATTAGAGCAGGGTAAAAATTTGGCATTGATTACTGATGCCGGCACGCCGGGGATATCTGATCCGGGCGGATTGCTGGTGGCGCAAATTATCAAAAAATTACCACAAGTGGAAATTGTATCTGTGCCGGGGGCGTGTGCGGCTATTGCGGCATTGTCAATATCCGGCTTGCCTACTGACAGATTTATTTTTATGGGTTTTCCGCCACATAAAAACAAGCGTCAGAAATTTTTCAAAGAAGTCGCTGCGACGGAGGGTACTGTGGTATTCTATGAATCCGGGCATCGAATCAAGAAATGTTTGAGTGAACTAGCGACTGTTTTGTCTGACACGGCTCGTATGGCGGTGGCGCGCGAAATTACCAAGTTACACGAGACTGTTTATCGTGGCACAATTTCAGAAATTTTAAATCAAAATATTGACGAAAGAGGGGAGTTTGTAGTCGTTGTTAATTGTTAATTATGTCTAAAAATAAATATTATCTCACTACTACGTTACCGTATGTAAATGCCAAACCTCATATTGGTTTTGCTTTGGAAATTATTCAGGCGGATGTTTTGGCGCGTTATCATATGTTGCGCGGCGCTGAAGTGGTTTTCAATACCGGCACCGATGAACATGGTGTCAAAATTTATCGTAAAGCCCAAGAAGAGGGTGTGGACACTCAGGCTTATTGCGATGAATATGCGGCCAAATTCGACGCGCTCAAATCTGCACTTAATTTATCTTACAATAAATTTATCCGCACTACCGATCCGCATCATGTGGTGGCTGCTCAAGAGTTTTGGAAATTATGCGAACAACACGGCGATATTTACAAAAAGAAATACCAAGTGAAATATTGCGTGGGTTGTGAACTGGAAAAAACCGATTCCGAATTGGTAGATGGCAAATGTCCGGTGCACCCAAATCTGGAATTGGAATTAATCGATGAAGAAAATTATTTTTTTCGTTTTTCCAAATACCAGCAAGCACTATTGGATCTATATGATAAAAATCCGGATTTCGTGATCCCAGACAATAGACAGCTGGAAATTCGGAATTTCGTAGCCAATGGTCTGCAAGATTTTTCTATTTCACGCGTGAAAGAAAAAATGCCCTGGGGCATACCGGTGCCGGGTGACGATGCCCAGGTGATGTATGTGTGGTTTGACGCGTTGGTTAATTATATATCCACTTTGGGGTGGCCCAACGATGCTCGCAGTTTTGCCGATTTTTGGCCGGGTATACAGGTAGCAGGTAAAGATAATTTACGCCAACAAAGTGCCATGTGGCAGGCGATGTTGTTGTCCGCACAATTGCCCACCAGTAAACAGATATTTATTCATGGATTTGTTACTTCGGGTGGACAAAAAATGAGTAAATCGCTCGGCAACGTGATTGATCCGTTTGAGGTAGTGGCCAAATACGGCACCGATGCCACCAGGTATTTTTTACTGGGCGCGATTCCGGCGCATGATGATGGTGATGCCACTGATGAAAAAATCAAAGAATTTTACGGTGTACATCTTGCCAACGGTATTGGTAATTTAAACTCACGCATTATTACCATGATTGAAAATTATTGCGGGGGAGTAGTGCCTGAAAGTTTTCTCAAAGCTGATATTGCCGGACCGATTTTGTGGCAACCTGGGTATGACATGTATTTAAAAAAATATCAATTTGAATTAGTTGTGAATAGTGTGATGCGCTTAGTTAATTTTTGTGACGGTATTATATCCGAACAAAAACCCTGGGAAAAATACAAAAAAGGCGAAGATGTGTCCGGGTTGCTCTATCAACTTGCCGAAGCGTTGCGTCATATTGGTGTGGCGCTATTACCAATCATGCCGGATACAGCACAAAAAATATTAGCTCAATTTGGAATTAAAATTGATTATAATAATTTTGATTGGGAAAATGAAATAATTTGGGGCAAACTAACTACTGGAACCAAAGTCAATAAATGTGCGGCGCTTTTTCCGCGCATGTAATTGCGCTCTTTACAACTAAAGTGGGTGATGTTGCCCGCTTTTGCCGACCACACCCTTAACGAAAGGAGGTGTGACATGTGGTCGCATATACTCGATCGTTGTGTGCGGGAGATCCAGGTGGGTGGACCGGGAACAAAGCGATACCAGTTGGCGCTACTGGCATTGCGGCGGCGGCTTTTGGGTATGTTGTACAGCGTCCGGCGAAATAATTTGGAGCAGCAAATCGCCGTGCTGCGCACAGAGGTGGTAGAGTTGCGGGCCCAACAACAGCGATCGTATTCCTATGCAGTTGCCAATAGGATTCAGTCCAAGTTGTGGACGTGGCGCGCACTCGCCGAAGAATTGGAAGATCTTGTGTTTAAATTTTAACGGAGGCGCTATGATAACAGCACATCCACTTCGGGGCGTTAAAACGTTTTTGGTCTTGGTTTTTACCAAACACGTTGCGCCCCCTTATTTGCTTTTTATTTATTATTAATTAGTTAGTTTTATGTCTATTTTTGACATTGTACTAATTGTGATTATTGCCGGGTTTGCACTCGCTGGTTTGTGGTTTGGTATTGTGCACACTATTGTCTCGTTAGCCGGTTCGGTGATAGCTACTTATTTGGCTACACGTTATTACGCTCCGGTAGCGGATTGGCTAATCGGTGTTACCGGTTGGAATCCAAATTTTTCTCGAGTAGCCATCTTCATTGTTGCTTTTATTTTGATCAATCGTTTGGTGGTTTTAATTTTTTGGCTAATCAATAAAATACTCAAAATGTTCACCGGATTGCCAGTAATAAAAGCGGCCGATCGCGCGTTGGGCGCTCTGTTTGGCATCTTAGAAGGTGTGTTAATTTTGGGTATATTCTTTTATTTTATTGTCCGTTATCCAATTGGACAAATGTTTATGGATTGGATCGCTACTTCCCAAGTGATGCCGTATTTGGATAAAGTGACAGCAATTGTCATGCCCTTATTGCCAGATGCGCTGCGACTCATACGTAGTACTATTGAAGGTTTATTTTAAAAATATGTTGCTTATTCAGATCGTTTTAGTAGTTTTTTTCTTGTTTGCAATACTCAAAGTATTTGGGCGTTATCGCACCAATGATTTGCGGTTGTTCGGGTTAATTTTTTGGACCGTATTCTGGATAGCTGCCGGATTGGTGGTGCTCTGGCCCAATTCCACCATGCAATTGGCAAATCTGCTCGGTGTTGGTCGAGGGGTTGATGCGATTATTTATCTCGCGCTGGCTTTGTTGTTTTTTATCTTTTTTCGCATCACTGTTCAAGTCGAGCGTTTGTCGCGTGATGTTACCAAATTAACTCGCAAAATCGCTTTGTTGGAAGAAAAAAATCGCGATACTAATCCAAAGTAGTATGCGCGTTTTCCATATTATACCGGCGGCATTTAATTATTTTGATGATATTCAAGACGCAGCTTTTAAATTGATTGATGAATTGAACGATTTGGGAATCGAAGTAGACGCCACCACTATCCAATATGGAACAGTAAAAAAATCCGCTGAGCGTCATATACAGAAAATAGCGCCCTCACGCGAGTATGTTGGAAATATGTCGGTAGCCGAAGCAATAGAGCGTAGTGCAGATTATGATATTATTCATGTGCACTGTCCGCTATTTGGAGTGGCCGGGAAAATTTTGAACATTAAGCACAGATTTCCACACAAACCACTGGTTGTGACTTATTATCGTGGTGTGCATTGGCAGGATTTCTTTAGCGGTTTGATCAAACTATACAACTACTACTATTTGCCCAGATTGACCAAACAAGCTGATGCAGTTATAGCAACCGACGTCTCACCGCAACAAGTTGCAGATTTATATGAAGAATTGTTAAATACTTGACATCGGACTGATTATCCACTTGACTCAATCGGTCGTGATTGATAAAATTAGTAGGTGAATTAGTTGCAAAACCAATTTTTTAATAACTTAATTTAAATAAATTTATGTCAGAAAGTAAAAAAACTTTTTTTGAAAGTTTGGATCCGAAAAGCGCTTTGGTGGTTGGTTTGGTAGGTGGGTTATTAGTAATCGGTACGATAGGTTTTGTAGTATTGGGCACAATGGCTCTACGTGGAGGAGTAAACTGCGGAGTGAAGGCGACCACCGCAGGTACAGTGTCTTTACAGACGCCGACTGGTGATAACACCCAAGATGCTCAACCGGCAGTGCAAGTTAGCGCTCCGAAAGCAGACAAGCCGGTGGCGGAAGTTTTTGTTATGTCATATTGCCCTTATGGCATTCAGATGGAACAGGCGGTTTTGCCGGTTATGGATTTGCTCAAAAACAAAGCTGATATTTCTGTCAAATTTGTGTCTTACGCCATGCATGGTTTGAAAGAGGTTGAAGAGAATACTCGTCAATATTGTATCCAAAAAGATCAACCGAGCAAGTTTGTTGCATATCTTAAATGTTTTGTTGGTTCACAAGACTATGCTAGTTGTTTGAATGCGGCTGGTGTAAATAAGGGTGCGGTGGATACTTGTGTGGCTTCGGCCAATAAGCAGTTTGGTATTATGGATAAATACAATGATCAAACTACTTGGTTGAGCGGTCGTTATCCGATTTATCCCATTCATGAAGATTTGAATCAAAAATATGGTGTAGAAGGCTCGCCGACATTTATATTGAATGGAGCTCAGGTAAACGTGGGTCGTACCCCCGAGGCTGTGAAACAGGCTATTTGCAGTACCTTCAATAAGGCACCGAGTGAGTGTGCTACCGTATTGGCTGGTGCTGGTGCGGCGACGGCAGCCACTGGTGGTTGTGGTGAATAATTTACTTTTTTAACAATAACCTACTTAAATGTATGGGAAATTTTAAAAAAGGTTTAGTATTAGGCGGTTTGGTTGGCGCGGCGCTTATGTGGTTGAACGTTACCCCAAAGGGTAAAGAAATGCGCGCCAAGATGTTGTCTCACGTGAACGCGCTTTATGGTGAGCTTAAAGAAAGCCTCATGCAATTAGAGGGGCCTACGCAAGAGATGTATGATGCTTTGGTAGAACGAGCGGTAACAGAGTATGCCGCCAAAAAAGAATTAGCGATAGAAATGAAAAATTCCATGATTCGTGAATTAAAAAAACGTTGGGTTGCTCTCGAGAAAGAATTAAAAAAATAGGCTAAATAAAAAACCAAAAATATGCGATCTAATAGGGGACTTAAATTAGTATTGCTAACTTTTTTGGTTTTTTTTATTGCTGGCTGCGGTACTACCAAACAACCTGGTTTGCCGGTGCCAGAAGATTATAATCAATTGGTGTCGGAAACGACTGGTAAATTACCTATTAGCGGTGATAATTTGGATATCAGTAGTTGGAGTAAATATGCCAAGCGCGCTTACGGTTTGGCATTTGAATATCCATCTAATTGGTGGATGCGAGTGTCGCCACAAGGAAGTAACTCGGCTTTGGTGAGTTTGGGTAATTTGAGCTGTGGTTTGCAGTGCCCGCCTCAATTTGTCGGGATAGAAATTAAATCCGGTATTAGACGAAATACCAGCACGGATTTTGCCGACTGGATTAAGACCGCAGTGTCCAAAGGCGAAATTGCTGGGTTACCACCCGGTTCTAAATTGGATTCGTCCAAATTGGGCAAACGCAGTGCTTGGTTGGTCAACAAAAGCGTAATTGCGGGAGCGATAGACGGGCAAACATACTTGATTGAACAAGACGAAACGCATTATGCCTATGTTAGTATTGGCTTAAACAATTTGCTGCCCAAAGCCAGATCAATTGTGGATAAAATTATAAATACTGTAAAAATAGCGCGCTTACCGGTCGATTTGTCTACACTAGCCGGTAATGGTGTTGATACTGGGGACGGTATTATAGAAGAAGGTGCAAGTATAGATAATGATAATTTTGTGGCACAGGTCGGAGAGAAGCGCTATCTCAATAATTACTATCGTTTTAGTTTGGTTTTTCCGGGGAATTGTAAATTGCTAAATGTTACAGAAGATGTGGATATGCCGATTCAGTTGGAGCTGTCTTTGTGCAGCTCTAATGGAGAATCTCCTAAAATGGGGGTTAGAATTTATAAAGATACCTCGGCCGATGTGGTGGCACAATCGATTTTTGGTGCACGTGGGCTCAATACTTATCGCGACGGAGAAACCAAAATCATGTTAGCTGATAGTGTGATTGGTAAAAATATCAATTTATTGGCTGGGGAAAATCGCTTACCTGAGCGTTGGGTGATCGCCGAACGTGCCAACATCGTTTATGTATTGTACACGCTGGATAATACATCACCTTATAAAGGTTGGTTTGACTTTGTGATTAGAAAATTTAAGTTTTTATATTAATCTCTTCTGCAAAACAAAAAGCCTCGATTTAGTCGAGGCTTTTTTTGATATCTTCAATTTTTAATTCTAGTTCACGATTACCATTCCATTCATTCACATCAATAGTGAAAGCTAAATCAATTTTATCATTCGGATGGAGTGTGACGCGCCAATTTTCCGGGTGGCGAGTAGTGTCGCCGAAGCCAAAGGCGATAGTTTTGCGCACGGTATGTGAATTGTGTTTGACCATTAGGCGTAAATGTTTACCATCTTGTCCTACGGGATCGGCTGACACCAGTGTGAGGCCGCGTGCGGCATAGGTCGGTTCGGGGTTGTTCATACCAAAAGGTTCAAATTTTTGTAATAAATCATATAATTTCCAATTCACATCTTCCAGATTCACTTCAGCATCAATTTCGATTTGAGGAATAAGTTCGACATTTTCAAGTTCAGTTTTGGCTTTTTTGGTGATAGTGTTTTTAAATTTTTCTAAAGTTTTTTTATCAGCAATAGATAATCCGGCCGCTTGTGGGTGTCCGCCGAATTTGATAAAAAACTGAGGCATGCTTTGAATGGCAGCGATAAGATTGAACTCGGCGATGCTGCGTCCTGAGCCCACGATATCTCCGTCTGCGCTTTTACCCAAAGCTATTACTGGTTTATAGAATTCATCTTTTAATTTACCGGCCACTAGTCCCAAAATACCGGTTGTCCAATTTTCATCAAAAACAAACAAAACAGGAGCATCAGTTTGTTTGGTGGTGGCGATTTGTTCGCGTGCAGCACTAACGATCTGTTCGGTTAGCTTTTGTCTGTCGGTATTATTTTTATTGAGTTGTTCGGCTAATTTTTTCGCAGTAACCTTGTCGTCAGACATCAATAATTCAAAAGCGGCGTTGGCATGTTCCATACGACCAGCAGCGTTGAGGCGTGGTACGATTTGGAAACCGATAGTATGGGTGTCGCAAACGCGTTTGAGTTTGCCGCTTTCATCGGCAATACCAGTGGTCACGAACAGTTCGCGCAATCCGATATTTTTGGTTTTATTTAATACGGTTAATCCATAGCGCGTGAGTGTGCGGCTTTCACCAATGAGAGGTACCATATCACCCACGGTCGCAATCGCCACCAGATCAAGCAGCCACTTTTCGAAACCTTCGCAGGATTCTTGTTCGGATAATTTGCCAAAAGTGTTAGCACAGTGTTTTTGCAATAGTGCTTGAGCAAGTTTGAAAGCCACACCTGCGCCACAAAGTCCTTTGTCTGGATATGTTTCTCCGGGTAATTTGGGGTGGATAATAGCATCTGCTGGTGGCAGGTCGGCAGGTATGGCATGGTGGTCGGTGACGATTACTTGCATGCCTAGCTCTTTTGCCAGTTTGATTTCTTCCAGATTACTTACTCCACAATCACAGGTGATGATTAAATTGGTTTTATGTTTTTGGTGTAAATGAGTAATGGTGTTTTTGTTTAATCCGTAGCCGTCGATTTCTCGGTGTGGTAAAAATACCCTTGTGCCTTCTTCGTTTTCTTTTTCTGTAAACGGTTTGGCTCCCAGTTTCAGTATGGTTTTTACAAGAATTGTGGCGGCACATACACCATCAGCATCATAATCGCCGTGCACGGTGATGTTTTTGTGATTTTGTATAGCGTCAAAAATAATTGCAATCGCTTTGTCCATATCGCGAAAAAGAAAAGGATCGTGAATGTCGGAGGAGTAATCGGGGTTTATAAATTCATCAATTTGTGTCTGGGTTTGGATGCCGCGAGTATACAAAAGACGCGCCACAATCGGCGGTAATTCGGGATGATCGGAAATAAATTGTTCAGGTGGTGTCGATTTGATAATCCATTTCTTCATAAATCATCAGAGTGTGAAACAATAAAATTATTTTTTTACAATGTTACCAAAAGTCATGGCTGTAAAATCCCAGTAACTATCTGCGAGGAAAATTGTAAAGGCGAGAAACAAAGCATTGATGGACCAGTAGTCAGAAGCGGGGACAGGTGTCTCGTATGAAGCGAAAATCATGACACCGAGCACTATCCAATAGGCGAGTGATTTGCCGGTGAGATAACGGCGATCACCGATGCTGATAGTGGCGCGTACACGAATGAGTCCGGTGATATATAAAATCAAAAGCGGAGTCATGACATACCATTCATAGTCGTGCGGGTCCACGCCAATAAATTTGAGAAAATAAAACATTGCCCATGTAAGTAGGAGTAGAGCAAAAAATAAGAATATAATATCCAGTTGGTATTTGCGCAGTATTTGCATATTAACGGAATGCGGGTGCGACGGTGAAGAGTACCATTGCGAAAATTCCGATAATAGCGACTAGTGCCCAGAGGGCTTTGATGGTTTTGTGTTTCACATGATTTTACTTACGTGTCGATTCGGTATTTTTATTCGCTCCTTGTGCTTCGCAGTGTCGCTACACAAAAATCCGAATCTTCACTTTAAAATTATCTTTTAAGCACCGCCAAATATGTCTCGGTGGGAATATCTACCTTACCGTGTGACAACATGCGGCTTTTGCCTTTTTTCTGTTTTTGCAATAATTTCATTTTACGCGTGTAATCGCCGCCGGACATTTTGGCCAAAACATCTTTACGTAGGGCCGACAGTCGTTCGGCCGCAATAACTTTGCCGCCGATAGACGCTTGTAATTTTACCACAAATTGTTGGCGAGGCAAACTGTCTTTGAGTGATTCGACGATTTTTTTGCCGGTTTTGTAGGCCTCGTCACGCCACACCAGCGTGGTTAGTTCTTCCACTGGTTCGTCAGCTACTGCGATATCCAGTTTTACCACGTCGGTCGGTTCGTAGTTTTTGTATTCATAATTCATACTAGCATAGCCACTCGTGACCGTCTTTAGTTTGTCATAAAAATCCGTGATCAAAGACGCGAGAGGGATTTCATAATGTAGTAGCGCGCGCTGATCGGCACCGGTGGATAAGTATTCGGTATTCAAATATCTACCCTTACGTTCGGCGATCAGCCCCATGATAGCTCCCACATAATCTTTGGGAGTGATAATGTCCAAAGTCATCCAAGGCTCGGTGATTTCTCGCAGGTGTGCCGGATCAGGCATAGTTTGTGGGCTTTTTACCACAATTTGTTCGTTATTGGTTTTGGTAATATGATAGGCAACGCTGGGTACTGTAATAATAATATCAATATCAAATTCACGACGTAGGCGTTCTTGGAAAATGTCTAAATGCAGCATACCAAGAAATCCACAACGAAACCCAAATCCGAGGGCATGTGAGTGTTCTGGTTCAAAAGATAGTGCCGAGTCGCTTAATTTTAATTTTTCAATGGCGTCGCGTAATTCTCCGTAAGCATCACCTTCCTTTGGAAATATTCCGGCAAATACCATAGCTTTGACATCTTTGTATCCGGGCAGGGGATTACTGACTACTCCTCGGTCATTTTCTTTACTAAATATAGTAATTGTGTCGCCTACACGACAATCCGTGACTTTTTTTAAGCCAGTGACAATATAGCCGGTGTTACCGTTTTCCAATTTGGGTTGTGGAGAAAATTTGGGAGTATAGTAACCAACTTCAATAGCTTCGGCCGGAGTGTGGGTGGACATGAGAAAAATCTTGTCGCCTTTATTGATGTTTCCGTCTACCACACGCACGGCGGCCACTACTCCACGATATTCATCGTACATCGAATCAAATATCAATGCGCGCAGTGGTTCGGATGCGGTGTTGATTGGTGGCGGTACTTGTTGTATTACGGATTGTAATATTTTTTCTACACCCTCGCCGGTTTTGGCCGAACATAAAATAATTTCTTCTTCTTTACAACCCAATAAGTGAATTATCTCGGCTTTGGTTTTGGGTACGTTCGAAATCGGCATGTCAATTTTATTGATTACTGGAATGATGGTGAGGTTTTGTTCGAGTGCCAAGTACAAATTACCAATAGTTTGCGCTTGTACGCCTTGGGTAGCATCTACAAGCAGTATCGCACCTTCCACAGCCGCTAGTGATCGAGACACTTCATAATTGAAATCTACGTGTCCGGGGGTATCAATCAAATTCAAAACGTATTCACCATAGTTCATGCGTACCGGCGTGAGTTTGATCGTGATACCGCGCTCACGTTCCAAATCCATCGAATCCAGTAATTGTGCTTTCATGTCGCGTTTGTTCACCGTGCCAGTCAATTCCAAAAATCGATCAGCCAGCGTAGATTTGCCGTGATCAATGTGAGCGATTATACAGAAATTTCTAATATTAGCATTCATATTTATTAATTTCGAGTATCGGTTTCTACCTCGACCGGTACCTGTGTAGTACGTAACCAGCGTTTTTTGAATGATTGTACGAAAGTAAATAGTTCATCTGATTTCAGGGCATAGCATATCAGACAATACACTATAAGTCCAGATATGCCTGCGATCGCCCCTTGTCCAAATATGCCCCAAAAGTAATCTAAATCAAATGCTTGGGCGAGTGGATATTTGAGTAGTTGTATAGTGATCGCCATTGCCAGAGCTGCCAAAGAGATTCTCCAAAGAGAAGCTAGTAGTTTGGACTCGTTTAGAGTTTTGATGCGTTCACGCAATGCGATAGCCAATAGGATTAAATTGGTAATTGCTCCGATAGAGGCGGCAAGTGCGAGACCGGAAACGCCTATTTTTTTCATCAATATTAAAGAAAAAATAATATTGATAAGTGCCGCCACTACACCTATTACAAAGGGGGTCTTGGTGTTTTCTAGAGCATAAAATCCACGCGTAAAAATGGGATTTAGTGCCTGAGCGAACAAACCGAGCGAAAAAAAGGCCAATGCATCGGCAGTGTTGATAGTTGCGGTCCAATCAAAAGCACCCGAACCTAAAATTACACGTACGATCTGTGCTCGGAGCAACATAAAAATTACTGTTAGGGGTATGATTAGGAATAGCACTTGCCGCACTGTGTGCATTAAACTATTAATGAATCCTGGCAGGTCGTTTTCGGTATGTTTTTGAGATAGTATGGGAAATACTGCCAATGCAAATGGTATTCCGATTATACCAATTGGTACCCATTGTAAATTATCTGCATAGTTGTATGCCGCGATTGCTCCTGCCGGCAAAAGCGATGCCAGTATGGTAGTAATGATATTATTTAAATTGGATACAGCCAGACCAAGAGTGCGTGGAATCATGAGCTTACCAATAGTCCAAGTGTTTTTGTCTTTCCAATTAAGTATCGGTCGCCATTGCCAGCCAGCATTCCAGGCTCCGAAAAATTGAATCAGACAATGCATGGACGCCCCCAACACCACACCAATCGGCAAACCGATTATGCCAAACGTTTGAATTAGTACGGTGGCCCCAATAATAATTCCAATATTGTAAAAAATTGGTGCCAGCGAATAAAGTACAAAACGTCTGAGTGATTGCAGTATGCCCCCCACGACCATAGATATTCCTAAAAATATTGGCGATACAAACATGATACGTATGAATACTGCCACAGTCGTGCGGTTATAGTTGTCCATGCCCGGGGCGATTATTTTGGATAGGGGGTGGGCGAATATTATTCCGCCCAGTGCCAGAATTACCAAAGATAATCCGATAATATTAATTACGTTGTTGGCCAGATCCCATGCCGGCTTTTTGTCGGCGCTCGTTTGAAAGAGTTTGGTGAATACCGGTATGAATCCGGCGGTGAGGGCACCAACCACGAGTAAATTATAAATCAAGTCGGGGATTTTGAATGCCGCATAGTAGGCGTCCATGGTTGGGCCGGCTCCAAATTGATGTGCCAAAATACGATCGCGCGCCAAACCAACGAATTTATTAATCAAAGAAGCCGCCGCAATGATAATGGCGGCCCCGGTCACACTACTAGAAGCATGATTAAAAAATTTAGGTAACATCATAGTCGATACCAGCAAAGCTGTTATTTGGTGGAGCTAGCGAAAGACGTGGTTGGAGAAAAGTAATTATTGACTGTCAGCAGTACGTATTGTGATCGACTTTTATTTTCTGGAGTCCAGGCGGCATATACCGATCCAGATATGCCATCAGCGCGCGACCAGTTGATTTGTCGAAAGGTTTTACCTTCACTCTCGGTATCGATAGAGAATTTCTTTTTATCCAATTCTTTTTTGTAATAAGAAATTAAAAAAGCCGGTGATGTGTCCAAATCACGCCATTCTACTTGTACAGTATCATGTTGATTAGCCAATGGAGTGCTGACAACTCGCCAGATATTTTTGAGTGATGCGGAATTTTGGCTTTGATCAGTATTTGGTTCTGCTTGTGGGGCGAGACGAGCGATCAGAGGAGAGAGAATTATTTTTGGAAAAAAAGCCGCTATTTCCACGCCGCGATTTTTATAGCGGCCGGAAATATAAGTAATAGTCTCAATATTTTCGCGGTCATAAATTGGCACGTCGGCGGGAAAGTTGTCCGGTAATTTTTTCAGAGTTTTAGGTCCAGGGCCGAGAGAAAATTTTAATGCCACTATGCCTATTATGATCAAAATGATAATAATCAGGCAGCTAGTTAGACAAGTTTTCAAAAAACCGTGACGTTTTTTGGAGAGTTCCTCAATCGGGGGTTCGACGATTTCGATGTTGTCAATATTTTTGGGCATAAGTAGGTGAAAATTGTTAGCTTCAAAATATAAAAACCGGCAATAAATGTCTGGGGTTATTCTAACAAATTTTGGCTAATTTGTACAGAATGATTTTTTTGTTTTATATCTTGACAAGAATAATAAAAAATAGTAGATTGCGAGTAGTTATTTGAACAATTTTTTAACACAATTTAGGAAACAGAACAGGAGATCGAAATGAAAAAGTATTTAATCTTCGGTATGTTGTTGGTTGTGCTACTGGGTTGGTTCGAAGAGGCATCTGCTCTTAATGACGAAACTGCTTTAGCCGATAACTTTCCGATTTATGCGGAGGGTTGTCAGCAAATAGCATCCAATGATCCCTGTAGTATTTTTTCGCCAATTATTCGAATATCGGATATGGATCGCGCCATAGATAGATGGCGCCATTGGCAATTGTTGGAGTTGTTGATATTCGATGGTTGGTGGAGCGAGTCTGCTTGGGAGGAAACGCCCCGCGAAGCTTCCGTAAATTATAGCATCTCCTCCGCTAGTTTTAGAATTCAAGATCTGGTTGCGGAATGTGGGACAATGTGTCTTATTTGCGATGAGGAGATCGCGGCCTCGGCGCGTGTGGCATGGAGATATCACACTCCAAACCACGGTATAATACAAGACATGTACCAACTATGGTTAAAACAACGTGAGATGGAAAGTTTCTGTGAGTTTTTGCAAGGGCTTGAAGCTCATACTGGTAGTAGCATCCGGTATATGGGGCAAGTGTGTGATTCAGCTACGTTATTAAAAGTGGAATTAGCGCATTTGAGAGTTGTGGTCATGTATCCATATGTATGCCCATACTCCTGCTCAGATTGAATATGGAGTAAAGCGGTATTGATATGCCGGTGTGCGTTTTTCGCCCCGGCTTTTTTAATTGCCTTTTTTTCTTTATAATGCTAAAATATCACCACTAGCTGTAAATTTTTTATGCAAATCACATTTTACGGCGCGGCGCGCGAAGTTACCGGCTCATGTAATCTACTCGAAGTGGGTGGTGGCCTGTTCGGCAGCAAGCCCAAAACCAAAATTCTCATTGACTGCGGCATGTTTCAGGGCAGTGATTTTAACGAGGGCAAAAATAGTGACCCCTTGCCTTTTGACCCCCAAACTCTAAACGCAGTAATTGTTACTCATGCACATCTCGACCATGTCGGTCGGTTGCCATTACTTATTAAGGGTGGGTATTCCGGTCATTTTTATGCTACCCCGGCTACAATAGAACTCGCACAGCTTATTATGGAAGACGCGCTGTCAATCATGGAATATAACAATCGTAAATTCGGTTCGCCCATACTATACGATACCACCGATATTGCCGGTGTGATGCAGGGGTTCAAACCATTGGATTATTACCAGGATTTTGAATTACCGGGTTTGTCGGATAAAGTAAAAATAAAATTTTACGAAGCCGGTCATATTTTTGGCAGTGTGTTTGTGGAAATTCAGGCCGATGGCAAAAAAGTGGTTTTTTCCGGCGACATCGGCAACGTCGATGTGCCGATCTTGCGCGATACGGATGTTTTGCCTTCAAATGTTGACGCGGTAGTTTGCGAGAGTACATATGGCGATCGTAATCACGAACCATTATCTACTCGCCAAAAGTTGTTGGAGGATATGATTGCACAAGCGATTGGTCGAGGTGGGGTGCTGATGATCCCGTCATTTTCTTTGGAACGTACTCAAGAATTGCTTTATGATCTAAATGATTTAACTGATCACCAAGGCCGTTTGCCGCGTGTGCCGATTTATCTAGATAGTCCGCTCGCTATCAATGCTACCAAAGTTTACCGTAAATATACTCAATATTACGATGAGGGCGCGCGTGACTGGCTCATATCCGGCGACGATTTGTTTCAGTTTCGTGGACTAACCATGTGTGAAACACGCGAAGAATCCAAGAAAATAAATGCCACTCCGGGACCAAAAATTATTATTGCCGGCGCTGGTATGATGAACGGTGGGCGTATTTTACATCACGCCATGCGTTATTTATCCGACGATAAAAACACTTTGTTGATAATTGGCTATCAAGCATATGGTACATTGGGTAGGCAGATATTAGATAAAAAATCACCAGTAATTATTATGGGTGAAAAGGTGCCCGTGCACTGTGCTATAAAATCTATTGGTGCTTTTAGTGCGCATGGCGATCAAGACAAAATCATGGATTGGATTGGCGGGGGAGACACTGTGCCAAAAAAAGTATTTTTGAACCACGGTGAACCGCCCGCTAGTGAAGCGTTGGCCAAAAGACTATCTGAAGAATTAAATATTAAAACAACGGTAGTGAATCCGGGGCTTACGGTAAAAATATAAATTGTTGAATTAAAAAGTCGAGGTTAAATACCTTGACTTTTTTGTATAAAAGTAATAATATAGAATGTCCGATTGAACAGAAGTCGAATGCGAAACCACCCATGAATACAAGGAGGATGGAATGAAAAAAGTTCTTTGGATACTAATGGCAACGACCATGATCGTGTGGTTGTTTGCGGGTTGTGGTGATGCTGGTCCTGACAAAGACCCGGATGTTATAATCCCGGTTGGTGACGGCGATGCCGATGTCACCGAGGCTGACTCCGGAAAGCAGACGGCTGACATCAGTCTGTGTGGAGTCGTCGTCACGTTCACCCTGCGCTACGGCGAAGGTGTGCAAATCGCCTTCGACAATCAGAACGATACGACCGTTATCGTTCGAGTTGGCAATGATACCACCGGCGCTTTGGTGGTGCAAGATTGCCTGTGGGCGGGCAAGCAATCGCAGCAGGAAGCGGCATTTGCTGCCGGCGACACCTTAGTCGTCGAAGTACGGCAGGGCCAAGGCCAATTTTGGCACTGGCTGTGTGCCGAGTTCACCGACGAGGTACTAAATAACTTTCCGGTCTGTGACACCCTGGTGGTGCAGATCGGTTCATAGCTTAGAGTCGGATGATAGAATCAATGGGTGGGCCACAGGTCCACCCTTTTTTGTTTGAAAATAAAAGTGGTGCAAGAGGGGTCGCTCTTGCACCGGTGCTTTGATTGCTCCGCCAGACCCCCGAGTAGGAATTCGGCCTGGGTCCTCCAGATTGCGATAGTTGAGTTCGCTCAACTTTGGACGAGATCGCTTCTACTCCGACGAGCCGTTAGTATCGGATAATAAGCGATCAAGACCACATTCTTCCGGATCCCATTCGTGATTCGACTGCTATCCCCAGCCGAGCCAACGCCCCGGTAGATTGCAGCTACACAGAGCGCCCGGGAAAAATCCTTAGGCCATTCGCGACCATGGTTGGCGGTGGTCTTCCACAGAAAGGATGTTCGTGCGTTAGGGACGATGGCCACCATTCTTTTGCCAGAGCCATCTTTGCGGAGACGGACTTGTCTGGGTGCTGTGTCCCATCTCGGTATTCGTAGTGGGCGATGTCTCGCTACACTCCCTAAAAAGGGCTTCAATCAAAGCTATGGTTTATTATCACAGATATGGATTACTGTCAATATAAGCCGTTTTTTATTGGTTTTTCCTGTGGATAACTATGGTCAAAATGTGTTGACGAGTGTGGTGTGGTGGTGTAAAATGGATATAGGTGGGGAAAAGTGGTGAATATTCAAAACAGCATATGTTTATTGGTGAATATCAGCACAACTTAGATGATAAAGGACGTTTGGCTATACCAGCCAAATTTCGACGTGATTTACAAAAAGGAGCAGTGGTCACTCGCGGCCTCGACAACTGTTTATTTTTGTATACCAAAACCGAATGGGCTAAACTCGCCGAGAAGCTCGCGGCCTTGCCATTTTCACAATCTAATTCACGCGCCTTTTCTCGTCTGATGTTGGCGGGTGCTATGGACGTAGAAGTAGACAAGCAGGGTCGGGTAGTGTTGCCGGAATATTTACGAAACTTTGCTGGATTAAAAAAGAACGCAATCATTGCTGGTTTATATAGTCGTATCGAAATTTGGGATGAAACCAAATGGAATGAATACAAAGGTCAGACCGAAGCGCAGAGCAATGAGATTGCCGAACGCATGGCTGAATTGGGTGTCTAAGCTCATTTGATATGCGACATATCCCAGTACTACCCAAAGAAGTGATAGAAGGGTTGAATTTAAAATCTAGTGATCGGGTGGTGGATTGCACTTTGGGAGATGCTGGACACAGTGAAGAAATTTTGAAAATTATTGGACCAAAAGGCAGGTTGCTTGGCATCGACGCGGACCCAGAAGCGGTGTTGCGTGCCAAACAATATCTATATGATTTTGGAGAACAGGTGGTATATGTACGTGATAATTTTAACAATTTAAAAAATATTTTAGATGAGAATAAATTCGGTTTGGTAAATGCAATTTTGGCAGATTTGGGCTGGAGTACGCCGCAATTTGGAGAGCGGGGGAGAGGATTCAGTTTTGAATCTGACGAACCTTTGGACATGCGCTATGGCGGCGCTTTGGCGCAGGGGCCAACCGCTGCCGAGGTAGTAAATAAATATTCTGTCGAAGAACTTTCTAAAATATTCAAAGATTACGGTGAAGAAAAATGGGCAAGAGAAATTGCCGAGGCGATAGTAAACGAACGCGTCGTGCGACCTATTGAACGCACTGCGCATCTCACAGAAATTGTTCTACAAGTCTATCGTGAGAAATTGCACAGTGACAAAGAAATTCCTTGGATTGGCGGTATTCATCCGGCGACCAAAATATTCCAAGCTTTGCGCATTGCAGTAAATCATGAGTTGGAAGTAGTGAAAGAGTTGTTGCCTCAAGCGGTCGAGGCGCTCTCGAGCGGTGGGCGACTCGCGGTCATCACCTTTCATTCACTCGAAGATAGAATCGTAAAACAATATTTTCAAAAAATAAACAACAAATCAGCGCGAATGATAAATAAAAAACCAATTATCGCGACTGAAACAGAATTAAAAAATAATCCACGCGCTCGTAGCGCCAAACTAAGAATAATTGAAAAGATTTAATATGTCATTCAAACGTCGTCTCGAATCTCAAATTTATAATTTTCGTTATGCGTTGGCTACCATCCGTTTACCGGATTGGATGACCAACGTCCAGGTGCGAGTGGTTTTGACTGTGTTCTTTGTGTTTTTTACTACCGCATATATTATAAAAATGAGTTCAACGGCGGTGAGTGGCTATGACCTCCATAATTACGAAACTCAGGTTGCCGGTTTGCGCAGTGATATCCAGAAATTACAGACCGAGGTGGCAACCTATAACTCCATTAGTAATATTTCCAAACGCGCCCAAGAAACTAACATGGTAGTAGTGGGCGAAATCAAACACTTAACGCCGTCCGGCATAGCTGTGGCGGTACGCTAAGAACATAAAAGCCAAAATGCTTGTCTGGCTTTTAAAAGCGGACCTGGTGCATCGCATTGGATCCGCTTTTTTATTGTATTGACAAGTTGGTTTTTTTATATTACAATAATAAACTGTTTTGGAATTATATTAAATTTTTGTTCTTTAGTGCGGTGGAGTCCTTGGCGGGGTTTTGCATTTGAAGGAGGGTCGCATGAAAAAGAAATCATTCAGCACCTGGGCCAACATGGTCGCTTACGTTCTGGCCGAATTGGGCCAGAATAAGTTGGGTAGAAAAATGAAAGGGCTTGCTGGAAGGCAAGTCCCTAAAAATGGCTATCTAGTGCTGGAAGAAATTGCGTACAGAGAGGCAGTTCACTTCCAACATCTATTAGGGAATGTATCGGCCACCTCTTTCATCAAAGGTTGGTTGGTCCATATGTTCTATAAGAGACGTGGGACGCTACGCAAGGCGGTGCCAAAGCTGGTGATCATCCAAACCGCGGCCGTCCCACGGCCGGTTCTGACCGTAGCTCGGTATGCACCGGCTACGAACAGTTGGGTCAAAGATGAAACCGTCGCACAGGACAGTAGTAGTTATTTTTAGATGTTGGCGCAAGAAGGGGTCTCGGATCCCGAGGAAGATGGTGATTTGGCAGAGCCAGCACTCCAAGAAGAAGACGACGATGATCTCGGCTTGTGGGAGGAAACCCACCACTTGGTCGGACCACCTCGTGGTCGCAGGTAAGTTTATTTTAGGGTAGGGGCCATCTCGGCCCCTCTTTTTTATTTTCCCTAAAAATATGGTATACTATTCACATATGTGGCTCTTGGTTTTACAGCGTTTATTTTTAGAAGCGGTTTTGGATGCTATCTATTTCCCGCTGTGGTGGTACACTGGCGGCACACTTCACGCCTTACAGTGGTGTTTTGGTTTGTTCCGTGCTGGCAATGACACGCTCGCGCCCGGATTGTGGCTTGCCAATATTTTTACACCAATGTACGGCCAATTCGACTGGCAAGGTCGTCTTATTTCTTTCTTCATGCGCGCGATTCAGGTATTTTTTCGTGGCATAGCGCTCGTTGGGTGGATGGTTTTTTGTGTAATATTATTTTGTTTTTGGTTAATATTTCCAGTTTTAATTATTGCCGGTTTGATCAAAGCGTTTACTTTGCGTTAAAGGCATAAATTATGTTGTTTGAGAAAAAAACTCCACTGCCGATTACCAATTGTCCTGCTTGTAAAAGTGCCGGACAAGTCGGGTTTGCGCGTTGTCGTACGTGTCGCGGTATGGCGATGGGATACATTAGACGCAATCAAATACAGTTTTGGGGATACCCGATCACTAGTTATCACTTACGGCTTGAGCGCATGCGACGTATTTTTAATCGTATTCGTTTTGCCACTATATTACTATTTGGTTTAAACTTTTGGTTTTGGGTGGCTTGGGCCGGCTACAAAAATAAATATTTAGATATTTTGACCAATCAGGGAGCAAAAAGTTTTTGGAATGTTATCACTTCAGGCGGCAATGGATTTCTGTTTTTTGCCGGCATTATCTGCTTTAGTTATTTGTTTTATCGATCTTTGGCAGAGCGTGAACATAAATTAGAGGTGGAACACCATGACTACAGGCATGAATCGAAAAGCACAGAAAATATCAGTGCGCCAATTGATTGGGCACGAGCAATAAAGGTATCTCGTAAATTACGTTTAAATATTGCCGATACTTATACCGAAGAAGCTTTGAAGATAGTGGGTGATGCTTATCGTTTGGCGGAGAAAAATAAACAAACAACAGTAACCGCCAAACATGTGTTTTTTGCACTGCTGACTGCTAATCGAATTAGTAATATTTTTATTCGTTTGGGAATACCGGTCGCCGAGATCCAAAAACGTATGGGGCCGATAGTGTATGCCGGTGTTTCAGACAATACTCATTTGTCGCCGACAGTGGGCGAAGATTTTGTTCAGACATTATTTCAGGCCTATGAGTGGGGATATGGCGCGCATCAAGAATATATTAGTGTTACGGAGTTGTTGGTTGCTTCGGTAGAACAATCGGCTGAAATTCAAGATTTGTTGTATGATTTTAATATTAATAAAGAAAAATTAGCCAATGTAGTGGAGTGGGCACGAATCCGCGAACGTATGTATCGTCAGTATAAGAAGTTTCGCCGGGCAGCGGGCAAACGCAGTACCCATGGCATGGATAAAGCAATGACTGCCGTAGCCACCCCATATCTCAATCATTTTAGTGACGATCTTACATTGGCGGCCCAGTTTGGTTACTTAGATACCTGTGTGGCGCGCGAACGCGAGGTTGATGAGATATTCCGTGTAATTGAGGGCGGTCAATCCAATGTGGTTTTGGTAGGTGAACATGGAGTGGGTAAAAAAAGTATTATCGATGGCATCGCCCAAAAAATGGTAGAAGATGATGTGCCAGATAGAATAAAAGATAAACGTTTGGTTCAACTGAGTATTTCAGCTTTGCTCGCCGGTACCACTCCGGCCGGCGCGGTGGAGCGTCTAATTCGCATGCTCAACGAAATCGCGCGCGCGCGTAATATCGTTCTGTTTATTCACAATATCCATGAGCTTATTGGGGTGTCGGCCGGCGGTGAGCGGAGTTTGGATGTAGCTGGCACGTTGGTAGAATATTTGGGAAAAAGCGGGTTTTTCACCATTGCGACCACCACCACCGACAATTACGCTCAGGCGATCGCGTCGTCAAATTTATCAAGTGTATTTACCAAGGTGGAAGTGCGTGAGATGGATGTTAATCAAGCGATTCAAACAGTAGAGTCAAAAATTGGCATGTTAGAATACAAGCACAATGTATTTTTTTCGTATGATGCTATCGAAAAAACAGTGCAGTTATGTCACCGTTTTGTGCACGAGATAACTTTGCCGGGTAGTGCGATAGAAATCGCCACCGAAGCGGCTAGTTTTACGCATAGTACCAAAGGGTCAAATAGTTTGGTGACTGGCGAAGAAGTGTCAAAAGTGATTTCCGAAAAAACTCATGTTCCGGTAATGACAGTTTCGGCTGATGAGTCTACCAAATTACTGCGTTTGGAAGAAGAAATGCATAAACGTGTGATCGGGCAGGATGAGGCGGTGGATTTGGTGGCGAATGCTCTGCGTCGAGCGCGCGCGGAAATGCGCTCCACCAATCGTCCAATTTCTAACTTTTTATTTTTGGGACCCACCGGTGTGGGTAAAACCGAACTAGCCAAGACCATTGCGGAAGTTTATTTTGGCGGTGAAGACAAAATTGTGCGTTTGGATATGAGTGAATATCAAGACAAGACCAGTATTTATCGACTGCTCGGTGCTCCAGGAGAAAAAGGCACGGGAATTCTTACCGAAGCAGTCCGTCGCAATCCGTTCTCTTTGGTGTTACTTGATGAAATTGAAAAAGCCGATAAAGATGTTTTGAATTTGTTTTTACAAGTTATGGACGACGGCCGTCTTACCGACAGTTCGGGGCGAGCAGTAGATTTTACGAATGTAATTTTGATTGCTACCAGTAACGCCGGCACAGCATATGTGGGAGAACAGATTCGGGCCGGGCTATCAAGTGATGCAATAAAAGATAGATTGTTGCACGGTGAACTTAGCCAATATTTTCGTCCAGAGTTTCTGAATCGTTTCGATGGGATAGTGCTATTTAAGGCGCTCACTCGAGATGATATAAAACGCGTGGCTTCTCTCATGATGAAACGAATCGCGCGCGATCTTGAAGCCAAAGGAATGGGGCTCGAAGTCCAGCCGGCGGCTTTGGAATTTTTGGCTGATGTTGGATTTGATCCGGAATTTGGCGCGCGGCCGATGCGTCGGGCGCTGCAAGAGCGGGTGGAAAATAAGTTGGCACAATTATTATTATCTGGTAAATTAAAAAGACGCGATACAGTGGTACTGGGTGCAGGCGGGGAGATGAGTGTAAAATAAATATGAAGGAAGTCGAAGTAAAAGTTGCGTTAGACGATGTAACCAGTTGGCGTTCCAAGTTTGAGAACGCCAACTTTAATTTTGTTTCTGATACCAAACAAGATGATCGTATTTTTTTACCACCCGGATTTAATTATGATGGTATTGTGCCCGGCACACCCGTAATACGAGTACGCAGTGAGGATGATAAAAAATTTACACTTACTCTTAAGAAGAAGTTAGTGAATGAGTTGGATAAGATAGAAATCGAACTAGTCATCAACGATCCGGAACAAGCCGCTGAATTAATCCGAGGTGTTGGATATAAAGAAATTTTACGTATTAAAAAACATCGGATAAAATTTAAAAAAGACGATATTGAATTATGTTTGGATGAAGTGGAAGAGTTGGGTGGTTTTGTAGAAGTTGAACGCATGGTAGAAAACAATGCGGACAGTACAGTGATACAAGCACAGCTTCTGGAGTTATTATCAGACATGAGTGTGGATATTGGACGTCGAACACCCAAAGGTTATGATAGTTTGTTGTATGAAAAGATAAAACTATGAACAAATTACTAGTTTTGGTATCAGCATTTTGTTTAGCTGGGATATTTGCTTGGCTAGTTAAAAACATTGCCGTTAAATTTAATATTGTCGACAAGCCATCAGCACCACGCAAAAAGCACGCTCGGGCCGTGCCGATGCTGGGAGGTCTTGCGATTTGGACAGCGTTTTGGTTGGTAGTGGGTTACTTGGCTTTGTTTACCAATCTTATCGGCAAGCATTTGGCATTGGATAGATTGTTTTGGGTATTTGTTGGTAGTATTGTTCTAATGATTGTCGGTGTTTTGGATGATAAATATTCTCTTGGCCCAAAATTACGTCTTGTCTTTAGTATTGTGGCGGTTTTGATTGCCATGGTAGGAGGAGTGGGGATTGAAAAAATTACCAATCCATTTGGCGGAATTTGGTATTTGGATTTTTGGCAAATTCATTTTGGAGAATGGGGTACGGTTTTGGTGTTTGCCGATATGATTGTTTTGCTGTGGATATTGGGAATGACCTATACCACCAAAATTCTAGACGGCTTAGACGGTCTCACTACGGGTATTTCCGCTATTGGTGCGTTGATGATATATTTTATTGCCAATGGTGCACGTTGGCACCAACCAGATGTAGCCTTGGTAGCATTGGTGTTTGCTGGCACTTGTTTAGGATTTTTACTTTTTAATTTTAATCCAGCCAAAATATTTCTAGGGGAAAGCGGCAGTTTGTTTTTGGGGTACATGCTTGGTGTGTTATCTGTAATTTCGGGAGGGAAATTCGCTACTGCGTTGCTGGTGATGGCTGTACCAATCTTGGATTTGGCATGGGTAATCGCTTATCGTCTGCGCCAAGGTCACGCTCTTAGTCGTGGTGATCGTGCTCATTTGCATTTTCGTTTGGTGGACGCCGGCTGGAGTCAGCGCAAGACTGTGTTGTTTTTGTATGCGATAGCTATTTTGTTTGGAGTATCCACCCTGTTTTTTCAAAGTAAAGAAAAAATTATAATTTTACTAACGCTCGTAGTTTTGGTATTTGTATTTGAGCGTTTAGTGACTAAGTGGAAAAAATAATTTTATGTTTTTATCCAAATCACAAAATACAGACGTTACCATAAAAAGATGGCATCGATGGGTTGTTGGAATAATAGTATTATTAACTATAGTAGTGAATTTGTATTCATTTTATTGGCCGCGTGTGCGTGTGCAAATGGTTGGGCAGGACATACGAGTCGTGGTGGCCGATACCAATAAACATCGTTTGCGCGGTCTAAGCGGGCGAGATGATTTTCGCAATACTGGCGGGTTATTGTTTGTATTTCCTCAATCCGGTATTCACACTATGGTCATGCGCGACATGAAGATGCCAATTGATGTGGTCTGGATAGCTACTGCATCGGATAACCACAAATGTCGGGTAGGATCGTATTTTAGGCAGCTATTTTTTGGTGTTCGACCCACTTGTAAAGGGGTGGTAGTTGAGATTGCGCCCAATATTCAGCCGGAGCCGGGGAAAACAGAAATAGAGTTGAAAAAATATTTTTCTACCAAAAATTCCACAATGGTACTGGAATTACCGGCCGGTTGGACGGAGCAGAACGGATTGAAGATAGGGGATTTAGTGCAAGTGAGGTAAAATTTTAAAATTAATTTGGCTATAATTAGCCAAGAAAATGGCTTCCTGTGGATAAGTTGAGCACACCCTCTTGACAAAAGAGGGATTTTGTGTTATACTAATCAGTTGCGAAAATGTAAAACGCAATACGGTCTCCCTGTTTCATCGTGTAATGAAATAGGGAATGAAGCAATTGTAAACAATGAAAGGACCAACTAATGAGGTGAGCGCAGCGCGGAGCGCGCAAAAAATCCGCGGGTGGCACCCGCACCGGAAATAGCCAGAGGCGACATCGGCCTCGACGTCGAGCCTAGCTCCGTCAAAAGGGTGTATTTTACAGGGTGGCTTCGGCCGCCCTTCTTTATTTATTATCTGCTATTGACATTTTTAGAGAGTTTTGGTATGATAATCCCACTGTAAATCAATTAAATTCACTATATATATGTACGCAGTTATTGCTACCGGCGGAAAACAATATTTGGTTAAAACCGGTGAAACTATCAAGGTAGAAAAATTGGCTGTCAAAGAAGGCGAAAAATTCGCTTTTGACAAAGTGCTTCTTACTGCCAAAGATGATGGTACCGATGTCAAAGTCGGCACCCCATATTTGGAAGGAGTATCAATTGAGACCAGCGTGATCAAACAGGGTAAAAATCGTACTTTGTTGGTAGAAAAATTCAAAAACAAAGTTCGCTATCACAAAACCCACGGTCAACGCCAGAGATTTACGGAAGTGAAGATTGGATAAAATACAAATTAAACAGCGGATACAATATATTTTAGTGCCCAAGCTCCCTGCGGTCGAAGGGCACATAAAACATGTTGTATCCGCTGTTTTGTTTAATTTTTTTATTTTCTATTTTTCAACGCACTTCCGAGTGTGATTTCGTCGGCGTATTGCAGATCCGATCCCATTGGCAGTCCACGCGCCAGGCGTGTTATTTTTATTTTAGGATTAATTTTTTTGATATTTTTTTCCAAATACATCGCCGTAGTTTCGCCTGGCAAGTCTGGATTTAGAGCCAAAATAATTTCAGTGACTTTTATTTTGGCCATTGGGTGACTGCGTTTCAGTAATTCGCGGATTTTTACTTTGGCGAAGTTTTCTTCGTTATCTACTTCTAACACACCGCGTAGTACGTGGTAAACGCCGTTGAACTGGTCGGTCTTTTCGATAGCCGGTACATCTTGGGGGTCGGCTACTACACACACGGTGGCATGATCGCGTTTCGTATTGGCGCAAACTGGGCAGGGGGTAGAGTCGGCGAAGTTCCAGCACAGTTCACAGCTTTTGGTGTTTTTGAGTAGTTCGTCCAATGCCGCTCGTAATTCGTTCACTTCGCCCTTGCCGGATTTAAGCAATCGAAAAACATACCGTTCGGCCGTGCGTTCGCCCACCGACGGTAGCTTTTTAAAGGCATTGATGAGATTAGTGATCGAGCGGGAGTACATAGAAATAATAAGTCGATTATATATGTGTCGTAGCGACACTGCGAAGCACAAGGAGCGAGGCGCATGTATAATCGGCGCATGTTATTTCATCCCCGGCAAATTCAAACCATCGAGTCCGCCCATTTCTTGCATTTTTCCAGCCATCACACGTTGCATTTTTTTGAGCGCTTCGGCGTGAGCTTCTTTGAATCCGTTTTGGAGCCTTTCTTTTTTGTCGGGCGATAATAGCTCATCATCAATTGCGAGTCCGGTGATTTGCAGATTACCGTCCATGGTTAGCACGATTTTATCGCCAGCAGCGCGCACGGTGATAGATTCTTTACCCAATACATCCTGTAATTTTTTGCTTTGGTCGCGTAGATCCTTGAACTGTTTGAGCTTTGAAAACATTGACATATTATTTTATGTTAATATTTAAATTTTGATATTTATCTTTGGCAAACTCTGTCTCGAGTTTGTGACTGATTTGGGTGATCTCATCACTGTACTTATCTTTTAGTTGTCCCCACGTTAGTTTTTCTATGAGGCTAGCAGACAATATACTTAGAAAATTTTCAAGGACCCCAGCTTGTAGTAGGTATTTTTTTACCAACGCAGTACCTTCTAGATATTGTTTAGCATCACTGATTTGTCCGCTGTCCCAATCGTTTCGTAGTTTTTCTAGTTCTTCATTCATCTCACGACGCATGTGTTTGTATTCTGGGCCAATTTCTTTGAGATGGATTTCACCGCGTCTTTCCAGGGGTAAAAATTTTTCTAAAAATTCTTCGATTGGTATGTATCCTGCCGCGGCTGGATAGGGCATTTGACCAGCTTCAAGTAATTGTTTGACACGTCTTTCATTTATTTGCCCATTACGATCCATAAACTGTAACCATACGTGCATGCCGTTTTGTGGTATCGGGCTGTCAACCGGGTGGAATCCGAGTATTTGTGTACGCGGATGACTAAGTAACCAAGAAGTCCCAATTACCGCTCGTGTTTGAGGGTATTTGTCTACAATTATTTCCGCTAGTTTGCTAAGTGATTGAAATACGTCTTGATCGTTTAAATCAGCCTTACCACTTTTGAAAAAAGGTTCGAAATGCACGTCTATAAATTCGTCTTCATTTGAATAGCCAGCAGTGTGCGCCCAAGGTAAATCGCTTTTGGGATTGTATTTGATTAATCCAGCGGACATGTTTGGATCATGTTCGTGTTCTTTTGTTGGTAGCGGTGGCCATTGATTTTCAGCCTCGTCGATTAGTTTTTTTATTTCTTGTTGCCAATTTTTAGCATGATCGGAATGTATTTGATTGACTTGTTCTTCTATTTTTTGCATGTATTCCCAAGTCGATGGCAATGTGGCATCATTATGCCTGGCCAAACTATAACGATCTTGTAGTTTGTTGAATAGAGGACTATTTTTGTATAGTATATCACCAAAATTTTCATTTCCTGTTTCTTCCATTAATTTTTCCGCATACAAAAACATTACATCACTAAGACGTTCTTTGTAGCTCTCCATATGCCTTTCGAAGTCAGTTGCTTCAATTGGTTTGAATATCTCGGGTGAAATACTTCGATGTTCCATAGATTATTTTTAAAACGCTGGCTCTGGCCCTGGTGCACGTGGTGCTGGAGGTGATCCGGCCGGCCTGGCGAAAGCGGATTTGGGTTTTAGGGCCGGTGCCGCGTTAGTGCTGCCACCACCACTTGGGGCATGAAATTGTTTGTCCAAATTACGAAAACTGGTAGTCGGTTCGTTGAAGATCATTTTTACCATGCCAGTCGGACCGTTTCTGTGTTTGGCGATATGCACCTCGGCCAAATAACGTTCGTCGGGTGGAATATCTTCTAAGCGATAGTTGCGGTCGGCTGCTTTGCGGTAGATAAATAATACCACATCCGCGTCTTGTTCGATAGATCCGGATTCACGCAAATGTGAAAGTTTTGGTATGGCAGGCTTGCTTTGTTCTACTGTACGAGAAAGCTGGGACAGTGCGAGCACTGGCACATTTAGTTCACGCGCAATACCTTTGAGACCGCGAGTAATTTCGGCAATTTCTTGCACGCGATTTTCTTCCCGCCCCTTGCCGCGCGATTCCATAAGTTGCAAATAGTCGATAACAATTAGTCCTAATCCGTGCTCCATTTGCAAACGACGAGCTTTGGTGCGGATTTGCATGACATTAATATTTGGAGTGTCATCGATAAAAATTGGTGCTTCAGAAAGTATACCCATAGCATGGCCAATGCGTGGGAAGTCGTCGGATTCGGGACGATCAGATAGTCGGCCGGTACGCATGCGCCACAGATCAATATTGGCTTCGGCGCAAAGTAAGCGATCCACTAACTGTTCCTTGCTCATTTCCAAAGAAAACATACCCACGGCAGTTTTTTGTTTGGTGCCCACATGACGCACCATATCCAAAGCCAAAGAGGTTTTACCCACACTAGGGCGAGCGGCCAAAATGACCAGGTCGGATTTTTGTAAACCGGCAAGCAAATTGTCCAAATCAGCAAAACCGGTAGGTACGCCACGCAGTTTACCTTTATTGCGGTGTAGTTCGTCGATACGATCAAACGCCCCAGCCAACACACCGCGAATAGGTGTAAAGGCTTGTTTCATATACACCTGCGAAACGCCAAAAATTTGTTTTTGAGCGTCATCAAGAATTTTTTCTACATCACCATCGTCTTCCTGAAAACTGAGACGAGTAATTTCTTGCGAAGCGGCCAGTAGTCGGCGACGTGTAGCCTTGCGGTGAATGATTTCCGCATAATGATTAGCATTGCTAGCCGTAGGCACGGCGTTGGATAATGCAGCCAAATAAGAACGTCCGCCCACATTTTCCAAAATTCCTTTTTCTTCCAAACGATTGGCGAGAGTGAGTAGGTCGATCGGGTCATTTTTGGAATATAGTTCTACAAATATTTCATAGATACGACGGTGACCATCTTTATAAAAATCTTCCGCACTCACAATATCTGCCACGCGTAACATGGCATCTTTATCTATTAAAACCGAACCTAGTAGCGACATTTCTGCCTCTAGGTTTTGTGGGGGTATTTTTTCGATTTCGGTGATATCTGACATAGCTAAGTCATTGTACAAGATTGGTTATTTGGGCGCAATAGTTTGCCTGGGGAAAAAGTGTGGAGAGAGTGTGCAGTAGTTGTGATTATTTTTTAGGTCTTCTCATATTGATAAAATTATGGCACAATATCTTGGTATGATCCGTAAATTGTCTACCGAATTTTTTGGTTTAGCAATATTGGCTATTTTAATATATTTCAACATTGATCGTTGGCACAGTTTTTGGCTGGGCGGATTTTTGTTTTTGGTTTATTTGTTGGTTTTGGGCACATATTACCGTCGGGTACTGACCAAATTTTTTAATTTTTTGGACAAGACCACCACTGTGTTTGTAGGTGCGTTTCTTGGTCTGTTTATTTTTGCGGGATTAAGTGGTGTGGGGGTGGTATTTTATCGTTTGGACGCTGCGGTTATTGCTGGTGCGATTTTTATTTCTGGTGCGTTGGGTAGTGTATCGCACGAATGGGCCGAACGAGCTCGTCGTGCCCACACCGAAGTTTCCGATTTGGATGATAATATAGCCAAAGAACAAATTCCTAATGTACATTTTGGTGCTTTAGTGTTTTTGGTATTAACAGCTTACGGATTTTATTTATTAGCGCACTCGGTCACTGGTACGGCCATTGATACGCCATGGTGGGCTATTCATCCGTATTTTTTGTATGTCTTTATAATAGCTACCCTAATTATAGGTGTATTAGTCTTCTCACAATTACGCGCTCGCACCATCTTGTTGTTGTTAATAATTTATACATTTTTGCTACATTCGTATTTGCCTCTGACACATGAATTGTTTTACGGCGCAGATCAGTGGCGTCATTTGGCGGCTGAGAGCCGTATTGTGCAAGGGCTCAATCCAGGCACGGTATCTATCGAAAGTGCTGATACGCCATTTTTTCTTTCCAGTACGCCCGGGTCACTTTTCTATAGTCAGTTTTGGGGGTTATCGGTGGCATTGGGGCAAGTTTTACAAGTGGATTTAATTACGATTGCCAAATGGCTTTTGCCAATTATTTGGTCGATTATATTTCCGTTATTAGTTTACAATATAGGTTTACGAATTTTTTTGCATAAAAAATTGGTTTTATTTTTAATCTGGCTAACCGCTTTGCCGTTTGCGCTGACAGTAAGCGGTTCACTCACTTTGCCGTCCAATCTAGGGTTTTTGTTTTGGTTGTTGACCATTGTGTTGATATTGTCTCGGTTGAAAGAAAAAAGATATGAACAAATAATTATTTTATCTATTTTGGGAATTTTTTCTGTTTTTGGATATGGCTTGTATTTGCTTTTATTTATCGGTGCGTGGATATTGGCCGAAATATTGTCTGCTAAATTTTTTATAAAACATAAAAAATATTTAGCTTGGATGTTAGGAGTGGGTGTGGCAGTAGCTTTGCCAACGGTTGAATTGGTTGTGAAATATAGTGAATGGGGGAGTAGGTTTGGTTTTTGGGGCGGTATAAAACAATTTTTTGGGAATTTCACCGCGTGGTATTTGGCTACCGGCCCGCGCCCGCACACTATAGACACCGGTAATGTGTTTTTTAATCAGGTGCCCGCCGCGGCTTTTGTTGCCAATTTTTTTAATCAGGATTTATGGTGGTTGGTAATATTGGCAAGTACGATACTCCTTATGGGCTTAGTTGGATTGGTAGTTGCTTTACGCAGTCGTGATAGTCGCCATCAATTTTTTGCGTTTTTGTTTATTGCTTTGTTCGGCGGTTATTTTGTTTGCCGTTATTTGCTCAGCGGGGCCAATATTATTTCTCGTCGACTAGATGCACCACTCGCGTTTTTGATAATAGTGTTAGTGATGTTAGCTGCCCAAACAATCTGGTTGAAATATTTTGAAAAGATTCAAAATTGGCAAAGACGCACAGTGCTATTAATTTGTATTGCAGTCTTGTCTATTGGAGTAGGTGTTTCGTATAGTTTGGGACCGAATTTAAATACCACCTCCACTGATGCCTGGCGAGCTATGAAATATGTGTACGAACAGACTACAATGTATGTAGGCGCTCCGTGCGTTTTGGCCGATACCTATCCTTTGTTGGGTTTGGAGTATTTGTCTAGCAAAAAAATAGTGGGTGGGGGGTTCCCAATGGGTGATAATTTCTCTCAAGTTGAACGAGTGAAACTGTTTGAGAGTATGAAGTCTGATCCTGCCGCCGATATTTTTGTCCGCGCTCACGGAATCACGGGCGCCAATATTTGTTATTTTGTAGTAGGTAGTAAAGAAATAAAGTACAACGGTTATACTTATCGCGAGAGTGATGGTTGGAAATTGTTTGGTGATTATATTGTTTGGAAGAATGTTAAATAATTAGGTTTAATAATTTATTCAAATTAATCAATAATTTATGTCCGATTGTTTATTTTGCAAGATCGTTGCCGGAGAAATTCCGTGCTACAAAGTCTACGAAGATGATTGCGCGCTTGCGTTTTTGGATATTCACCCGTGTTCTAAAGGGCACACGGTAGTGATCCCCAAGAAACATTTTACGAATATAGAGGCGATGGATATAGAAAATTGGAAATATGTCGCGGCGGCAGTGAAAACAGCGGCCGATCGAGTGAACCAGGTGGTAAAATGCGAAGGCATGAATGTTGGTTTAAACAATAACCCAGTAGCTGGCCAAGCAGTGTTGCATTTACATTGGCATATTATTCCACGTTATTATAATGACGGCGGTGGCAATATGCATTCCATAGTGCGCACTACAGACGCAGGCGACGTTGGTGCCTTGGCCAAGCAATTTTAGTATTATGAATCGTGATCAATTCTACAAAAAACAGAGCAAAGAAATTATTCACGAAAATCCGTGGTGGAAATATGTTTGTGAAAAATATAAAACCCCAAATGGAGAATTGTGTGATTATTTTTATGGAGAAACTAACGGCAATGTAATGGTGGTGCCGGTTTTGCCGGATGGCCGACTAGTGCTGGTTTCACAATATCGTTATTTGAGAGACAAAATGAGTGTGGAGTTGCCCGGTGGTGGTATCAAGCCGGGTGAGTCCACTCGTGCGGCCGCACTGCGTGAGCTACAAGAAGAAACCGGCTACCACACCGATGAATTGACCATGATTGGTAATTTTGAGCCGGATATTGGTTTGGTAAAAGACGAAACTCATGTTTTTTTGGCTTTGAATGTTGAATTAGTTGGCCCGGCTAATCCCGATAATACCGAAATTTTGGAGACTATTTTGCGTCGTCCGGACGAATTTGATGAGATGATCAGACGGGGAGAGGTTTGGGATGGGCAAATTTTGGCAGTCTGGGCGCTGGCGCGTGATTATATTAAACAGAGATACGAAATTAGATAGAGTCAGTTACAAATTTTATAATTTTGTGCTATAATATCCGCATGCCAGAAAACACTAATTCTAGCGGTACACCCAATCAAATTCTCGGCAATCCCGAGGTGAATTTTTTTGGCGTCACCAATTATCGTAATCAAAATCGCAAATTTGGTATTAAGCTCGACGACCGTCGCCGGCATGTTTATGTTATCGGAAAAACCGGCATGGGCAAAACTACATTGCTCGAAAACATGATCCTCAACGATATTTATGCCGGGCATGGAGTGGGTTATGTGGATCCGCATGGTGACACAGCCGAGAAACTACTCGACTATATTCCACCTCATCGTATTAATGATGTGGTGTATTTCAATCCGGCGGACATGGATTATCCGATCGGTTTTAATATTCTAGAAACTATTCGTCCGGAACAGAAACATTTGGTAGCGTCGGGCCTGATGGGAGTATTTAAGAAAATTTGGCCGGATGTCTGGAGTGCCCGTATGGAATATATTTTGAATAATTCTATTTTGGCATTGATTGATTTTCCTAATTCCACACTACTCGGTATCAATCGTTTGCTTGCTGATGACGAGTTTCGCGCCCGTGTGGTGGGTAATACCAAGGATCCGGTGGTAAAAGCTTTTTGGATGAATGAATTTGCCGGTTACAACGATCGTTATAAACAAGAAGCGGTCGCGCCTATCCAGAATAAAATCGGTCAGTTTTTGTCCGCGTCTATTATCCGCAATATCGTAGCGCAGGTAAAATCCAGTATCGACATCCGCGATATCATGGATCACAAAAAGATTTTTATCATGAATTTGTCCAAGGGCCGTATTGGTGAAGATAATTCGCGCTTGCTTGGTGGTATGCTTATCACCAAATTACAATTATCGGCAATGGAGCGTGTAGATATTCCCGAAAAAGATCGCAATGATTTCTTTTTATACGTTGATGAGTTCCAAAACTTTGCCACTGAAAGTTTTTCCAATATATTATCCGAGGCACGCAAATACCGTTTGGGGCTTATTATGGCGCATCAGTATATGGAACAGCTGTCTGAAGAAGTACTCGCCGCCGTCATCGGTAACGTCGGTACGATTATTTCATTTCGTGTTGGTTCGACTGATTCGGAAATTTTGGAAAAAGAATTTGCCCCGGTTTTTATGGCGACGGATATTGTCAATCTGGCCAAATTTCAAATATTTTTAAAACTAATGATTGACGGTGTGGCTTCACAACCTTTTTCCGCCATGACTTTACCACCCATCGCTCAGCGCACTGCCAGTCTAGACAAAGTAATTCGGGTTTCTCGTGAACGCTATGCGGTGTCACGCGACAAGATTGAAGACAAGATAGCACGATGGAGCGGCATGACTATTGGTGAAGATGGTAATGGATCGGATGACGAATTTGATGTAGATACCACTACAGAAAAAAAGGTGCCAGATACCGTCGGTGCGGTATTGCTACGACCGAAATCAGCATCCGCCCCCGTGCGTAGTGCCGAACCGAATCGTGTGCCAAATAAAAATTTTTCCAATGATAAAAAATCTTTTGGTGGTAGCATGACCAGTGCCAAACCGAAATCAGAAAATCGGCCACCAGTCAGCGGGGGAGACCGAAGCGGTCGAGGGACAAATTCTGAGCGTGTGGCACCAAATCGTGATACGCGACCGGTTCGTAAACCAGATAATAATCGCAATAATAAAATTGATAAACCTAATCATGCCCCCAAGCCCGAAATAAATGTACCGCCTTCCCAAGCGATGCCGATCGAGCTTGTAGATACTACCCAACCCGGTATTAGTTTGATGGCTGCTATGCATACCAATCCGCTGGCCAAACCAGAGCCTTCAGAACCAGAGGAAATTCAACCACAGCAACAAGTAATCTCGCCACCGCCAGCCACAGACCCACAACCTACCAAACCATCGATTTTACCGTCATCTTCGCCGAGAAATATCAATTCTGGGCAAATTGTAAAATTAGATTAATAGGCTAGCCATAGCCAATATTCGTTTTAGGCTTGACAAAAAGCTATTTTTGTGCTATAATATATCCGAGTGAAAATTACTTTAATTAAGCAATTTTCTCTAAATTGGGTACAAAACCTATAGTTTCAAAAAGACGTAAAGTGGAGTCCCCAAGGGTCGTTTAAATAATTTCCTCAAAACACATTTTGAGGGCAAAACAAAAAACGTTATGTCTTTTGGAAACGATAGGCAAATGTACGATGTGGATCTTTCCTGCGCCAAATGCGGGTCCCACATTTCTCAATTGCCATTTCAACCGTCTGGAGATCGCCCGGTGTATTGCAACGAATGCAATCGCGCCTTCCGCGCTTCTCGTGATGGCGGTGCTTCCCGTGGGGGTTTCTCTCGCGGTCCGCGCGCTCCGAGACAGATGTTCGCCGTGAATTTGACCTGTGCCGATTGTGGCCAGGCCATCACCGAACTTCCGTTTCAGCCGTCCGGTGACAAGCCGGTGTATTGCAAGGATTGTATCCGCAATCATCGTCCTGCTAGATAATCGAAATGAGTGAGGAAATGAACAAGTTTACTTGTACATTTCTGAGCGAATGAGATTATGTCGCTAGATATAATTCTAGAAAACAATTAACCCCGAGCCGTAAGGCCCGGGGTTTTGTTTTCCAATTTTTGAATAAAAAAATAGACCTGACGTCGGCAGTCTATTTTGCGGTGCACCAGCATATAGGTGGTGTCGATATGCAAGCCGGAAGGCACGTAGCCGATTTAGTAAAAAATCGGACAAGAACGCGCACAGAGGCTTACAGGGATCAACCCTTTTGTTTGCTGGTGATTGGCAAACCGCATGTTTAGATGTCGACGTCAGGCACTCGGGACGAGATTAAATATAACAAATTGATAATATTATTGTCAATATATTACCTTGAACTTATCCACAGATTGGGTTATAATGTTTTTATTATGCCTAAAAAACAAGCTAAAATTCTCATCGCCATGTCTGGCGGTGTGGACTCATCGGTCGCGGCCGCACTACTCGTGCGTGCCGGTTTTGATGTTACTGGAATGTATGCGGTAAATTATGATGACCCCACCAGAGATAAAACAAGTTGTTGGCGAGGGGATTATGAAGATGCTTTGCGAGTGGCGGCTAAATTGGGGATAAAATTATTGCGTTGGAATTTTGTTCGTGAATACGAACGTGATGTATTGGATTATATGTACCACGAGTATGAATCTGGCAATACCCCTAATCCCGATGTGCTTTGTAATAAATTTGTGAAATTTGGCGCTTGGATGAAAAAGGCGCAGTCGGAAGGTTTCGATTTTATTGCCACCGGCCACTATGCCCAGACTAAAAACGGAAAGTTACTGTGTGCCAAAGATACAGACAAAGATCAAACATATTTTTTACACCAATTATCCAATGAACAATTAAAGTATTCAATGTTTCCGATCGGTAAATACACCAAAACCCAAGTACGCGCATTGGCCAAAAAATTTAAATTACCTACTGCCGAAAAAGCCGAGAGTATGGGAATATGTTTTGTCGGCGAAGTGCCGATGAAGGAATTTTTGGAGAAAAAAATAAAACCATCTCCAGGGAAAATTATGTTAAACGGCAAGGTGGTGGGGGAACATCGTGGTCTGCCTTTTTATACAATTGGCGAACGTATTGGCGTGGCCGGGCACAACCAAACTCTACTCTATGTGGTGGATAAGGATTTGTCTCAGAATATTTTGGTAGTGGGCGAAGAGCATGACCCGGCATTGTATAAAAAAGAAATTTTGGTATCCAATGTAAATTGGATTATAGCGTCCAGCAAATTTCCACTAAGTTGTTCGGTGCGTCTTCGTCATCGTCAGGCACTGCGTTCGGCAATAGTTTCTCCGGTTGGAAAAGATTTTTTGATAAAATTTAAAAAACCAGAACGCGCTGTCACCCCCGGACAGTTCGCGGTATTTTATAAAAATAATATTTGTTTGGGTGGGGGAGCGATTAAATAAATTATGTCCATCGGACAAATGTGTCGTAAAATTTTGGGCCCAAAATATTTCAAACACGTCGGTAAGATTTATCGACGATTTTTTGTAGATTTGGAAGCGGTGGCCAGTGCTTTGCCTGCGATTCCAGCTGGCGGTCATCTGTTGGATGTTGGTGGTGGTGATGGTGAGTTAATTAATCATATTGTCACCAGGTTTCCAAATATTAAAATTACCATGATAGATATCGCACCGAAGATTGGTAATTTTATCGACCCTAATTTTAAAAGTAAGGTGACTATTTTGCCGGGCGTGAGTATGGCGGATTATAAAATAAAGTATTTGTCAGAAAACGGTCCGATTGATTATATTTTAATTAGCGATGTTTTACACCATGTGATGCCCGCTGACCGAGCAGTGTTTTTTTGTGATTTGGCGGCATTGGTAAATGCAAACACAAAAATAATTATTAAGGATATTGAACCTGGTTATTTGAAATCCCATTTGTCGTATTGGGCGGATAAATATATTAGTGGCGACAAAACAGTTAGTTTGATCGGTCGAGATGTGGTGGTGACAAGTTTGCGAAAAATTTTTCCTCAAATTAATTATTACGAAACTGATTTGTTGCAAAAAAATAAACCAAATTACTGTTTGGTTTTTTCTTCGGGGAAAAAATAGGCGTACCCAAGGTGGGTACGCCATGCTCGATGAAGCGGGGCATCAAGAAGTTGCTTACGCCGGGGCCGGGCCGGTTTGGGCAATGGGGAGGAGGGGAATGTTGTTGATCTGGTGATGCAGGTCGTATTTGGTCTGGTGAAAAACCTCGCCGGTGTCGCAGTCGATATGTCCGACGGCCGCGAATCCCGGGTATTCAGGTTTGTGCACCAAGCACACCAGCAGCCCGCGCGGTTTTTTTCCCGAGGCCGCCTCTTTGCAAAATTGGTCTTTGGGAATGACTGGAAAGCTCGGTTGGGCCGCGATTTCGTGAAACATATCGTCATCAGAGATGATAATAAGTTCACGGGATTTTGAGCCTTCTTGAGCGCGGGCGAAGTCCACGATGTCGCCGATGGGCAGCTTTGCGTCCACTGCCAGAATGGGAACGTAAGCACCTTTTTTCTCTTCGGTCGCGATCGGTGCAAGCATGGGTTCCTCCTCCTAAAATCGGTAAAAAGGGCGTGGTTTCTGCCTGTTAAGTTGCCCCCAGTATAGCATATTTTCTTGCATTTGTCAATGTTTTTTGATACAATATTTTAAGGAGGACAGAAATAATTCTGTTGTTTTTAGTGAATAAGTATTTGTATGATAACTTCTCGTGAACTTCGTCAAAAATATTTAGAATTTTTTGCCAGCAAGGGTCATAAAATATTACCTTCGGCTTCACTGGTGCCGGAAAATGATCCTACGGCTTTGTTTACTATGGCCGGCATGCATCCGCTCGTGCCGTATTTGCTTGGTGAGAAGCACCCTGAAGGTACACGTCTGGTCGATGTGCAGAAATGTATTCGTTTGGGAGATATCGACGAAGTGGGCGACAATCGTCATGACACTTTTTTTGAAATGCTTGGCAACTGGTCGCTTGGTGATTATTTCAAAAAAGAAGCTATTCAATGGAGTTGGGAATTTCTCACCGATACCAAATGGCTCGGACTTGATCCGCGTAAATTGGCGGTGTCAGTTTTTGAGGGTGACGAAAGTGCTCCGCGCGATGAAGAATCGGCCGATGTCTGGAAAAGTTGTGGCGTACCTACTCACAAAATCGCGTATTTACCAAAAAATAATAATTGGTGGGGTCCAGCTGGACAAACTGGTCCGTGCGGTCCGGATACTGAAATGTTTTTTTGGAAAGGTGAGACCGAATTTCCCCCCGAGAGTAATAATCCAGCGACCGACGAAGATAATTGGCTCGAGATTTGGAATGATGTATTCATGCAATACAACAAAACTACCGAAGGTAAATATGTACCGTTGGTTCAGACCAACGTTGACACGGGTATGGGGCTCGAACGCACCCTTATGACTCTAAATGGCTATGCGGATGTTTTTCAAATTGATACTTTTTGGCCATTGATTCAAAAGATCCAAGATATTTCCGGGCATGAATATATCGAAAATACAGAAATCACCAAAGCAATGCGCGTAGTGGCCGACCATGTGCGCAGTGCCACCATGATCATGGGTGATGATCGCAAAATAGCACCCTCTAATGTTGATCAGGGTTATATTGTCCGCAGGTTGATTCGTCGAGCGGTGCGTTATGGACGTAATTTGGGAATCCATGAAAACTTTTGTTCTCAAATTGCCGAAGAAGTGATAAAAATTTTTGCCGACGTCTATCCTGAAGTGGTTCGCAATCGTGAATTTGTGCTCACTGAGATGGCGAGAGAAGAAAGTAAATTTCGCAATACTTTGGAACAAGGATTTAAAGAATTTGAAAAGTTGCTTGACGGCTTTCGTAAGGCACTCGAGAAAACCGGCCTGGTGATTAGTGAAATTTCCGGTAAACAAGCGTTTAAATTGTATGATACCTATGGTTTTCCGTTGGAGATGACTGTTGAGCTCGCTAATGAAAATAGTTTGCGAGTGGATGTGAACGCATTTGACGAAGCCTTCAAAGCTCACCAGGATATGTCTCGCTCCGGTGCCGAAGCCAAGTTTAAAGGTGGTTTGGCGGATCACGGTGAAATGTCTACCAAGTATCACACAGCGACTCATTTACTGCACGCGGCCCTGCGGGCAGTGCTGGGTACCCATGTGGAACAGCGCGGCAGCAATATTACCGCCGAACGCCTTCGTTTTGATTTTTCTCATCCCGAAAAAATGACCGATGAACAAAAACAAAAAGTAGAGGCATTGGTGAACTACGCTATTTCTAAAGATTATCATGTCGATTGCGCTGAAATGACAGTGATCGAAGCCAAGGCCAAAGGGGCGATGGGGTTATTCGAAGATAAATATGGCACCAAAATAAAAGTTTACAGTGTTGGCGATCCCATCGAATATCCGTCTGCTCACGAGAACTCACTTACTTTTTCCAAAGAAATTTGCGGTGGTCCGCATGTGGAACATACCGGTGTCTTGGGAAGATTTAAAATTACCAAAGAAGAAGCAGTTAGCGCCGGAGTACGGCGTATTAAAGCAATATTGGAATAATATTTACGCCTAACAGTATTAATTTTCTTGCGGCCAGACTTGCGCCGGATTGTCGGCGCTACGCCCCGCGCGGCGGGGTGCGATGGCCGCTGGCCAAAATCAATACATGTTAGGCTACAAGTTAATTATTTGTGCGTAAAATCTTCGACTACTTTTGGTCGGTGCGCAAACAATTTACAAACTATTTTATCACCGGTATTAGTGGTACGGTTTTGGATATCGGTACTTTGTATCTGCTTACTATGGTTTGGCAGGTGCGTCCTGTGTATGCTGTCATGCTCAACGGCTTGCTTACTTTTTGTTACATTTTTTTACTCAACAAGTATTGGACGTTCAAGGCCACTGGCATGACCCATCTCCAGGTAATTCGTTTTTTGTTGGTGTATGCCGGTAATTATTTGTTTGCCATTACTTGGATGTGGTTTTTTACCGAAGTGCTAAATTTGAAATCCACTTTCGCTAATGTTTGGATTTTACTAGAAGTGTACTATAATTTAATAGTCAGAATAGTGAATATCGCCATGTCGATTTGTTGGAATTTTCTTATTTATAAATATTTTGTATACAAAATCGAACCTGGTTTACCAAATAATCATGGGTCGGTAATAACTAACTAAAATATTCATATGCCCAAGAAACAACAATCAGGAGAAGCTGGCGTGAAACCAGAACATGGATTTGTTGGTAAAAATGATGGTGTACGTCGAGATCGTACTCGTAAAAAAACTCACCAAGACACAGGAGAAATGTCGGAACATTATGATTCGCAGGAAGTCAGACTGGATGCGGATGTGTTGGCCACTTGGGATACTGTCGAATATAAAATCAACAATCTTTCGCAAAGTAACCTAGATCATTTTTTGGCAACTGGGGCGCAGTGGGGGTGGTTTTCTGCTTCTGATATGGAAAGCGATCTTGGAAACAAGCTAGCATTGATTGACGAGATTAAGACAAAAGACAATATTACAAAAGACGAAGCAAGAAAATTTCGTAATCTTGTGAAAGAGTTGGGTGAACATTTGGAAGAAATGGATAAAATCTACGGTTGGTTGTCAGAGCCAGCAATCGCCGAAGCCCCGGTGACAGTGGAGGAAAAACCAGAATCCCCAAAAGAATTTTCTGCCGATGACCAAAAAATGTGGGAAGAGATTTTGGTAGAAGTAGAGGACGGATGGGCCAATCCAGCACAAGATGTGGAAGGTGTAGAAGTGGACAAGGCTGCATACGATACTACCCAATCTATACCCGAAAAAGCGACGAAAGAAGATTTGGCTAGTAAAGATAAGAGAATTCGCGATAAAGAAAAATTGGGATATTTTTTTGATTCCAAAACCGGTTTGTTAAAAATTGGATCAAAAGTAGAAGTTAACTTAAGTGTTCCTGGTACAGAATTAATTTATACGCCGGTACGTTTGAGTGAAGATAAAAAAACTCCACGCGGTTTTGAAATTGCTTGGAAGAAAACTACCGATAGCACAGTGATACAAGCTTTGGATATTGCGATGGATGAGTTTGGTAGATTGTCTATGAAAATGAAGGGCCAGGCGGTAGAGGGTGGTAGGTCTGGCTTTAGAACTAAATCTACCAGAGATGCAAGTGCCGCTGATATAGATGAAGACCTGGACCAACTGAAAGCTTCTTTAGATTTTTTAGTTTTTAAAATAAGAAGAATGTTTGCACTGGCTGGTGTAGAACAGGCATTTTATACACACGAAGAATCACAGGCGGTAGCGGCAGAAATACCTCTTGTGCAATCTACCGAAGAAATTTTAAATGAAGACAATGATCCGCCGCGCGCCAAATTGCGAGAAACCAAAATACATCAATTAGTAGAATCTGCCAAAAAGACCACTAACGAAAAAAAGCGGCACAAACTTTTGTCCGAAGCCATGAATAAAATAACCAAAAGGTTAACTGTCTTACCGAACGCGACTCATTGGTGGGTTTATATGGCTTATGTCGGTCATTTATTGGGCGATACTCAAACAGTGAAAGAAGCCTTAAATAAGGTAGTTGAAAAAGACCCAAACAACGAAGTGGCCAAAAAGATTTTGGATAAAATGGAAAAAGGCGAAACGAATGTTGAACCGGCTGGGGCGGAAGCGATGAAAGTGACGGCAGAGGCGGATAATGCCAGTGTGGTAGCGACAGAAAAAGACACACCGAAAAAAGTTGATGCACCCGCCAAAAAAGAAAAATTACCCAAACCAGTTGCTGTCAAAACAGCGGTCGAGCCAGCCACAGAACCGGCAGTAGAACAAAAGGAAGATAGTCTGGAGTTAACCAGAGAAAGATTGGTAGATGCTGTAGAAAAAGGTGTGGATATTTTGAAAACCGCCATTCGCAAAGCCGCTGGTGAAAAGAAAAATAGACTTGATTGGGTGGTGGATGCAGTTAATCGCGCATTGGCAGTAGCCAAAGGCGCCGAAGATGGAAAAATCGAAGTGTCAGCTGGTGGGCAAACCCAACGTGAAGGTGTGCCAGTGGATGACTTGATAGAAGAATTGCAGATTTTGGCAATTAATACCAAAAAGAAAAAAGAGCAGGATGAGATTAATCATATTGTTAAACTGTTGAGTGATAATAGTTTGCGTTATTTTGAAGACGCCCATCCGGAAGTAATGGATGAAGTGGGAAAACCGTGGAACAGGCAACATTGGCGTACCCAGCTTGAGGCGTATTATATTTCTGGTGACAAAGATTATCGCCGTACCGGTAACATGGAAGAAGATTATAAGAAAGCAATGGAAGCAATGAGTAAGCGTCGCGAGTTAAATTTGGATCAATTTAACAAACCAAAAAAGACAACCAAACCAGATAATTTTCAACCAGTGGCGGTTATTAAAGGACACACAGCCCCTATTTCATCGGTTGAGCCAAACGGCGCATCGGTTGCGACAGAACCTCAAGACATGTCAGTGCCAGACAACCAAAATATTTCAGTGTCGTCCGCAGAAGCCCAACATAATGCCGGTGTAGATAAAAAGAAAAACCAAAAACAAGAGGAAACCGTTTCCTCTGATTGGTCTTCGTCGTATTTTAGAAAAGAAAATGAAATAGTGCCAACCACAGGGGTCATGTCTAAAATGACTACAGCTGAATTGGCTCGCTGGCGCGAGTATAATGAATGGGCGGTGTGTTTGGCGGCCGCCTCTGAGGGTGGTTTAGCGCAATTGGCCGATCCCAAGTTGGAAGATCGTGTGGAATTCAATGATATGATACGCGGTTTGGTGGATGTTTTTGCTGTTCATGGACGTGTACAAGAAAAAAGTGGGCAGGTAAAAAAGATGGATTATGCCGATTTAGATGGTCGTACGTGTATCAAGTTGTTATCAATGGCTGGTTTTAAAACCAATCTACAAGAGGGTGAAAATAAAGAAACTGGCAATGTAGATTTTTCTGTACCGGGTAAGGCGGTAAAAAATGCTTTTAACACCGACACGGGTGGTCGTGACGGGTTTAGTTTTAACGTGTCTTTGGCCAAAGACGCCAATCCAAGATGGCAAAATATTGCTTATAACAAAATTCGCGGTGTTACGACCGTACTCGATCATCATGCGTGGTTTTCCAATCCTGATTCTTCGGCTGCCAGTTTTGTGTATGGGTGGCTTACCGAACATGGTTATTTGAAAAGAACTAAGGAGCTAGATCGTATTATGGATTTTGTCACCACCATTGATTCGATGTCTAATTTTGGTTATGGCTACAATAGACGTGGGGATACCAAATTGCGTACTGAAATTAAGCATGTTTTTGAGAGATCATATCGAACTTTGGTTGGTATGGCTAGATATGTACCGTTTGAAAAATACGATGAATTGTTTCGTCTGGTTTCGAGAAAAGATTTTGATATACACAAAGAACTGACTAATGATGAAATGGTAATGTTAGGTATTGTGGAACACGAAGATATTTTGCGCGCGGTGGACGGGGGATTTGCCTCGGGTGAGAGTCGGACCAACCCTTATTACAAAGAAAAAACGAATGTTGAAAATACCGCCGCTGTATTTGAAGAAATGAAAAAAAATGGGTTAGTAATTTCTGTGGATCCGCCCGATAAAAAAGGTCCACCAGTGAAAGTTGCTATCAATTTACGCGGGCAAGGATTTCCACAGTTGCCAACCGGTTTCAATGGTGCGGTGGCTTGTGGCGCTGATATTTTTGTGGATTGGAATGAAAAACAACAAAGTTTTTTTGTTTCGTCGGCGTTTAAGTTACCAAAAGATATTAGAAATGTGGAGGGACTGACCGACAAGGATGGAGTTTATTTTGTACGCCAAACCATGCTTATCAAACCACTCACATTAGACAGGCAAGATAGAAAAGATAGAAAAATAATCCCTTTCAAAATCAGTCTGGGTAATTTGTTAGACAATGTGGTGGGGACAAATTGGGAGCCAAATGGTGTGTTGAAGGATTATTTGGATAATCATAAGGTTTAATTTGGCTAATTTTGGCCAAATTATAGTTTTGTGGCCAAAGACTCTTGACTAATTCTATTATTTCCGCTAAAATAATAGCGGATTAAGTTTTTTACAAATGGTAAAGAATAATGACAATATCGAGCTGACTGGTAAAATTGCAGAACTTCTTCCAGCCGGGACTTTTCGAGTAACTCTCGAAAGTGGGCAGACAATCGTCGCTCACTTGGCTGGCAAGATGCGTCTCAACAAAATCAGACTTGGCATCGGCGATAAAGTAAAGATAGAAATGACGCCATATGATTTGACCAAGGGTCGAATCACTTATCGTTACTAATCCAAACAATACAACTAAATAATATATCAACCAGTGCGGTGGAGTTCCCGCTTTAGGGCAATATGTCTAAAGGGGACGAGGATATCGCGGCAGTGGTTGGTATTTTAGCTTACCTATTAATTTAATATAAAGAAGTTTTCATTAATTTCATTTTAATTCCTATGAAAGTGTGTGCTTCGGTAAAAAAAGTGTGCGCCAAGTGTAAAACAGTGCGCCGCAAAGGAAGAGTACAAGTAATTTGTGCTAATCCAAAACATAAACAACGTCAAGGTTAATTAATTACCCAATTTTTATGCGTATCAGTGGTATCAACATTCCCAAGGAGAAAAAAGTGCGGATTTCACTCCGTTATCTTTATGGTATCGGTCCGGCTTTGGCCGATCAAATATTGGAGAAAGCAGGTATCGATGGCAATATTCGCGTGAAAGACCTAACTACCGCGCAACAAGATAAGCTGCGTGAATTGGTAGAAAAAAATCACAAAACCGAAGGTGATTTGCGTCGTGAAGTAATCGCGAATATCAAGCGTATGAAAGATGTAAAGTGCTATCGCGGCATTCGTCATATGAAACATTTGCCAGTACGTGGTCAACGCACCAAAACTAATTCTCGTACTGTACGTGGCAATGTGCGCAAGACAGCTGTTTCCGGTAAAAAACCAGCAGCCCAGAAGACCTAGTATAATAATTTTATTTACGAAAAAAGAATAATTTAAAATTATGTCAGAAGAAGTAAAGCAAGCTGTGGTAGCGGCAGCCGATCCGGCTACTGCGTCCACCGTAGAAGAAAAGACGCCCAAAACCAAAAAAAGCAACAAAAAAGCGGTCAAACAAGTAGTGCGTGGCAATGTCTATATTCAAGCTAGCTACAACAATACTATTGTGACCATTACTGATCCAAACGGCAATGCTTTGGCTTGGTCTTCGGCTGGTATTGCAGGGTTTAAAGGACCAAAGAAAGCCACTCCTTATGCCGCTAGTATGGTGGTGAAGGCTGTGGTGGACAAGTGTGCTCAATACGGACTCAAAGATGTTACTATCTATGTCAAGGGTATTGGTGGTGGTCGCGAAGGCGCTATCCGTGCTTTGCATGCCAATGGTTTGAATGTAGCTTCAATTAACGAAGTTACCCCAATCCCACACAATGGCTGTCGTGCTCCGAAACGTCGCCGTGTTTAATTTGTTTATTTCCTCACTTTAAATATGACTCAAGAATTAGACTCCAAATGTTCCAAATGCCGACGCGCCGGGGAAAAATTGTTTTTGAAAGGCGATAAGTGTTTGGGACCAAAATGCCCCATACTCAAGCGTAATTTTCCGCCTGGACAACATGGTGTGGCGAGCAAACGCAATAAACCATCAAGTTATGGCCGTCAATTGCGTGAAAAACAAGAAGCCAAACAACACTATGGTTTGCGTGAACGACAATTTGAGAACTATGTAGAAGAAGCCGCTCGTAAAATTGGTGATACTAGCAAGTATCTTATCAATTATTTGGAATCACGTTTGGACAATGTGGTGTTCCGCATGGGTTTTGCTCCTTCGCGCAGTATGGCTCGTCAATTGGTAAGCCATGGACATATCACTGTTAATGGTAAAAAATTAGACATTGCCTCTTATCGCGTGAAAGTCGGCGATGAGATTGCGTTGTCTACCAAAGCTCATTCCAAAAAAGCTTTTGAAAATTTGGCTGAAAAATTAGGCAAATACGAAGCTCCAAGCTGGCTTCACGTAGATGCCAAAAAGTTCGCTGCCAAAGTACTCAACACACCCACGGTCGATGTGGTTCCGTTTAATCCAAAAGCGATTATTGAATTTTATTCTCGTTAATTTTCTCGTCCGACTTTGTGCGGATGGGGTAATTTAAATTACCTATGGAAAATATACTCTTGCCCTCCAAAGTGGAGTTCATGGAGGGTGCCAATCCGAATATGGGGACTGCTATCATCACCCCTTGTTATCACGGATATGGTACCACTTTAGGCAATGGTTTGCGTCGCGTGCTTTTATCTTCTTTGCCGGGCGCAGCTGTTGAGGCCTTCAAAATCAAAGGCGTACAGCATGAGTTTAGCGCTGTTGAGGGTGTTCAGGAAGATGTGGTGGAAATTATGCTTAACTTAAAACAAGTAGCGGTGAAAGTGTTTACCGATGAACCGGTGGTTTTGACAATTAATAAAAAAGGTCCTGGTAAAGTGACTGCTGGCGATATTGCTCGCGATGCTAATGTGGAAATTATCAACAAAGATTTGGTTATTGCCAATCTTACCACCAATAAAGCTTTTGAGATGGAAATCACTGTCGGTCGTGGTCGTGGTTTTAAACCGGTAGAAGAGAAAAATCGTCAAAATTACGATTTGGGAACTATCGTGATTGATTCTATTTACACTCCTATTAAGGATGTTGGTTACAAAGTGGAATACACCCGCGTGGGCGATATTACCAACTTCGAAAAATTGACTATTAATATCGAAACCAACGGCACCATCACTCCTCAAGCAGCGCTCTATCAATCCACTCAGATTCTCATGGATCATTTTTCGGTAGTGCTTAATGGTATTGGTGCTCAAGAAGAAGTCCGTGTAATGGAAGAATCTGTTACTGAGGATAATGACGATGAATCAAGCGAAGAAAACACCGGCGATGAAGAAATCGAAAAGAAAGAGAAGAAACCTCATGCCAAAAAGACAACTAAAAAGAAATAATTTTTAAAATATGCGCCATCAAATGAAAAAGGTGAAATTAGACCGTAAGGCGGGACCGCGCAAAGCGCTTCTGGCGAGTTTAGCGGCGAGTCTAGTTTTGTACGAAAAAATTAAAACCACCAAGGCAAAAGCCAAAGCTTTGAAATCTTTGGTCGAAAAAATGATTACCAAAGCCAAAGCCAATACTTTGGCTGGTCGTCGCGCCATCGCTGCGGAACTTAAACAAGAGAATGCCGTACGAAAACTCATGGAAGTATTGGGACCGCGTTATGCCGAACGAAAAGGCGGGTATACTCGTATTGTACTTCTCAAAAATCGTAAAGGTGACGGAGCCGAAGAAGTATTGATTGAATTTGTGTAATTAATTTTGTAATATGACCAAAAGAAAAGCAATCGAAATTGATGCTACCGGCATGGCTCCCGGACGTCTTGCCTCTCAAATTGCGGGTTTGATTATGGGCAAGGGTAAACCTAGCTATGTCCCATATAAAGATATGGGGGACAAGGTAGTGGTAAAAAATGTGAAATACATTAAATTTACCGGTAAAAAAATTGATCAAAAAGTCTATCGTCATCACAGTAATTATCCGGGTGGTCTAAAAGAAATTCCAGCCAAGAAAATGATGGAAAAACCGGACAAAGTCGTACTGCATGCGGTAGCCAAGATGATTCCGAAGAATAAAATGCGCACTGATCGTTTGCGCAGAGTATCCTTTAAGTAATTCTGATACCTATGACTAAAATAAATCGTGGTAAAGAAGTGTATCGCGCAGTTGGTCGCCGCAAGACATCAGCCGCCCGCGTACGCATCGATAAGGGTAGTGGTAACATTACCGTTAATGGTGTGGATTATAAAGAGTATTTTCCATATTTTGAAATGCGTGATGCCATTATCGCCCCACTCAAAGCTTTGGCCAAAGAAAAAGATTTGGATGTGTCCGCCAAAGTTAGTGGATCTGGTAAAAAAGCGCAATCTGTTGCCGTACAACACGGCATCGCGCGCGCTTTGGTGGTGTGGAATGATGAATTCCGCAAGACCCTCAAAACTCTTGGTTTTTTGACTCGAGACGCTCGTGCCAAAGAACGCAAGAAATTCGGTCTCAAACGCGCTCGTCGCGCACCGCAGTGGAGCAAACGCTAAATTCTATATTTTCAAAGACGGATAGAATATATTTTAGTGCCTAGTTCGCCCGAATATTAATTTTAAATTAATGTGGGCTCATAAGTCACAAAAATATGTTCTATCCGTCTTTTTGTATATTTACATAATCTTCCCCTGTTATTTTTGCGAACCATATGTTATTATGCATATTATATGGATCAAAAACGTATTATTTGCGATAAAGTTTCTAAGGAAAACATCAATTTGGCCATTGAGATACAACATACTATTTTTCCCAAAGAAAATGATGCTTTGAATTTGAAGGCGTCGGCTGATAAAAGTCTGATTACAGAGGTTTATGGTAATAATTTTAGAAAGAGTGTTGATTTTTGGATATGTAAAGATGAAAACAATATTCCAATAGGCATCACCGGAATTTATTCTTATTTTGAATATCCGGATGATGCCTGGTGTGGTTGGTATGGTATTTTGCCGCAGTATCAAGGAATGGGATATGGTAAAGAACTGTTGCTTTGGACTATGGCCAAAGCCAAGGAAATGGGTTATAAGAATTTTCGTTTATACACCGATTTGATAGATAATCAGGTGGCTGTGGATCTGTATAGAAAGATTGGGATGATTGAAGAGTCATACGTCGCCGAAGATATGGGCAACGAAAAAACCATGATATTTTCCAAAAGTTTGACTTCAAGTGTTACTAAAAAATTTGGCAATAAAAAACTTTTTTTAAAAAAACAAGCCGAAGTTCAGAATAGGTCAAAACAACTATCTTCGCAATAAAATTAGTGCATTTGATAGTTTTAAATAAAAAAGCCCCGTACGTCGGGGCGCGTCTGACGACGCGTTTTTGACGTACGAGGGAATGGGCGATTGCTGTTTAGTGTCGCTTCCCGGCGAAGCGCTGCCGACGCGCCTTCTTGGCGTCCGTGGCCGGGAAGTAGACGTTCGTCTGGTGCAGCTTGACGCCGTACTCCACGATCCCACAGTCCGCAATGATGCGCTGCTCCATCCGGTTTGCGTACTTGCGAGCAGACGTCTCATCGAAGAACAGTGGTGCTTGCGCGTAGGCGCGCAGCACGGTTTCGTGGTGCAGCACCGGATGTTGCGCCGACGGATAGTCGGGCTCCATCGGTCCGGTGATGTTGCCCGCCGCCTGTACATGGGCCACCCGGTATTCGAAACCGGGCAATCCATCGCGACGAAGAGTGGCCAGGATCAACAACGTGTTATCCGCGCTCATGGACCCTCCTTATCGTAGCGGTTCAAAACGCACAAGCTCCACCCGGAGCATCTTAGACTGTCGCGCCCGCGACAATCCTACCTGTGCATCTGATACCGACCTACATACTAAACAGCACGTTGGTGTGTAATATGCAGATCGGTATTGATTTGGTAAAATTTGAAAAAGAACAGATTAGCATAGCATAAATGGTGATTTTTGTCAAGAGTGTTATCCAAAAAATAGCTGATTTTAGCCAAAAATAATTATCTCGTTAATTTGGTGTGCCTAGTCCTTTCCTGTACGGTTTTATTGTGTTAAAATACTAATTACTTATGGCTTATAGTGTCACACAAAACACTACTTTTATGACCGCCGCTTCTGTATTACAGAAGTTGGTATCTTTTGTGTATTTTACAGTAATCGCGCGACTCATCGGAGTAGAGAATACGGGTGTGTATTTTTTCGCCATCGCTTTTAGTACGATATTTGCCGTGATCGCTGATTTTGGTTTTAACTCCGTACTAACCCGCGAATCGGCCAAGTTTCCGAGTGATACCGAACGTTATCTTAGTACTGTGTTGGTTACAAAAATATTTTTTGGATTGGTTTCTTATTTACTGTTAGTTTTAACAGTAAATATTTTAAACTATCCGACTACTACTCAGTATTTAATTTATATTGCCGGGGTGACCATGGTATTTGATAATTTACACACCATGTTTTATTGCGTGTTCCGAGCCAAACGAAATTTGGTATACGAAGGTATTGGTATTGTCGGCATGCAACTTATCACACTGGTGATTGGTTCGGTAACTTTGTATTTACGCTGGCCTCTCATCTGGCTTATTTTGGCTTACACTATTCCTAGTATTATGAATACTGTTTTTGCCGCCACAGTAGCCCGCCGACGATTTGGTTTGCGATTTGGTTTGCGATTCGACAAGAATATTTTTAAAACTTTTTTAGTTTTTTCTATACCACTGGCTATGGCTGGGATTCTTGGGCGTCTCTATGCCTATAGCGATTCTTTACTTATGTCCAAGATGCTTACTAAACAAGAATTGGGATTATGGAGCGTGCCGTACAAAATTACTTTTGCGTTTCAGTTCATTCCAATTGCACTTGCCGCTAGTGTATATCCGGTGATGAGCACTTTTAGTTTGGAAAATAAAGAAAAAATCAGTGAATTATTTACCAAATCTTGGCGGTATCTTTTTACTATTGTTTTCCCGCTGTCTTTTGGCCTGATCGCTATCGCAAAACCGGTTATGATATTCTTGTATGGTCCCAGTTATGCGTTGGCTGCGCCTGCGCTGCAGATTTTGATGGGAAGTTTGATTTTTGGTTTTTTAAGTTTTATTACCGGTGCATTACTCAATGCCACCAATCATCAAAAAACTCAAACTTCACTACTGGCCGCAGTTTTGGTTGTTAATATAGCCATCAATTTGGCACTACTGCCCAGATGGGGCATCTACGGTGCGGCGTTGGCCGCCTTAGTTAGCAATTTTATTTTATGTATCAGCGGATTTTTATTTTCCAATAAATATATCAAATTAGATCTTAAAATATTGTCGAAATATTTTTTACAAGCTTTCATACCGGCCGGAATTATGGGGGTAATAGTCCATTACATCTCCTTGCGTATAAATTTTTTAATTGCCGTACCTTTGGGGGTTGTCGTTTACGCTATTTTGTTATTTGTTTCCGGCGGCATATCTTTATCTTTGTTGGACAAGATAAAATCAAAAGTTTGGAATAAGTAATATGTCAGATTTTTCTTATAAATTTTTAGACAGCACTGCTTCGGCCTGGGAGGCGATGTTTGGTGCGATATCTACAGCACACAAGTTTATTTATTGGGAAGTGTATACTTTTACGGACGATGTTCAAGGCAATAGATTTATAGATTTATTGTGTGAGAAATCAAAAGCGGGAGTTGATGTTAAATTAATTTTCGATTCTATTGGCAGTATAGAATTTACTTCTAAATCAGCACGACTATTACGTTCTTGTGGTGTAGAATTAATTTGGTATCATCCGATTTTTACGCGTAATATATTCCGGAAATGGCGTGATCGCATTTGGCAAAGAAATCACCGTAAGATCTTGGTGGTGGATGGTGTTGTTGGATTTGTGGGGGGTGTCAATGTGCACGCTGCCCACCATGATTGGCTAGATTTGCATTTACAAGTAACCGGCACGGCCGTGCGTCCATTGTTGTACGGTTTTGCCAGATCTTATGTGAAGGTTGGAGGTGATAAGAAAAAAATGCGGCATATTCGTCATCCTAATTTAACCGGCGGCCTGTCGCAATTGAAAGAAAAAATTAATTTTATATTTCATTCACCCAATGCTCACTCTTCTCGCAAACTAAAACGTATTTATCGTGATTTGATTAACGCCGCCAAAGAAAGTGTTACCCTGTTTACGCCTTATTATGCCCCCGATCGGGATTTCTTGCGCATACTGGAGCGCGCAGCTCGTCGCGGTGTGCGTATTGATTTTATTATGCCGGCGCGTACTGATGTGGAATTCATGGAAATGATTGCTCAAAAGTATTTTAAAAGGATGCAGAAATGGGGTGTAAATATATTTTTGTCTGATCAAATGAATCATAGTAAAGCGATGTCTGTAGATGGTCGGGTGGGGCTCGTGGGTAGTGTGAATTTAACTAGGCGCAGTTTTAATTTGAACGAAGAAGCTGGAGTATATTTTACCGATATCAACATGGTGGCTGATTTAAATAAAATTTTGAATGACTGGAAGCAAAAAGCCGCGCCGTTTGATACTCTCAAAACGCATACCCGTGGCTGGTGGAGAAGGACAAAATTTTGGATAGTAAATAAAATTGAAAAATATGTCGCCTGAGTTTAATCCTTTAGCCGATCGCATGCGTCCACGCAACTTTGATGAATTTTTTGGCCAGAATGAAATAGTAGGCGAGGGGAAATTGTTGCGTAAACTTATCGAAAGCGATCAACTTTCTTCGTTGGTTTTTTGGGGTCCACCTGGTACTGGTAAGACAACTCTCGCGGCGATCATTGCCGAACAGACGAAATCCGAGTTTATCAAAATTTCAGCCGTAATGAGTGGTAAAGAAGAACTAAAAAAATCCATAGATCGCGCCAAAGAATCGCTACGTTTGGGTGTGCGCACTATTCTGTTTATTGATGAAATTCATCGTTGGAATAAAGCTCAACAGGATGCCCTTTTGCCGTATGTGGAAAATGGCACAATAATACTCATCGGTGCTACTACTGAAAATCCTTCTTTTGAAATTATTGGTGCCTTACTTAGCCGTTCGCGAGTTTTTGTTTTATCCAAATTAGAAAATGCGGATATAGTAAAAATTTTAAAGCAAGCCATGAAGGATAAGAATCGAGGTTTGGGTAATTATGAACTCAAAATCACCAATGATGTTTTGAATTTGTTGGCAGAATTATCCGGTGGTGACGCGCGAACCGCGCTCAATGGTTTGGAGCTGGCTGTAAAAGCGAAAGCGTCTATCAAGAGCAAACAGGTAGAAGATACGGGGCCAATCAAAATTGGCGCAGAAGATATCAAAGAAGCTTTGCAACGTACTCATTTAGTATTTGATAAAAATGGTGAGGAATTTTACAATCTTATTTCCGCCCTGCACAAGAGCATGCGCGGTAGCGACCCAAACGCGTCACTGTATTGGCTGGCTCGCATGGTAGAAGCTGGGGCAGATCCGCTCTATGTAGCACGTCGCGTGTTGCGTTTTGCTGCTGAAGATGTTGGTATGGCCGATTCTCGCGCTTTACTTATTGCCAATGCTGCTTACGATGCTTGTCATAAATTGGGTTTTCCGGAGTGCAATGTGCATCTGGCCGAAGCGGTAGTGTACTGTGCAATGGCCAAAAAGTCTAATTTGCTCTATCGTGCGTATGAAGAAGCGGCTATGGACGCCCGGGCCACTTCGCATCTGGGCGTGCCGCTTCATTTGCGCAATGCGCCAACAAAATTTATGAAAGAAATTGGGTATAGTAAAGGATATAAATACAATCCGGACATTAAAGGTCCGGTGGAGCAAGATTATATGCCAAAAGAGTTGAAAAATAAAAAGTATTTAACAGATGGAGAAACGCGCTGGCACGAATATATGCAGGCGCAAAAAGATAAAAAGAAAAAATAATATGGCTAAACTTCTTCTACACACTTGTTGCGCGCCTTGCAGTATTGCAATTATTGATGAGCTGAGAAGTCGATTTGATTTGACGGTATTTTTTTATAATCCAAATATATTTCCGGAAGAAGAATATTTGAAACGTAAAGCGGAGGTGGTGAGGGTGTGTCAAGAGTGGAGTGTGCCCATGGTAGATATGGATTATAATAATATTGATTGGCACGCTCAGGTGGCCAAAGGGTTGGAGCATGAACCTGAGGGCGGTGCCCGTTGTTCCAAGTGTTTTTATTTTCGTTTGGAAAGAGCCGCACGGTATGCGGCCGAGAAAGGTTTTGAAATTTTTGCCACTTCACTTACTTCAGGTAGAAACAAAAAAGCGGATGTTATTCATCCGATTGGAGTCAATTTGGCTAAAAAATATAATATTAAATTCCACGAAGAAGACTGGAAAAAAGGCGGACGACAGGAGCGCGGGAGCAAAATGATAGACGAACGTGGAATCTATCGACAGAATTATTGCGGGTGTAGTTATTCTTTGAGAGATAATAAATGATTATGCTAATTAGTATAATCATTTAATCAACAATAATTTCTCGCTCATTACCACCCAGATGTTTAATGGTGATTTTTTTTAATTTCTTTTCAAAAAGCAACCCCTCTATTTTTTCCGGCCATTCAACTACGCATACTGTGCCAGGTGTACCCAAATAGTCTTCCGCGCCGATTCCAATCATTTCCTGTTCATCTTTGAGTCGATAAGTATCAAAATGAATTAGTTGCTTGATTCCGTTTTTATTTGATTTAACATCATAGATATTCATGAGGGTAAAGGTGGGGCTGGTGATTTCTTCGTGAATACCTAAACCCTCTGCCAGTCCTTTGGTGAGGGCGGTTTTGCCCGCGCCTAGTTCGCCATACAAACACAAAATATCGCCCTCGGATAATTCATTTGCTAGTTTGATGGCGTAATTTTTTGTTTCTTGAAGAGAGGTGGTTTTCATAGAAAAGAAAAAGAGAGGATGACATAAGTCAGAGCCTCTCGTTAGCGCCCGACCGGCCGCTTGTAAGCGACAGGTCGGAGTTGAAAAGGGCGGGTGCTGACCCGTGCTTGAACATGAAGCACAAGTCTGGTTAATGGGACCAAAGGGGTCCCGGTTTGTAGCCACTGCAGGTCAAAGCTTTGGCGCGCGTTGGCGCCCGGCGGTTATTTGGAGCCTGCACAGGCCAGCACCCTGAGGGCCGCAAGAAAAGTGTGTACTACACCGGTGTTTCGCGACAGCCCATGGCTGTCATATGTAGGGGGGCGTGCGGCAGCCCTCATATTTTTAGTATAATACGGAGACAGTTTATTTGTCAAGTGGGTGTAAAAATTGTATAATATTATTGACTCTTAATAACTGTGATCAATATTTTAATATGACCAAAAAACCCGAAGAACAGTCTAATATAAATGAAAATATTAATCTGGCTGCTACTGCCGGCTCACCGGTTAATTTTCGCGATAGTTGGAAAATATTTCGGATCATGTCCGAATTTGTCGATGGTTATCAGTTTTTGTATGACCTGAAAAACGAAGTGACTGTATTAGGTTCGGCGCGTTTCAAACCAAATAATAAGTATTATAAAATCGCCGAAGAAATGGGCAGGCTTTTGGCTAAGCACGGACTGACCACTATTACCGGCGGCGGTCCGGGTATTATGGAAGCGGCGAACAAAGGCGCGTTTGAGGCTGGTGGGGAATCGGCCGGTCTTAATATCCAACTGCCATTTGAACAGCGTATTAATCCTTATGTGAAACAGGCGATAGCATTTTATTACTTTTTTACTCGTAAAGTAATGCTTACTTCGCCAGCCAATGCTTTCGTGTATTTTCCGGGCGGATTTGGTACGATGGACGAGTTTTTTGAAGTAGTGGACTATATGGAGCTTGGTTATATGCCGCGTTCTCCCATTGTATTAGTGGGACGAGAATTTTGGCAGCCATTGGTAGATTTTGTACGCAAGAAATCTTGTCGTGAAGTGAATTCGGTTTCTGAATCAGAAGTAAATTATTGGCATATTGTCGATACAGCCGAAGAAGCGATCGAATTTATCAAAGATACCGAAGACCGCCCGAATGTGTGTGACCCCAATGATCCGAACGAAATGTTTTGTCAGGGTGGTCCGGATTGGCGTGTGTTTCGTATTATGGCAGAGTTAGTTGAAGGTTTTGAGTTTTTGTCCAATTTAAAAAACGACGTTACGGTACTTGGCACCAAAAGTATCTTGCCGGGATCGTCTTATTATCAGGCGGCTTACGATTTGGGTAAAGCTTTGGCCGATAATCAAATTACCGTGATTACCGGTGGGGGGCCGGGTACCATGGAAGCTGTGAACCGTGGTGCGTTTGAGCGTGGTGGAGAGAGTGTGGGTATGGATATGGTCAAAGATCATGCTGAGCGTCATAATAATTATCTTACCAAGTCGATTGGATTTGTGTTTCCGTTTGTGCGAAAGTTGATTATCACTGCGCCGTCGCGTGCATTTGTATTTTTTCCCGGCGGCTTTGGCACCCTGCATCAATTATTTGAACTGTTGACTTTAATAGAAACAAAAAAGATTGAACCACTGCCTTTGTTTTTGTATGGTAAAGCCTTCTGGCAGCCGCTTATGGATTATATTCATTTGTTATATTCAGAATTTCGTACTATTAGCCAGATGGACGAACATGCGGTAATGATGGTGGATAGTTCGGAGGAGATAATTGATTATTTGGCAAAATTAGGTAAATAAATATGTTGCCATATTTTGAGTGGACTCAGATTAGTTTGGGTCCGCTTACAATTCAGGTGTGGGGTTTGATGGTTTCTTTGGGATTTGTAATGGGTTTAGTTTTGGCTTTTTATTTGGCCAAAAAATATTTTTTATCTGAACAGGTGGTATTGGATTTGGCGTTGTGGGTAATGGTCGGAGGTTTTATATTTGCACGACTTTTTTTTGTACTGTTTTATTCATTTGATTATTTTTATCAATATCCAGGAGATATTATCAAAATTTGGCTGGGCGGCGCCTCGTCGCTCGGCGGATTTTTTGGTGCCGGGTTAGCGGTTTATTTGTTTGTCAAAAAACGCCATTTTAGTTGGCGTGAAATTGCGCCGTATTTAGATATTATGACAATCGGTTTGTGGTTGGGGTGGGCTATCGGCAGGATCGGTTGTTTTTTTATCCACGATCATCCGGGCAGGTTGTCTAGTTTTTTTATGGCGATCAATTTCCCGGGTGGCGCGCGTCATGATTTGGGGCTGTATGACGCCTTGTTGGCAGCCGTTATTTTTATGATTTTTGCTTGTTTATTTAATCGAATTATTAAGTCGGGCAGGGGAATGATATTATTGTGGTCGTTTGTAATGTATGGTTGGGTGCGTTTTTGGCTAGATTTTTTACGGGCCACAGATTTGCCGGGGTCGGATGCGCGTTATTGGTTATTTACTCCGATGCAGTGGGTGGTATTAATATTGACCGGGTTGTTGACTTTTAGTTGGATTTGGAGTAAGCTTAGGCAAGCGAAAGATAATGGAAGGATCGCATAGTTGGTCTAGTGCGCACGCTTGGAAAGCGTGTATACCGAAAGGTATCGAGGGTTCGAATCCCTC